>DATFRC010000267.1:0-7322 GCA_035263725.1 Jatrophihabitantaceae bacterium | reverse complement strand
CACGTATCGCCGAGCGTTCTCGCGAGCTTCGTCGATCTGCAAAGCGTCGTGCGTCGACATATCGTTCTCCCTTTCCGCCGGGCGAGCACCGGACTCTCGTGGCGGGCCGGGACCGGGCTTGCTTGACCTGGAGGGCACTGTTGCGTTGATCGAAACGCGGCAGCCTTCGGGTTGGCCGGTTCGGGGGCGGCGTCAGATGCACCGAGCCAGTTCGTCGAATCCAGCGCGGACACGCTCCCGAGCAGGGCGGTCGTTGGCGATCCCGTAGTGGCCGCGACGAAGGTTCTGCACAAAGGCGTGACCGGCTGCCACGACGCGCATTGACGAGATCGTCTTCATCCCGCGCATCGGTCGGAGCCGGGCCTTGAACCGGCCGTGGTCGGCCTCGATCGGGTTGTTCGCATACTGCTCGGTGACATGCCGAGCCGCTGGTACGAGCTCGTCGAGCACCCGCGGGTAGACCGGCGCGTGGTCGGTCACGACCTCGACCGGCAGCGGCCCGACCCGCAGCGCGCGGGCGAAGAACCGTCTTGCTGCAGCGGCGTCTCGGCGGGTCGAGACCACCACGTCGATTACCTGGCGATGCTCATCGACCGCGCGGTAGAGCTAGGTCCAGCGGCCGGCGACCTTGACGTATGTCTCATCGACAAACCAGCGATCCCCGGCGGCGTGGCGACACGGTCGGGCGGCATCGATGAACTCCGGGGTGAACGTCTGCACCCATCGATAGATCGTGACGTGGTCGACTTCGACGCCGCGTTCGGCCAGCAGCTCCTCGACGTCGCGGTAGGACAGCCCGTAACGCAAGTACCAGCGCACCGCCACCGCGATGACCTCACGCGGAAACCGCTAGCCAGCCGGTGCGGAGGATGCGGCCGGCGGCGTAGCGATCATCTGGACAGTGTCTCTGTTGCTGGCCCCCGACCAACGCAACAGTCCCAGCGCGAGCACAGCCACGACGATGACGACGGCAATGGCGATCAGGATCCACGCCCAGGTAGCCATCGGATCCTCCTTTTGTTTTGGATTCCCTGCTCATAGCCGGGGCACCCGAGGTGCTAAACGAAGATCGATCGCTGCTCAGCCGCAACTCACAGGCCGGCTGTAGTTTTGACATTTGTCACCAGGGCGCCGAAGGTGCCTATGACGCAGACTCGCCGCCCGTTGCAAGCAGGATCGAACTGCGTCAAGGAATCGAGCCAATCCATCAGCAACGAGCCCTACCGCGATCACTCGTTCCCGACCGCGGTACCGGAGCCGCGGGGTGTGGCGGCGCGGGCGGCTCCAGCCACGGCCGCTCATCCGGAGTGGCGTCGGTGGGCCATTCGCGCAGCTGCGCAACGAGCTTCTGGCATCCCACCTGTCGAGGCGGACCACTAGCCTTTCGTCGGTCGCCGGACGTCAACGGGCGGTTTGACTAGCCGTTGATGCACGGCGACTGCCGGGGGCGGAGCGGTCATTGCGACATTCACGTGTAATGTCCCGCTCGTCGGCTTCCGCGGTGGCGTTGGTGAGCCATTGGCGCAGCTGCGCAACGAGGCCTAGGTGTTGGGCAAGCATCGGCTCGCCGATCGCCTCGCTGGTGTAACGCATTTGACGGTCTGGACGCTCATGGAAGTGAGATGAGCGATGACCGACCGCACGTCGACGCGATCAGCGCCGAGCGGCTGATCAACGGTGAACGCGGGGGTTCACCTGTCGGATCGGACCGCCTCGCCGAACTGCTCGCCGCGGCCACCTTTCCCCCGGGTCGCGGCGAACTGGCCGGCGAGCAGGCCGCGGTCAGCGCGTTTCGGGCCGCTCGTCTCGCATCCACCCCCGAGTCGAGGAGAAAACCCATGCTGAAGACCGCGCTGGCAAAGCTCGCCACCGCGAAGGTCGCGATCGTCCTGGCCGCCGTCGGCGGCGGCGGTGTTGCGCTTGCCGCGGGCAGCGGCCACCTACCCGGCGCCGGTACTACAGACCATGCCGCTCGGCCGACGAGCAGCGTCGCCGGCAGCACCCATGCATCGGGTGGCCACGGCTCGCCGAGCGCGGCCGCGCACAGCTCCGCCGCAGAGGCCGCGGCAGCGGCCCGGTCAGCCACACCGAACGGCTCGCCCTCGCCGAACCTGCGCGGGCTGTGCACGGCGTTCAACGCCGGTGTCGGCGACAACCCGGGCAAGGCCCTCGACAACCCCGCGTTCACCGTCCTGATCACCACTGCGGGCGGCAGGGACAAGGCCGCCGACTACTGCAGCGCGCTGCTCGCTACGCCGGCCGGCAAGCTCTCCGCTCACCCGGACGAGTCGCACGGCGCACCCAGCAGCCATCCCGGCGAAGCACCCAGCTCTCACCCCTCCGGACCGCACCAGACCCCGAGCCACCCCGAACCGACGCCCACGCACACTCACTGAGCCACCTGGCCGGCATCCGCAGTCGATCTTCATCCAACAGGCCAACTGCGGGTACCAGCTGATTGGCTGATCGCGGGGACGGCTGAGGCCGACCTGTCGATCCGCCGAGAACCGCTGGCAAAAAGGGACCGGATCGGCGCAGCCAAGCTTGTCTGACGGTTTAGGCCTGCACTAGTGCTGGGAGACCTGGAAGCACGCCACGTCGTATTGCGAGGTCTCGTTGTAGTGCTGACCCCCGATGCCACCGTCGGTGCTGTTGATTCCTGCCTCGTTGAACGGTGAGCCGGGAGAAGAGCTGGAGTTGCCCGGCACCGTGCCGCCGGCCGCTTCGACGTCCTGGCAGGACTGGCTTGGCAGACCGGTACCGCTTGGGTTGCCGGCCGCGAACGCGGGCGCTGCCCCGGCAAAGACCAGGACGCCGGCGAGAAGCCCCGCAGTGACTGCTGCGCGCATGATGGACCTCCGGTAGCTGACCAGTGGTGGACGATTGAGCCACCACCAATGACACGGATCACGGTCGGCGTTGGTTCACGATTGCCTCGGATCCGCGCGGGCGACCTGTAACGCATGGAGCTTGCCCGCAGAGCAGGCACCCGGCGCGACGCGGAATCCGGTCGGCGACGGCCGCTTTGGCTGTACGGGCGGTGGGCAGACAGGTCCTTGCGGCGACACCCCGTTCATCTCACCGGTGTGTCCGGCGATTGCGATACCCAGCTTCACCTTGGTGGACCGGCGGATCGCCGAGACCGACATCGTCGCCGACCGGCGAGCCTGCACCGGTGACGCGCCGACGCAGCGTTGACGCTTACCGTCATCGGTGGTAACGCTCGGCGTCGCAGTGCAACGATGCCGCCGCGCTCAAGTGCATGTACTTGGTGACCCGCTCACTGGACCCAACCGGGCAAGGACGGGCACGATGGAGGATGCGGTGGAAGCCCGCGATCAACGCTTTCTCGATCACCTTCGGCGACCGCTTCCCGGCAGCCGAGACCTACTAATGGGAACCGCCGGAAACACCAACTTGTTGGATGAGGCCAGGAGATCGGGTCTGCAGCCTTCGAGGTGGTGGTCGGGGTCGCTCGGGAGACACCTGTCGCCCTGGTCGGGGTTGGCTCACGAACGGCTTGCGTCCTGGCCATCACCGTTCGGGCGGGAGTGGCTGGAGAGAGGTCTGCACGGCCGGAAGTTGGTGTGCCCTCCTTGCCGTCGTCGTGGTCGGTGTCGTCGAGGCGGTCGGGTGTCGAGCAATCCAGCACGGTCAAGATCGCAACGCGTGGTGATCGCGGTCGATCCGCACAATGCGTCGTGGACCGCGGCCGCGGTCGATGCATCGCTGCGCACGGTGGCCACGGGCCGGGTGCCGATGAGCCGGGCCGGATATCGCGATCTTCGTCGTTTCGCCCGCCGCTGGCCGCACGCGGAATGGGCGATCGAGGGCGCGGCTGGGTTGCCGGGTGCCGTCGGAGAGGGTGACAGCGTTTGATTCGACGCTGTGCAGTGTCGCCGAGGGGCGGATGTCGACGCCGTCGCGGTGTAGCTGGCGGGCAGCGTTTCTCGCAAAAGTCTTGGAGATCGTCACGGTTCAGCGTCAGCGGCAGGAGCCAGATCATGTCCGTTCGGCCGTCCCGCAGCTGCATGATGTCGCCGTGCAACCAGGACCGCAGACCCACGGGGAGCGATCGTAGGGGTCGCTAGTCGCTTCCCATCGCGCACCACGCCGGACAGCCGGTAGCTGCGGCGCCCCACTCATCGCCGGGGTCTAGCCATTCTCGGCCGTCCTCGTTCCAACGCACCACTTTGCGCGGCCGTACCTTCCCGGTTCCGCGTGAGTAGACCCATGGCCCAGTGAAGATCACTGCCGCGTGGGCGTGGCCGTCATGGCTGGCGAATAGCCGGCAACGGTGGTTGTCGTGATCTCTGGCCGTGCATCTGTCGTCGTTCATGGCCGAAGTCTAATCGAACGGGTGTTCTAAGGCCAGTCCACTGTCCACCGACTGTGGATAGCTGTGGATAACGACTGGCAGAGTCAGCGTCAGCAGAGCCAACACGCGTCTGACTCACCGATGATCATGCATGGGGATACCCGGCACCCATTGGCCATCCTGTCACTCCGGGGGTTAGTGATCTCGTGGCCGCGCTCCGGTGAGATGCCGGGTATCCGCTCGGGGCAGCACCTAGTCGTGCTTGCAGTGTGACTAGTTGAGCGTCATCGGCTGATCATCTGCCTCCGTCGTGGCCCTGGCAGGTCGTCCTATCTCGGGTGAGAGGCCACCTCGCTCACGACCCGCAGGGCCACGGGCTCAGCGTGCGCGCGTCATGAGCGCCAGTCAAGCCTCGATCGAGTCTCCCCTAAGCCAGCGCTGCCGGGCGAACACGCGTTCGCCGATGCGCCGCATAGGGCGCGCGGGGACGGGCGCTCAGAGTCGAGCGAGCCGCGTGGCGGAAGAGAGACCGATGACCGACCGCACACCCGCGTCGCTGGTTGATTAACTCGACACGGTGCTGACGGCGCTCGGCGACGCCACAGCTGGGGCGTGCCCGCACGTTGACCTTGAGTCGCCGATGATGCCGCGTCGTGGCGGCCCGGCGTGATCGCGTGTTTTCGCGTGCGCGCCCGAGCTGCTGCGGTGGACCAGCACGGACGACCTGACGTGTACTACGTGCGGGACGGCGGCCAGGTCCGATACGAGCACGACGCCGGGCTGGGCGCAGAATTCGAGGCTGCGCTTCGAGTAGTGGCCGCCGAGCAGGTAGCGTCGCGGCCCGTGCCCCGGTCCGAGCATGGCGGCGTGGGCGGTTGCGACATAGCTGACGTCGGCGACAGGCCAGCCTCCGGGGACCGCGAACGGGGTTCGGTTCCGAAGGATCATTGCGATAGTGAAAGCGGTATCCGCAAAGTAGGAGTGATGCGGTCCGGCCACGGCTCCGGGATAGGAGATGACGACCGACGCTCCTTCGGACTGGTATCGGCGGGCGATCGCATCGGCCTGCGCCTTCGATCTGGGATAGGCGGGTGCACCGATCCCGATCGGAGTGTCTGGACCCAGGATGTCGCGGCTCGGGAGAAGGGCCACGTAGCTCGACAGCTGCACGATCGGATCGAGTCCTGCTCGGGCTGCTGCTCCCAGCACAATCTCAGCGGCCTCGGCGTTTGTTGCGAGCGTATTCCTAGCTTCCCTGCGATCCAGGGAGTACACCGCGGCCGCATTGATGACGGCGTCGCACCCTTTGGGCGCCGCTTGCACCGAGCCCGCCTCGAGCACGTCGCCGGTCACGACCTCCGCCACCTCGATCCCGAACGGGGCCAGGGCGAGACCGACACGCTCGGGCCGACGAACCAGCAGCCGCACGTCATGGCCGGCCCGGACCACGGCCACGCCCGTGTGCGAACCAACGAATCCCTGTACCCCCCGTGATGAGAACCCGCACGTGCGCTCTCCTCAGACGCTTCGGCGACCCAGCCAGCATCGCCCTCGCCGAGCCGTGGCGCCGGGCCCCACAACGCTAGCCAGTCCTTGCGACCGCCCGCCTGGAACTCCCGCGCGTTAAGGCACAGAACATCGTGCTGCGGATACCCCCGGCGGCCCTGCTACGAACCGGCTCCAGGTGGCCGGTATGCCACATCGGTGGCGCGGCCAAACGCCTGAAGCGCCTCCTCGACTGTGAGCAGTTTGGTGGTTGACAGGCTGAACGCGCCGCTCGCGCCGACCTTCACGAGAAAGCTCGCAGCAGTGATGTCATCGGGCGCCTCGAACAACGCGTAGCCGTCGACGTCGCCAAAGGCATACCAGTAGCCGAGCAGCTTGCCGCCCAACGATTCGAGGACTGGGCTAAGCGACTCACGGCGATCTTCGGGATTGGCGATCAGCTTGGCCGCAGTGTCTGCGGTCTGGCGAAACGAGGTGAGGTAGGTAGGCATCACGTCACCCCCCTCTCGGGTCGCGCACATCCTCCTCCCGAGTTCGCAGCGCCGACAAGCATCGACACGAACGGATCGCAGGTGTGCCTCGGACTGGTGGCGCGCGGATTCTTCGGTGGGTCGCCGTACTAGGCGTTCGTGAGCAAAAATCGGCTGAGTAACTAGCCAGTGACAGCGGGTGTCGACGACCCGAACTTCAACGGACCGTCGGCGACGGAAGCCCGGCACGCGGCCAAGCACATGGTGCCGATCGCAACGGCTAGTCGATGCTTCGCACCGAGGGGGGTCACGGCTTCAAAATCCCCTCAGCTCGGTGAAGCGCGACGACGCTGGCCGGCTCTACTCACGCGCTGCTGGCAACAATGTTCCGGACCGGCAGACCCAGCGCGATGCCGCGGTGGCTGCGAGACATGAACGGCGGGGACGCGACTCATATTTTCTGGATCAAGCCGATCCGCTTAACGCCGATTACGCGCGCGCCTTTGTCGGTGTTGATCAGGTCCACGGTCGTCGTTATGGCGCGCTGTCGACGCAGCGGACCCTGCGCCGACATGCTCGCTTAGGCATGAGCGCGCTCGACTCGCGGCATGGTGGGTCGGGTCCGCTCGGTCGGTGGACGGACAGGGCCATCGGTGTGCGGGCACAATTCAAGACGTGACCGAACCTCGCTCCTGGTTCCTGCTGCTGCACGTCCCCGGCCCGGCTATCCCCGACGGCGGCAGCGCGTTCGACCACCCCGACATCGCTGAGCACTACGCCTTCTTGCAACGGCGCGCTGCCGACGGCACGCTGATCGCCGCCGGACCGCTGGCCGACCAGGACGGCGCCGGGGCCACCGTGCTCGCCGCCGAATCCCTGGCCGAAGCCGAACGCCTTGCCACCCACGACGACCAGGCTGTCATGCGCGGGGTGCTCACCGTCAGGGTCCGTCCGTGGACAGTCATGCTCGCCCCGATAGCCGACAACCCGGCCCTGTAGCCCGACGTACGCATCGATGATCCCAGCAG
>DATFRC010000266.1:0-10887 GCA_035263725.1 Jatrophihabitantaceae bacterium | reverse complement strand
CGCAGTCGCTGGTCATGCCGTCACGCCCCACAGGGAAGTCTCGGGTGCGAGCGCAACTCGGCGATATCGCCCGCCAGATACAAGCCTATGGAGAGCCCCATCGAACCTAACCCGCCTGGGCGCCGCACGATCCGGACCACTCGCTCCGCTCGGGCCCGTCTCATGCGCCGCACCGCGCCTCCGGCGCGGGCCGCGTCGCGGCGGCGGGCTCTTCGCGCGAGCGCTCATCGCGCAGTGCGTGCGTTTGTGTCATCGCGTATCGCGATCGGCGCACGCGACTCGCGCTGCCTATTCAGCTCCGGGGGTTGTCTTGGCGATCTGCATAAGGAACTCGATGTTGGTGCGGGTCTTGCGCAGCCGGTCGAGTAGCAGGTCGATCGCTTGCTGAGGCTCCAGCGCGTGCAGCACCCGGCGCAGCTTCACGGTGACCGCGAGCTCGTCGGGCGAGAGCAGCAGCTCTTCCTTGCGCGTCGACGACTGATCGACATCGACGGCCGGGAAGATGCGCTTGTCCGCGATGTCGCGGCGCAGGCGCAGCTCGGCGTTGCCGGTGCCCTTGTACTCCTCGAAGATCACCTGATCGCCCTGCGAGCCGGTCTCCACCAGCGCCGTCGCGATGATGGTCAGCGAACCGCCGTTCTCGATGTTGCGCGCCGCGCCAAGGAACCGCTTGGGAAGGTGCAGTGCCGTCGAGTCGATACCGCCGGAAAGGATGCGTCCGCTCGCCGGTGCCGCGAGGTTGTACGCACGGCCGAGGCGGGTGATCGAATCGAGCAGCACGACGACGTCGTGACCGAGCTCGACCAGACGCTTGGCCCGCTCGATCGAGAGCTCGGCCACCATGGTGTGGTCCTGCGGGCGCCGGTCGAACGTCGACGCGATGACCTCGCCCTTCACCGACCGTTGCATGTCGGTGACTTCCTCCGGCCGCTCGTCGACCAGAACCACCATGAGGTGGCATTCCGGGTTGTTCACCGAGATGGCCTTGGCGATTGCCTGCAGGATCATCGTCTTGCCGGCCTTGGGGGGCGACACGATCAGCGCACGCTGGCCTTTGCCTATCGGCATCACGAGGTCGATAACGCGCGTGGTGAACATGTGCGGCTCGGTCTCCAGGCGCAGCCGCTCCTGCGGGTACAGCGGGACGAGCTTGGTGAACTCGACGCGGTTCTTCGCGTCGTCGGGGTCACGGCCGTTCACCGTGTCGAGGCGCACGAGTGGGCTGAACTTCTCGCGGCGCTCGCCCTCGCGAGGCTGGCGGATGACGCCGGTCACCGCGTCGCCTCGGCGCAGTCCGAAGCGGCGCACGAAGGAGTTGGCGACGTAGATGTCGTCCGGGCCGGCGTAGTAGCCGCTGGTGCGGATGAACCAGGTGTTCTTCTCCTCGACGCTGTCGAGGATGCCGGCGACGGGCAGCAGCACGTCGTCCTCGGCAACGGTCGGCTCGGCGTCAGCGGGCGCGGCACCGCCGGCCCGATCGCGGTTACGGCCCCGCCGGTCGCGATAGCGACGGCCACGGCGGCGCCCGCCGTCGAAGTCGTCGTCGCGGGGCTGCCCGCCGCCCTGGTTCTGCTGGCCCGGCTCGTCCTGGCGCTGCTCGTCCTGGCTGCGCGCCTGATCGGGCGTCGCTGCGTCGGAGCTCTGTACGGCGGGGGTCGGGCTGCCGGCGGGGCGACTCGCGCCCCGCCGCTCGCGTCGCGGTGTGCCCGGCGCGGTGTCGGTGGAGGCCGGACCGCTCCCGGCGGGCGCCTCGGTCAGCGCGGGCTGCTTGGCCGCGGGCTGTCGGGCGGGCGCCGTGTCGGCGACCGGCGCGGACGCGCGGGCACCGGAGCGGGCCTGCTCGATCGCGGCGACAAGGTCGCTCTTGCGTTGCTTGGCGGTGGGGATGCCCATGCTGCTCGCCAGCTCCTGAAGTTCGGGCAGGAGCATCGACGACAACGAACCGCCACGGCGCTTGGCCGGGCGAGTCGAGTCATCGGCGGGTTGAGCGACGCTGGCGGGTCCGTTCGACGCCTGGTTCGTGGCCTGCCCTGACGTGCTGTCAGGGACATTTGCCACCGTTATCAGCATCTGCTCCGAAGTGTCTGTCACAGCGATCTCGGATCCTTCCGAAGGTGGCCCGCGCGCTGTGGGCTGCGCTGGGCCCTGTATGACCCGGCCAGGGTTCGGCCGGGTCGTCCCCGGCGCAAGCGCCGGGACGTCTCTGATTGATCAGTCGCTTTACGCGGAAGAAACAGCGCGATAACGCAGGAACTTCGATCCGAAGTCGCAATGAAACGGCTGAGAGCTTGCCGCTGCCTCGACGTGGGCGAAAGTCGCTGCGTCGCGACCGACGATGTTGAGCGTAGACGCTCGTATCACCCTGAGCAACACAGGGGGCGGCGCGCTTGTTCCCGTATCGCGCGCGACTCGGCTCAGCGCACGAGGTGCGCGCCGGTGGCCGCGACCGCTACCTGCTCGGCGCGCCAGCCTTCCGGCGCCTGCTCGAGTGCCGCCCCGACCTCCGCCGGCGTGCGTGCGAGCACCAGCACGGTCGGTCCCGCTCCGGAGACGACTGCCGGCAGCCCGGTGCCGCGCAGCTTGCTCACGAGCGCTGCGCTCTCACCAACAGATACCGCGCGATAGGGCTGGTGCAGCCGGTCCTCGGTGGCGGCCAGCAGCGCCGCCGGCTGCGCGGTCAGCGCGGTGACGAGCAGAGCCGAGCGTGCCGCGTTGAAGGCCGCGTCGGCGTGCGGCACCTGCTCCGGCAGCAGGTCACGGGCCTCGCCCGTCGACGCGGTCGCCGGCGGGACGAGCACCGCGGGCAAGATCGCCGGGTTGGGCTCGAGGCGCACGGCCTCTGCGCCGCCGTCGCCGGACCAGGCGATCGCCAACCCGCCGAGCAGGCACGCGGCGACATTGTCCGGATGCCCCTCGAGCTCCGCAGCCAGCGCCAGCACCTCCGCGTCGGGCAGTGCAGTCTCGCCGCCGACCACCAGCGCCCGAGCCAAGAGCACGCCGGACACGATCGCGGCCGCCGACGAACCCAGCCCCCGCCGGTGCGGAATCCTGTTGGCACACACCAGCTCGATGCCGCGGGGCTGCCCACCCAGCCGCCCGAATACGGTGCTCATCGCCCGTGCCACCAGGTGCGAGTCGTCGCGCGGGACCTCGTCGGCGCCTTCGCCGGCCACGTCGAGCACCAGCCCGTCGTCGCCGATCCGAGCCATCGCGTCGTCGTACAGTGCGAGCGCCAAAGCGGCCGCATCGAATGCCGGACCGAGGTTGGCGCAGGTCGCGGGCGCGCGCACGTGCACCGTGCCCGCACGAAAGGCCGGCCGCGCCATCAGCCGAGCCCCAGCGCAGCGGCGGCCTCGTGGCCGTCGATTGGGACGGTGATCGGCTTCGGGGCCCCCGAGATCGCCCACTCGGGGTCCTTGAGCCCGTGGCCGGTGAGCGTGCACACGACGACCGAACCGACCGGGAGCCGGCCGTCCGCGGCAGTGGCTAGCAGGCCGGCGACGCTCGCGGCAGAGGCGGGCTCGACGAACACCGCCTCGGAGCGGGCCAACAGCCGATATGCCTCCAGGATCTGCTTGTCGGTCACGGCATCGATGAGACCACGCGACTCGTCGCGGGCGGTCTCGGCACCGGTCCACGACGCGGGGTTGCCGATCCGTATCGCGGTAGCGATCGTCACCGGGGCTTTAACCGGAGCGCCGACCACCAGCGGTGCCGCGCCCGCAGCCTGGAAGCCGAACATGCGAGGGGCGGTTTCGTACTCGCAATAGCCGCGCCAGTACGCAGTGATGTTGCCGGCGTTGCCAACGGGGATGCAGTGCACGTCCGGCGCGCGACCCAGCGCGTCGCAGACCTCGAATGCGGCGGTCTTCTGTCCTTGGATGCGGTGTGGATTGACGGAGTTGACCAGTGCCACGGGGTAGTCCACGGCAAGCTTGCGGGCAAGTTCCAGGCAGTCGTCGAAGTTGCCGTCGACTTGCAGGAATTTGGCGCCGTGGACGAGAGCCTGCGCCATCTTGCCCAGCGCGATCTTTCCCTGCGGGACGAGCACCGCGCACGTCATGCCGGCGCGTACCGCATAGGCCGCGGCGCTCGCCGAGGTATTGCCGGTGGACGCACAGATCACCGCCTTGGCGCCCTCCTCGGCCGCCTTCGAGATCGCCACCGTCATGCCGCGATCCTTGAACGAACCGGTCGGGTTGGCGCCCTCGACCTTCAGGTACACCTCGCAGCCCGTACGGTGCGAGAGCGTGGGAGCCGGAAGAAGCGGTGTGCCGCCCTCGCGCAGGGTGATTACCGGCGTGACATCGCTGACCGGCAACCGGGACCGATAGGCCTCGATGACGCCGGGCCACGCATCATTCACCGGGCATCCCCTCGACACGCATGACGCTCGCGACCCCCCGAATGAAGTCCATGCCGGTAAGCCGGTCGACCGTCTTTGCCAGTGCCGCATCGGCCGCGCTGTGGGTGACGATGACGAGCGTCGCTGCGTCGCCGCGCCCTTCCTGACGGACCGTCTGGATGCTCACCTGTTGTTCGGCGAACGCCCCGGCGACGCCCGCCAGCACGCCCGGCCGGTCGGCCACGTCGAGCGCGACGTGATAGCGCGTCGCGACATCACCCATCGGCAGGATCGGCAATGCGGCGTACGCGCTCTCTCCGGTACCGCGGCTGCCGTTTCGCCGGTTGCGAGCCACTGCGACCACGTCGCCCAGCACGGCGCTAGCCGACGGCGCTCCCCCTGCGCCACGGCCGTAGAACATCAGCGAGCCGGCGGCATCCGCCTCGACGAAGACGGCGTTGAACGCATCGCCGACGGCGGCCAAGGGATGGCTGCGCGGAAGCATCGCCGGGTACACGCGAGCCGAGACCGCCCCGCTCGCCCGTTCGCAGATCGCCAGCAGCTTGATCGTGCATCCCATCGCCTTGGCACTCGCGATGTCGGCCGCGGTCACGTCGCCGATGCCCTCGCGGTACACGTCGCCTGCGGTCACGCGAGTGTGGAACGCCAGCCCACCGAGGATCGCCGCCTTGGACGCCGCGTCGAAGCCGTCGATGTCGGCGGTCGGATCGGCTTCCGCGTAGCCCAGCGCGGTGGCTTCGGCCAGCGCCTCGTCGAAGCCCGAGCCGGTCGCGTCCATCCGGGAGAGGATGAAGTTCGTGGTGCCGTTGACGATGCCCGTGACCCGGGTGATGCGATCGCCGGCCAGCGACTCTCGCAGCGGGCGCAACAGCGGGATCGCCCCGGCGACGGCCGCCTCGTAGTACAGATCCACATGTGCCGCCGCGGCCGCGTCGTGCAGCGTCGCGCCGTCTTCGGCAAGCAAAGCCTTGTTGGCGCTCACCACACTCTTGCCGCCGCGCAGGGCGTCCAGCAGCAACGTCCGCACCGGCTCGATGCCGCCGATCACCTCGACCACGATGTCGACGTCGTCCCGCGCAACCAGGCTGGCCGCGTCCGTGGTCAGCAGGTCCGCCGGGACGTCCGGGTGCCGGTTGGGTCGGCGCACCGCAACCCCGACGAGCTCGAGCGGCGCCCCGATCCGGGCGGCCAGCTCGTCGGCCTGCTCGCGCAGCAGGCGGGCCACTTGCGAGCCCACGACGCCGCAACCCAGCATCGCCACCCTCATGGCGAGACCCCCGTGTCGAGGCGCAGCAGGTCGTCCTCGGTCTCCCGGCGCACCAGCACACTCGCCGTACCGCGACGTACGGAGACCACGGGCGGACGGGGAACGTGGTTGTAGTTGCTGGCCATGCTGCGGCAGTACGCCCCCGTGCCCGCCACGGCGAGCAGATCGCCGGGCCGGACATCGGCGGGCAGCCACGTGTAGCGCACGACGATGTCGCCGCTCTCGCAGTGCTTGCCCACGACGCGGGCGAGCTTCGGCGGCGCGGTCGAGGCACGATTGGCCAGCGTGCAGGTGTAGCTCGCGTCGTACAGCGCGGTACGGATGTTGTCGCTCATGCCGCCGTCGACGGAGACATACGCCCGGGTATGGCCCCCGTCTAGCACGACGTCCTTGACGGTGCCAACCTCGTAAACAGTTACGCCGGCCGGGCCGACGATGGCCCGGCCCGGTTCGACGGACAGCCGCGGCTGCGCAAGGCCGGCCGCCGCGCACTCGCGTTCGACGATTGCGGTCAGGCGCTGGGCGATCTCCTTCGGCGACTCCGGATCGTCGTCCGGGACGTATGCGATTCCGAGCCCGCCGCCAAGGTTCAGTTCGGCGACCTCCACGCCGTGCCGGGCGCGGATCGCCGCCGCGAGTCCGACGACGCGATGGGCCGCGATCTCGAAGCCTGCCGTGTCGAAGATCTGCGAGCCGATGTGCGAGTGCAGCCCGGCGAGGTGCAGCGACGGTGCGGCCAGCACCGCGGCCACCGCCTGCTCTGCCTGCCCGCCCGACAGCGAGAAGCCGAACTTCTGGTCCTCGTGGGCCGTCGCGATGAACTCGTGGGTGTGCGCCTCGACGCCGACGGTGACCCGAACCAGCACCCGCTGCCTGATACCGGCAGCAGCGGCCACCTCGGCGAGCCGCTCGATCTCCGCGAACGAGTCGAGAACGATGTGGCCGATGCCGGCGGCCACGGCACGCTCCAACTCGGCGCGCGACTTGTTGTTGCCATGCATCGCAACGCGTTGCGGCGGGATGCGAGCGGCCAGCGCCACGGCGAGCTCTCCCCCGGTGCAGACGTCCAGGCCGAGTCCCTCGTCGGCGATCCAACCCGCGACAGCGGTGCAGAGGAACGCCTTGCCCGCGTAGTAGACGTCGCCGCCCGCGAACGCCGTGGCAAAGGCGCGGGCGCGCTCACGCACGTCGTCCTCGTCGAGGAAGGTCGCGGGCGTGGCGTACCGCGTGACCAGCGCGGATGCCGGCAGGCCGCCGAGGTACAGCTCGCCGTCGATCCGCCGCGCGGAGGCCGGCCATATGCCCGACGCGAGCACGTTCAGGTCGTCCGGCGGCCCCGACGGCAGCTGCTCGGGCAGCACATCGGCGTGCCGGGGCCCGGCCGGATGCGCCGACCTGCTCACATCCGCTCCGGAGCGCTGACACCAAGCAACCCGAGCCCGTTCTCGAGAACGACCCGGGTGGCCTCGCAGAGCCACAGCCTCGCATCCGTGAGCGGAGTCGCCGGCTCGTCGCCCTGCGGCAGCACCCGGCAGGCGTCGTAGAAGCGGTGGTAGTAGCCGGCGAGGTCCTCCAGGTAGTGCGCTATTCGATGCGGCGCCCGCAGTTCGGCCGCCGAGCTGACGATGCGCGGGAACTCGCCGAGCACGCCCAGCAGCTCGGTCTCCCGTTCATGATCCAGCAGCGACAGATCGGGGTCGCCCGACTGGGAGATGCCCAGTGCGGTGGCATTCCGGGCCAGCGATGAAAGCCGGGCGTGGGCGTACTGCACATAGAACACGGGGTTGTCATTGGTGCGCTTGACGAGAATGTCGAGGTCGACATCCAAGGCGGAGTCCATCGCGCCGCGCTCGAGCGAGTAACGCGCAGCGTCCACCCCGACCGACTCGACGAGGTCGTCCATCGTCACGATGTTCCCGGTGCGCTTGCCCATCCGCACCGGCTGGCCGCCCTTAACCAGTCGCACGATCTGCCCGATGATCACCTCGAACGCATCGGGATTGTCGCCGAGCGCCGCCGCGGCAGCCTTGAGGCGGCCGATGTAGCCGTGGTGGTCGGCTCCGAGCAGATAGATACACAGGTCGAAGCCACGCGCGCGCTTGTCTTCGGCGTAGGCGATGTCGGCCGCGATGTAGGCGGCGCGGCCGTCGCTCTTGATGACGACGCGGTCCTTATCGTCGCCGTACTCGCTTGAGCGCAGCCACCACGCGCCGTCCTTGAAGTAGATGCTGCCGCTGTCCCTGAGCTCCTGCACGACCTTGTCGACGGCGCCCGACTCGTGCAGCGAGCTCTCCGAGAAGAACACGTCGAAATCGACCCGGAACGTTGCGAGCGATGCGACGATCTCGTCGAACATCAGCCGCACACCTTCACGACGGAACACCGTCTGTGCTTCGTCGCGAGGAAGGTCGAGGACGCCGGGCACCTCTACGACGACGGCCGCGGCGATCTCGTCGACGTACTCGCCCGGGTAGCCGTCGCTGGGCGTCGGTTCGCCGTGCGCGCGTGCCAGCAGCGATGCCGCGAACCGGTCGATCTGCCCGCCGTAGTCGTTGAGGTAGTACTCGCGCGTCACTGCGGCGCCCTGCGCCGTGAGGACCCGGGCAAGCGCGTCTCCGACCGCGGCCCACCGGGCACTGGCCAGGGTGAGCGGTCCGGTCGGGTTGGCCGAGACGAACTCGAGGTTGATGCGCTGCCCGGCGAACGCGTCAGCACGCCCATATGCCTCACCGGCGTCGACGATCGTGCGAGCCAACTGGCCGAGCGACCCGGACGCCAGGGTGATGTTGAGA
The DNA here is from genome assembly GCA_035263725.1 of Jatrophihabitantaceae bacterium. Taxonomy (GTDB): domain Bacteria; phylum Actinomycetota; class Actinomycetes; order Mycobacteriales; family Jatrophihabitantaceae; genus DASXRA01. The sequence goes on along the minus strand of DATFRC010000266.1, from coordinate 2,462 downwards.
AAGCCCGGACCGGCGACCTCGACCTTCGCGATGCCATCGGTGGTGCGCAGTCTGGCCGCGATCGCCTCCGCGACCTCGCGCGGCGGACGTCCAGCCGCCTTCGCCATACGCAGCGCGACATTCGTGGCGTAGTCGCCGTGATCGCGGTTCTTGGGCCGCTCTACGACTACCTCGCTGGGACGCGTCCCACTGAACTCACCCGCGTCAAGGGACGCAGCGACGGCCGACGATACGGCGGCGGCGAGTTCCTGCGGGTTCACTCGAATGATCCTAGTGGGCCGTGCGGCCCGGATTCGCTGACCGGCCGGCGCCCCGGCGACGGCTCACACGGCGACAACTTACACTGAGCGCGATTGCCGTCGATCCATGCCAAAGGCAGGCCCATGGCCCAGCGCAAGCCGCCCACCACGCCCGCGTCGCGTAAAGCGACGCCCCGGTCCGCACCGGCCAAGCGCCCGCCGGCGAAGAAGAAGCCCGGCAAGTCGATCGTCAACCAGAAGCAAACGCCCTGGGGACTGATCGCGATCGTCGCAGTTGTCGTGGTGTTCGCGGCCGGCATCATCGTCTACGCCGTCGTCCACAACAGCTCGAAGACGAGTGCCAACGGCGGTTGCACGAAGATGATCGGCAACAATTCCACGACATATCTGAACGAACTTCAGTGCGCCAGGGACATCGAGGGCGTCACGTTCAAGCCACAGGCCGATCGCAACCACGTCCAGGGCACGATCAAGTACGACTCGTCCCCGCCAGTCGGTGGCAACCACAGCCAGTACTGGGCGGACTGCAGCGGCACGGTGTACGCCGCGGCGATCGCCAACGAGAACGCCGTGCACATGCTCGAGCACGGCGCCGTCTGGATCACGTACCGGCCCGGCCTCGCAGAGTCCGAGGTCTCGAAGCTGGCGACGTTTGTCGAGGGCCAGGATCGCACCGCGATGAGCCCCTATCCGAACCTGAAGACGCCGATATCTCTGCAGTCGTGGGGTTACCAGCTGTTCCTCAACTCGGCATCCGACCCGCGCATCCAGAAATTCATCAGCGCCCTGCGCTACAACCCGAAGACCACGCCGGAGCTCGGGGCCACCTGCTCGCAGCCCACGTTCAAGCAGCACCCGAGCACGTTCGGCCATCCGCTGTGGCAGCCCGCGACGCCATGAGCAGCGACCTCGACGTCGCGACCGACCTGCCCGACCAGGAGGTCGCGCCGTCGCGGACACTCCGGGTCGTCCTCATCGGGATCCTCGTGGTTGCCGCGCTGGTGATCGCCGGCGCGGTCGGCTGGCTGCTCGGCAACCGCGGCTCGTCCTCGGTTAGCGCCTCGTCGGTCGACGCGGGCTTCGCACGGGACATGTCGGCGCACCACGACCAGGCCGTCCAGATGGCGGGATATACCCGCGACCACACGGACGACCCGTCGATCAAACTGCTCGCGTACGACATCGAGACCGCTCAGTACGTCGAGCTGGGCCAGATGCAGGGCTGGCTCGACGGCTGGGGCCTGACGCGAAGCTCGAACATTCCCCAGATGTCATGGATGAGCGGCCACGATCATCTCGAAGCCAACGGGCTGATGCCGGGCATGGCCACCCAGTCCGAGATCAACAAGCTGCTCAGCCTTACCGGCAAGCCACTCGACATCTACTTTCTGCAGCTGATGATCCGCCATCACCAGGGCGGCATCCCAATGGCCCAATACGCGGCGGCCCACGCCGGCCAGTCCTACGTTCGTGATCTCGCGCGGAAGATGGTCCAGAACCAGAGCAACGAGATCGTCACGATGGAGCAACTGCTGCGCCAGCTGGGTGGATCACCGCTGCCGCCGCCGGACTGATGACTGCAGCCAGGCTGCGAATTGTTGACCAGCGCCGCCATGAACGGCTGAGCCCGCCGGCGGGCTTCGGCAGGATGTTCCATATCGGGCGGCTGCTACCCTGACCTAGTTCCAGCCCCCGTAGCTCAGGGGATAGAGCACCGCCCTCCGGAGGCGGGAGCGCAGGTTCGAATCCTGCCGGGGGCGCCACGCTGAAAGGCCCGGATTCGCTGGGCTGTAACGTCCGACGCCGCTATCGCATCCAAGATCGACTAGGCTTCAGTCCGCAAACGGTCCGCAAAAGTCCGCACGCGATCCGCAGGTGAACCGTTCAGGCCTGTCACGAGGGTCGGCGTGACAGCACCTCCGGGACGCGACTCTGGCTGCGATGCAGTCACCGACGGCGCGGTCGGTATAGCCAGCGATGAGCAGGCAGTTGATCAAAGCGATCATGACCGGCTCGCTCCAGATGCGCTGGTGGTGCGCGCCGCGGTTGCCCGGGACTCGTGCTGTGGCTTGAGATCAGCGGGTCGCTGGCCGGCCTTTCGGCCTCGGGAGCTTGATCAGGTCGGCGTCTGCGCCAAGTTCGTGGGTGCGTGCTCCGCGGAGTTCTCGCGCGTGGGCATCCAACCGATCGGCCACGGTGTCG
>DATFRC010000265.1:0-12194 GCA_035263725.1 Jatrophihabitantaceae bacterium | reverse complement strand
GATCCATCCGGCCGTCGGTTCACCCGCCCGCGAAATTGGACAGCGCGTGCCCCGGCACCGGTGAGCAGCTTGTTGACGCGTGTGGCGGTCATGGCGTTCCTTTCACTGTGCGGTTTGACGGCCCGCCGGCCCGCGCGCTCGCGCCTCGCCGAGCGGGTGCTCGGCGCTGCTGGGTGCGTGAGTCGGTTGGTTGAGAGGGCTGTGACCGGCTACGGCCTGTTGAAGCTCTCGCGGCGAGGTTAGGAGCGCAGGGCGTGGGCGGGCATCGGGGGAACCCCGACACTTTGCGCGCGGTGGGCCGCGGCGACGACGCGCAGTGGGGCAACAGCGCGTCCACCCGGGGGCCCCGACAACCAACGGCGTCAACGCTCGGAGGCCAGGGAACACGAGGGTTCCAAACGCTCGCCGGCGCGAGCAATAGCCCTAGGTGCCGTCCACGTCGAACAGCACCGCGGCGCGCCCGCTCACGTGTTGAAGTACTTCGCCTCGGGATGGTGCACGACGATCGCGTCCGTGGACTGCTCCGGATGCAGCTGGAACTCCTCGGACAGCTCGACGTTGATGCGCTCGGGGCGCAGCAGGCCGACGATCTTCGCGCGGTCCTCGAGGTTGGGGCAGGCGCCGTAGCCGAGCGAGTAGCGCGCCCCGCGGTAGCGGAGGTTGAAGAAGTCGTCGACGTTGTCGGGGTCTTCGGCGGCGAGGGGTCCGGACGGAAGGATGAGCTCCTGTCGCACCCGGCGGTGCCAGTATTCGGCCAGCGCCTCGGTGAGCTGCACGGAAAGGCCGTGCGCCTCCAGGTAGTCGCGGTACGCGTTGGCCTCGAACAGCTTGTGCGTGAACTCGCTGATCCGGGCGCCGATGGTGACGACCGTGAACGCGACGACATCGGTCTCTCCGGAGTCTTCGCTCCGGAAGAAGTCGGCCAGGCAGAGCCGCCGATCTCGCCGCTGCCGTGGGAAGGTGAAGCGCGTGCGTTCGGTACCGGTCTCGCTCAGGACGATGAGGTCATCGCCCTTGGACACACACGGGTAGTAGCCGTAGACGACGGCCGCCTCCAGCACGCCCTCCGTCTGGAAACGGTCGAGCCAGTAACGCAGCCGGGGCCGCCCGTCAGTCTCCACAAGCTCTTCGTAAGAGGGCCCCTTGCCGCCCCGGGCACCGCGCAGGCCCCATTGGCCCATGAACGTCGCCCGCTCGTCCAGCAGGGCTGCATAATCCGCCAGCGCGATGCCCTTGACGACGCGGTCGCCCCAGAACGGCGGGGTGGGTACGGGGTTGTCGGTTGCGACGTCGGATCGTGCTGGTGGCTCGGGCTGGCCGGTCTCCTCGGCGAGCCGCCGCTGCTCGGCAATCTTGAGGGAGCGGGCGCGGCGGGCTTTGCGCTCGGCCAGCTTGCGTGCCTCCTCGTCGGACAGCTTGCCGTCAGCCGGGCCGTTGACTCCGGTGGGCACTCCGCGCCGGGGTGCCATCAGCGCGTCCATCAGCCGCAGCCCTTCGAACGCGTCGCGGGCATACCGCACATCGCCCTGGAAGATCTCAGCGAGATCGCCTTCGACGTAGCCGCGGGTGAGCGCGGCGCCGCCGAGCAGCACCGGATACTTGCCGGCGATCCCCCGGGAATTCATCTCCTCGAGGTTCTCCTTCATGATCACCGTGCTCTTCACGAGCAGCCCGGACATGCCGATGGCGTCGGCGTCGTGCTCGTCGGCGGCTTCGAGAATGGCATTGATCGGTTGCTTGATGCCGATGTTCACCACGGTGTAGCCGTTGTTGGAAAGGATGATGTCCACGAGGTTCTTGCCGATGTCGTGGACGTCGCCCTTGACCGTGGCCAGCACGATCGTGCCCTTGCCGGCGCTGTCGGCCTTCTCCATGTGCGGCTCGAGGTAGGCGACGGCGGCCTTCATCACCGCGGCGGATTGCAGCACGAACGGAAGCTGCATCTCGCCTGCTCCGAACAGCTCGCCCACGGTCTTCATACCGGCCAGCAGCGTTTCGTTGATGATCTCCAAGGCGGGGCGCTGCGACAGTGCGTCGTCCAGGTCGGCCTCGAGCCCGTTGCGTTCGCCGTCGATGATGCGCCGCTGCAGCCGCTCATCAAGCGGCAGCGCGGCAAGCTCCTCGGCCCGCGAGGCGGCGCTCGACTGTGCGGACACGCCCTCGAACAGCTGCAGGAACCGCTGCAGCGGGTCGTACCCGTCCCGTCGTCGGTCGTAGACGAGGTCGAGTGCGACCTCGCGCTGCTCGGCCATGACCTTCGACATCGGCAAGATCTTCGACGCGTGCACGATCGCCGAGTCGAGGCCGGCCTCGACGCACTCGTGGAGGAACACCGAGTTCAGCACCTGACGCGCAGCAGGGTTGAGCCCGAAGGAGATGTTCGACAGGCCCAGCGTCGTTTGCACGTCCGGATGCCGCTGCTTGAGCAGTCGGATGCCTTCGATGGTCTCGATGCCGTCGCGACGGCTCTCCTCCTGTCCGGTGCCGAGGGTGAACGTCAGGCAGTCGACCAGGATGTCGCTCTCGGCCATCCCCCACTGCTGCGTAAGCGTGTCGATGAGCCGCTCGGCGATCGCCACCTTCTTCTCGGCGGTGCGGGCCTGTCCCTCCTCGTCGATGGTGAGCGCGATGACGGCCGCGCCGTGCTCGCGCACGATCGGCATGATGCGCGCGAAGCGGCTCTCCGGCCCCTCGCCGTCCTCGAAGTTCACCGAGTTGATGACGCAACGGCCGCCGAGCAACTCCAGGCCGGCCTCGAGCACCGGGGGCTCCGTCGAGTCGAGTACGAGCGGCAGCGTGGACGCCGTGGCGAACCGCCCGGCGACCTCGCGCATGTCCGCGCGCCCGTCTCGGCCCACATAGTCGACGCAGACATCGAGCAGGTGGCTGCCGTCGCGGATTTGGCCGCGGGCGATCTCGACGGTCTTGCCCCAGTCGCCGGCGAGCATCGCCTCGCGGAACGCCTTGGAACCGTTGGCGTTGGTGCGCTCGCCGATCATCAGCACGCTGGCGTCCTGGCGGAACGGCACGCTCTGATACAGCGAGGCGGACGCGGGGTCGAGGCGCGCCGTACGCTGCCGAGGCGTCAGGTCGCGCACTGTCTCGACCACGCGGGTGATGTGCTCGGGGGTCGTGCCGCAGCAGCCACCGACGAGTGCCGCCCCGAATTCACCGACGAACTGCGCCAGCGCCGTAGCCAGTTCATCCGGGGTGAGCGGGTAGGTAGCGCCGTTCGGGCCGAGTTCGGGCAGTCCGGCGTTCGGCATCACCGACAACGGGCGGGGCGAGTTGCGGGACAGGTAGCGCAGGTGCTCACTCATCTCGGCCGGCCCGGTGGCACAGTTCAGCCCGATCAGGTCGACGCCGAGCGGGGCGAGCGCGGTAAGCGCCGCGCCGATCTCCGAGCCGAGCAACATCGTGCCGGTGGTCTCGACGGTGACGTGTGCGATCAACGGCAGCGTGACTCCGGCCGCAGTCATGGCTCGCCGAGCGCCGATGATCGCCGACTTGGCCTGCAGCAGGTCCTGGCAGGTCTCCACGATGATCGCATCGGCACCGCCCTCGAGCAGCCCAGCGGCCTCTTCCTGGTAGGCGTCGCGCAGCGTTGCGTACGGGACGTGACCCAGCGTCGGCAGCTTCGTGCCCGGACCCATCGAGCCGAGAACCCAGCGGCCGGGATAGCCGTCGGCCACTTCATGGGCCAGGGCCGCGCCGGCGCGAGCCAGTTCGTGGATGCGGTCGGCGATGCCGTACTCGCCGAGGTTGGCCCAGTTCGCCCCGAACGTGTTCGTCTCGACCGCATCGGCGCCGGCCCGGAAGTACGCGTCATGGATGCCGCGCACGACGTCGGGCCGGGACACGTTCAGGATCTCGTTGCAGCCCTCGAGGCCCTCGAAGTCGTCGAGCGTCAGTTCGGCAGCCTGCAACATCGTCCCCATCGCCCCGTCGGCGACAACAACACGCTCTCGCAGTGCGTCCAACAGCGACGGTCGGGGGCTAGCAGACATACGCCCAAGGCTACCGACCCGGACTATCGGAATCGGACATGGCGCCCACGAGGCCACCCATGAGGCCTCGCCGATTTGCGCGTGGTGACCACACCTAACGGAACTGCGACGCGATGAGCACTCGCGCGAAGAGCCCGGCGCCGCGACGCGGCCGCGCCGAAGGCGCGAGCGGAGATCCGGATCCACCCGAGCGCAAGCGAGTGGTGGAGACGGAGATCCGCCCGGCCGGGATTGGGTCAGTCGTAGGCTGGGCGCATGATCGAGCGCCCCCGAGCCGAGCTCGAAGACGACGGCTGGCCCGAGCTGACTGACGCGATCATGGTGGCCGCCTTCGAAGGCTGGAACGACGCCGGCGATGCCGCCAGCGGCGCGGTCGAGCACCTGGAGCTGATCTGGGACGCGCAGCCGCTGATGGCCATCGACCCGGATGACTATTACGACTTCCAGGTCAACCGGCCGAACGTGTCGCTGGTCGACGGCGTCACGCGGCGGGTGTCGTGGCCGACCACCCGAATGTCTGTGTGCCGCCCGCCCGGTGCCGCCTTCGACCTCGTCCTGGTGCGCGGCATCGAGCCGAATATGCGGTGGCAGGCGTTCTGTGACGAGATCCTGGACGTGGTGCGCGCCCTGGACGTGCACGTCGTCGTGACGCTGGGCGCGTTGCTGTCCGACACGCCGCACACCCGGGCCACGCAGGTCACCGGGACGTCGTACGACCAGGACTCCGCGCAGAAGTACGGGCTGGAGCGGTCACAGTATGAGGGCCCTACCGGCATCGTCGGCGTGTTGCAGGACGCGTGCGTCACCGCGGGCATCCCCGCGATCTCGTTCTGGGCGGGGGTGCCGCACTACGTCTCCCAACCGCCGAGCCCGAAAGCCACGCTCGCGCTGCTGCACAGCGTCGAGGAAGTCCTCGACGTGCCGGTGCCGCTGGCCGAGCTGCCACAGCAGGCCGACGAGTGGCAGAAGCTCGTGGACGAGATGGCGGCGGAAGACGACGAGGTCACCGAGTACATCCGCAATCTCGAGCAGCGCGACGACGAGATCGACCGGGGCGCGATGGGCGCCACGTCCGGCGATGCCATCGCACGCGAGTTCGAGCGCTACCTACGCCGGCGCGATCGCGGTCACGGCTTCGGCGGACACGCCTCCTCGGGCGGCTGAGCCAGCGACGTAGCACGCCGTGCGAAGGCTCCGCGGGACGGTTTGCGTGCTTTACACTCGCCAGCTAGCCGTGCCGCAGAACTCACCTGTCTCCAGCTGGGGTTGACGCGTCGATGATGTCGGTTCAGTGGGGGTCCGCGACCGATGCCGGACGCGTCCGTGAGACCAACGAGGACAGCTACCTGGTCGCGCCGAACCTGTTCGTCGTCGCGGACGGCATGGGCGGGCACGCCGCCGGCGAGGTGGCCAGCGCCATGGCGGTCGGCGAATTCCGGGCACTGGCGGAGCGTTCCGAGCTGCGTACCGAGGAGATCGTCGAGGCGATCACCCGGGCCAACCGGCAGATCCTCGAGAGTGGCAGGCAACATGACACCCGCAAGGGAATGGGTACCACGCTTGTCGGCCTGGGCATCGTGCGCGCCGGCGGCTCATCGCACTGGGCGGTGTTCAACGTCGGCGACTCGCGGGTGTACCACTATGTGCACGGCGAGCTGCACCAGGTCAGCGTCGACCACTCCGAGGTCCAGGAGCTGATCAACGCCGGCTACATCACGCCGGAGCAGGCCAAGACCCATCCGGACCGTAACGTCGTCACCCGCTCGCTCGGCACCGATCCGGCGCCGGTGCCCGACATCTGGGTCTTCCCGCCGGTTGCCGGTGAGCGCTTCCTTATCTGCTCCGACGGCCTGCCCCGCGAGCTGGACGACACCGAGATCGAGAAGATCCTGCACCGCGAGCCGATCGCCCAGGAGGCGGCCGTCGCGCTTGTCACGCAGGCCGTCGATGCCGGCGGCCACGACAACATCACCGTGCTGGTGATCGACTTTGCGGGCAGCCTGACCGATGGGCTGTCCTACGAGATCGACGCAGACACCGCGCCACGCCAGCAGGGTCTCGTGGGATTCTGATCATCATGTCCTCCGCTGCCGTCTACACCCCCGGCTCGTGGGTTGCCGTCGGCGCCGAGTCCGGGTGGCTGCTCGTCGACATCGATCCGAGCGACGCCATCGTGCTGAAGTGCTGGTCGCTGCTGCGTGAGGGCGCCGAGATCGACGAGATTCTCGACGCCCTGCTCCAGCGCGGACTGCGCGCTGTCAGCAGCTTCGCGCTCGTGCGGGTGTCCGGCGAGCGGCGGGCGGTCGTCGTGCGCGGCGCCGCGGAGGCGGTGATCACCGTCGGTGGCGTGGACGAGCGGCTGAGCGCCGAGGGCGTCGCGACCTGGCGGGAGTACCTGCTGCCGGCCGCCGCGTCGGCGGTCGCGCTGGGCTCCGGCGTTGGCGGCAATGGTGCCGAAGCTCCGCTCGCCCCCGGCGTGACGCTCGCCGCGAGCCTCCGACTGGCGGTCAGCGACATGCCCATCACACCGCGTCCGGCCGCCGAGGCGCCGGCCCAGGCACTGAACGGTTCCGGCGCAACGCCTCCACCGTCCCTGCCGCGACGACGGGAGGACCCTCCCGCACCGCCGCCCCCTCCCGCACCGCCGCCGCCGGCAGCGTCCACGCAGCCGCCGCCGCAGCAGGCCGAGCAGCCCGCACCCCCGACCGAGCCCGAGTCGGACTCGATGTCGTGGCTCGCCGCGGTCAAGCCACTCGGGCCGTTGGCGGACGACAGCCAGCCGTACCGGCCGCCACCGCCCGGCGTCGTCTCCGGCGGGCGGGGTATCGGCGCGGAGGGCCCGGAGGCCGAGCAGCCGACTGCATCGGCTACCTCGGCGTGGACGCCACCACCGGAGGCCGACTCCCCCGACTCAACGGTGACGCGGGCGGAGCTTGTGGAGCAGCCCGGGCAGGCCGGCAACATGGTGCAAGCCGTGCGGTGCCAGCACGGGCACCTCAGCCCGCCGATGGCGGTGTCGTGCCGGGTGTGCGGCTTCCCGCTCATGGGGCAGGCACCGGTCACGGTGCCGCGCCCGACCCTCGGGGTGTTGCGCCTCTCCACCGGCGACGTCGTTCCGCTCGATCGCACCGTGATCATGGGCCGCAACCCGAGGGTCCACGAGACGAGTGAGGGCGAGCGCCCGCACGTCGTGCGTTTGCCCAGCCCGGGACACGACATCTCCCGCACGCATATCGAGATCCGTCTGGACGGGTGGTACGTACTGCTGACCGATCTCAACTCCGTCAACGGCACGGTCGTCACCCCGCCGTGGCAGGAGCCGCAGCGGGTGCGTCCCAACGAGGCCGTGCCGATCGAGCCGGGCACGGTGGTGAGCCTGGCCGACGAAGTCACGTTCCGGTACGAGGTCACGGGGTGAGCACTCCGGGCAGGCGTGCCACGGCACCGCCACCGGAATTACCAGGCCTGCTGTATATCGCGCCACTGGGCTCGGGTGGCTACTCGGACGTCTACCTGTACGAGCAGCAGAACCCCCGGATGAAGGTCGCCGTCAAGGTGCTCGCGGCGCAGAGCCTGTTGTCCGAGCAGGCGCGCCGGCAGTTCGGCGCGGAGGCGAACGCCATGGCCCAGCTGGCCGACCACCCACACATCGTCCAGGTGTTCCGGGCCGACATCGCGCCGGACGGCCGGCCCTACCTGGTCATGAAGTACTACCCGCAGCCGAATCTCGCGCAGCGGGCGCGGGGCGAGCGCTTCTCGGTGCCGGACGTGCTGCGGATCGGCATCCAGATCGCGAGCGCCGTCGAGGCGGCGCACCGGATCGGGATCCTGCACCGGGACATCAAGCCGGCGAACGTGCTCACCGGCCAGTACGGCACCCTAGGCCTGACCGATTTCGGCATCGCCGGAACGAAGGCGGAGGCCGCTGCCGGCCAGATCGACGGCATCTCGATCCCCTGGGCGGCGCCAGAAGTGCTCTTCAGCGCCGAGCAGGCCGACGAGCGCTCGGACGTGTACTCCATCGCCGCGACGCTGTGGCATCTGCTCGTCGGACGCTCCCCGTTCGACGTCCGCGGCGGCGACAACTCCCCGGTCGCGCTGATGCAGCGCATCGCGTCCACGCCTGCTCCCCCCACGGGCCGCGGCGACGTGCCGCCCTCGTTCGAGCGGCTGCTCGCCGGTGCGCTGGCCAAGAACCCGGCCGCCCGCCCGGCCACCGCACTGGCGCTCGCGCGGGCGCTGCAGACCGTCGAGCAAGAGCAGCGGCTCCCGCTGACCACTATCGCCGTCGCCGACGATCCGCGTCGGGCCGCCGCGACTGCGCGCCCGGCGAACGCGCCCACGGATGACGACGGAACGCTCGTCAAGCCCCTGGTGCGCGTCGAGGGTGCCGACCAGCGCGCTCCCCGGCCGGGGTTCGACGACGACCCGACGCGGCACAAGCAGCCCATCCGTCTCGACGCGCAGGCGCCCGTGCTGCCGCCTTGGCAACCGCCGCAGGCGCGCGCGTATCTGCACCCGCAGCTCGAGGCCCCACCCGAGGAGCAGCCGCAGCCGGATGACAGCCGGGGACGTTCCCGCCGCATCTGGTACGCGGTCGGCGGTGTAGCCGCGGCCGCCGCGGCAATCGCGTTGATCGTGTGGCTGAGCAGCGGAGGCAAGCGGCATCCGCAGGACGCCACGTTCACCGACGACACCCAGATCGCGTTGCCCGGCGCGCCCGCCAACAACGAGGTGCCCGGAACGCCGCACGTCACGGCTGCGCGCGTAGCCGGCGGCAAGATCAGGTTCCGGTGGACCTACACCGATGCGGCCAGCGGCGACAGCTATCGGTGGCGCGAGACCGGCGGCGCACGCAGCGGCGTCGCATACAAGCGCCAGATAGAACTGCACGCTCCACGCGGAACCGAGATTTGCCTGCAGGTGCAGGTGTATCGGAGTACGGGCAGCTTCGCGTCATCGTGGTCAGATCCGAAATGTGGTGGCTGACCTTCCGATTTACGCGAATGAGAAGATGACGGTCGTGGGGGCCAGCACGTGAATGCGGCGAAGTTCCTGCGCCGCCGCCGTGGTGCGCTCGCGGCGGCTACGGCCGTGGTGGTGGCGGCCGCGGGACTCGTCGCGTACGCAGTGCACGCCGCTGGCTACACCGCGCGCCACGTCGACCTCAACGACGGCGGCATCTGGGTCACCGACAACGCCGATGGTTTGTACGGACGGCTGAACAAGCCGATCGGCCAGCTCGACGCCGGATTCTTCCCGCCCGGTGGCGCACAGGCGTCCTACACGGTCGACGTCGCGCAGGACGGCTCCGCGGTCCTGGCCGTCGACAAGGGGCAAGGCAGGCTCTATCCGGTCGACGTGGTCGACGGCAAGGTCGTCGAGACGCAGGCGGTGTCCGCTTCGGGCAACGACGTCGTGGCGCTCTCGGGCGGGACCGCGGCGGTGATCGACCCGGCGACCGGCAAGCTGTGGGGTGCCCGGGTGTCCGACAGCGACGTATCGGGCATCGCGGCGCTCGACTCCTCGGCCAAGCCGCTCACCACCGTCGGCACCGGCGCAGATCTTGCGGTTGCCGACGACGGCACGATCTTCGCCGCATCGGCCAGCATGCAGACGCTCGTCACGATCCGGCAGACCGATGTCGGCTTCGCCAAGCCGGTCGCCACGCCGCTGCACCGGCAGATGGCCGGGCTCGCGTTGACCGCCGTCGGTGACACTCCCGTGATCCTCGACGCAAAGGGTGGCGCAGTATTGCTGCCCGGCGGCAGGACGGTCCAACTGCCGGCCGGCGTCGCCGGCACTGATGCTGTCCTCCAGCAGCCAGGCGCCGCCGCCGACGCTGTCTACGTCGCGAACTCCTCGTCGCTGATCCGGGTGCCGTTGCGTGGGAACAGTGCAGTCACGCTGTATAACGGCGCGGCAGGAACACCGGCGCGGCCCGTGCTGCTCGGCGACTGCGTGCACGCGGCCTGGGGCGGTGCGCCAGGAACGTACGCCCGTTCTTGCGAGGGCAAGCCGGCCGTCGCCCAGCGGATCCCGTCCCACCAGAAGCTCAGCCAGCCTGTATTTAGGGTCAACCGCGGGCAGATCGTGCTGAACGACGTGGTCAGTGGCGGCATTTGGATCGTCGACAGCACCGTGCAGGAGGTGGACGACTGGCAGGCCATCAGGCCGCCCAAGCCGAAGCCCAACAGCAAGAAGCCGAACAAGCCCACCCACCAGAAGCAGCCGTGCGCGCAGGATCGCCCGCCGCAGCCGAGGCCGGACGTCCTCGGCGCCCGGCCGGGGCGGACCACCGTCCTGCACGTGACCGACAACGACTCCGACCCGTGCGGCTACCTGCTCGCAGTCGTCGGGGTAGCCGGCGTCGACGGCGGTGCCAGCGCCTCGATCTCGGGCGATGGGCAGACCGTGCAGGTCGCGGTGCCCTCGAGCGCTACGTCCGACGTCCACTTCAAGTACTCCGTGAGCGACGGGCACGGCTTGGCCGCGTCGACGGACGTCACGGTGCGAGTGCAACGCGGCGACGCCAACGAGGCCCCGGCACTGCGCGCCGGCTACAAGCCGACCACGTGGAGCGTCGCGGCGGGCGGCGAACTCACCGTTCCGGTGTTGGCGGATTGGCGCGACTTGGACGGCGACCCACTCGCGCTGACGGGCGCAACGGCCGAGGCCGGCACCGCGGCCGCCACATCCGACGGTTCGATCGTGTTCAGCGCCCCGAGCGACGACGGTGTGCAGACCATCCGTTACCAGGTGACCGACGGCATTGCGGATCCTGTCCAGGGGGCGCTCAAGGTGAGAGTGCTGCCGCGCAACTCGCTCGATGCCGTGCCGGCCACGGCCGAGCCGGACGTTGCCCGCGCCATCGTAGGCAAACCGGTCACGATCACGCCGCTCGCCAACGACGTTCCCGGCTCGGACCCGACAGACCTGTCGGCGAAGCTGACCCTCGCCGCGCCGCTGCCCCAGCCCGTGGGCGCCGCCGTGACCACGGACCTGGCAGGCGGCACGGTGACCGTCACGCCGCAGCACATCGGCACGCTGACGCTCAAGTATGAGGCGGCGTTCGGGTCGGCGAAGCTGTCGACGGGCGTGATCCGCGTTGACGTGACCGCCGACCCGTCCCGGGCGCTGCCGCCGGTCGCGATGCCCGACACCGCTGTGCTGCACGGACAGCAGGCGCAGACCGTCGACGTGCTCGCCAACGACTTCGATCCGTCCGGGGACGTTCTCGTCGTGCAGCGGGCGGTGCCGGCCGACGACGCCGGGCTGGAAGTCGCGGCGCAGCAAGGACACTGGCTGCGCATCTGGTCAACGCAGCCCGTCAGCCCAGGGGTGCGGCTGATCCAATACACCGTGACCGACGGGGTCGCGCCGCCGGTCACCGGCCAGGTCAGCGTGCTGCAACTGCCGATGCCACAGGCAGATTCTCCGCCGACGCCGGTCGACGACCTCGCCACGGTGCGCGCCGGTGACACAGTCGACGTGCCCGTGCTCGACAACGACATCGACCCCGACGGCGACCCCCTCACGCTCAAGCCGGGCAAGCTGGTGACCACGCCGGACCTGGGTGCCGGCTACGTCGACGGGACGGTGGTGCGCTACGCCGCCCCGCCGGCCGTGTCGGCACCGACGCAGGTGGTCGTCGACTACGTCGTGGCCGACCCGTCCGGCGCCACAGCCGTCGGGCACGCTCGCATCACGGTCAACCCGCTCCCCCCCGACGCGGCACACGACCAGCCACCCACGCCGGCGCCCATCACCCGCTCCGTCGTGGCCGGTGACCAGATCACCATCACCGTCCCGTGGACCGGCGTCGACCCCGACGGCGACGCCGTGACGGTGACCGGCATCTCCACACCGCCCCAACTGGGCCGGGTGATGGCGACCGGTCCGACGACGATCAGCTACCAGGCCTACCCGATTGCAGCGGGCACCGACACCTTCAGCTACACGGTCAGCGACAGGTACGGCCTCAGCGGCACGGCGACCATGCGCATCGGCGTGGTTCCTCCAGGCGATCCGCAGCCGCCGGTCGCGGTGGACGACGAGGTCACTGCGGCACCCGGCGCCACCGTGCACGTGGCGGTGCTGGGCAATGATCTCGTGGCGCCGGACGACGCGGTCACCATCGCCCCGCTCAACACGACCAACGAGCCGGTGCCGGCGGGCGTCAGCCTT
>DATFRC010000264.1:0-5638 GCA_035263725.1 Jatrophihabitantaceae bacterium | reverse complement strand
CGCTCAGTGATCACCAACCGCGCGGAGATCCCGGCGTTCGAGCGGCCTTCAGCCATCAGCTCGAGCACCTCCCGCTCACGCCCGCTGAGCTCATCGAGCGGTCCGCGACCTCGTCGGCTGCCGACGAGCCGTGAGACGACGGCGGGGTCCAGTGCCGTGCCACCATCGGCGACCCGTTGCACGGCGGCGGCGAACTCCCCCACGTCCGAGACCCGGTCCTTCAGCAGGTAGCCCACGCCCTCGGCGCTGTCCGCAAGCAGATCTAGCGCATACCCCGACTCGACGTACTGAGACAGCACCAGCACCGAGGTGTCCGAATAGCGTTCACGGATCACCTGGGCGGCGCGCAAGCCTTCATCGGTGTGCGTCGGCGGCATTCGGATATCGACGATCGCGACGTCCGGCCGCAGCGACCTCACCTTCAGCAGCAGGTCATCCGCCGTCCCGCTCTGCGCGACGACCTCGAACCCGCTGTCCACCAGCAGCGCAGCTATCCCTTCCCGCAGCAGAATCGAATCGTCGGCGATCACGACACGTGTGCGCGCCGCTTCAGTCTCGGTTTGCATCGCCTAGCTCGGTTTCCGCAGTGGTCTCGCGATGCTGCAGCGGCAGGACGGCAATCACGCGCGTGCCGCGCCCATGTTGGCTCTGGACCTCGAGGTGGCCGCCGATAGCCTCGACGCGGTCCCGCAAGCCCTGCAATCCCGAACCCTTCGTGATCGTCGCACCCCCGAGCCCGTCGTCGCTGACCTCGACGCGAAGCCGGCCGGCATCGCGGGCAACCCGCACGGTGGCCGCTGATGCGTGCGCGTAGCGAGCCACGTTGGTCAGCGCCTCAGACACGACATAGTAGGCCGCCGCCTCCACCGAGGGTGGCGGCCGCGCTCCGCCGTCGACGTGCAGCTGGACCGGGACCGGTGAGCGCTCCGCGACCCCTTCGAGTGCAACCGCCAGTCCGCGGCTGAGGATCGCCGGGTGAAGCCCACGAGCGATCTCGCGCAGCTCCTCGAGGGCGACAGTGAGTTCCCCTCGCGCAGCTTGGAGCATCGCAGCGGCCTGCTGTGCATCGGTGGTCAGTTTGCGTTCCGCGAGCCCGAGCGCCACGGACAGCGCAACCAGGCGCTGCTGTGCGCCGTCATGCAGATTCCGCTCCAACCGGCGGCGGGCTATGTCTCCCGCCTCGACGATGCGGGCGCGAGAGTCGCGAAGCTCCTCCAGCTGCGCACGCAGCTCCGCTTGCAGCCGTTCGTTCTCCAACGCGAGGCCGGCCGCGCTGCCGACTGCACCAAGCAGCTCGGGATTCTCGCCCAGCGCCGGGTCATGAATCAGCGCCGCCACCCGGCGACCGCCATGCTCCACGACCGTAACCGCCCGGCCGGGTGCGGCGCCGACGTCGACGGGCTGCCCGTCGAGGCCTACATACGTTTCCAAGTCAGGGATCCAATAGGCCAGCTCGAGCGAGGGATCGCGCAATGCCCGCGCCAAGGCGATCCGCAGCTGCCCCGGCCCGGGCAGCCGGCCCAGTTCGACGACCAGGTCGCTGACGCTCACGCGGGCGATTCGCGCCGTGAACAGGCCCAACAGGTAGGCGATCGGCACTGTCGCGAGCGCGATCCGCGACGCCGCCGCCAGCCCCCGCGAGACCGCATCCGTGGTCAGCTCCGCTGCGACGAGCAGGACGATCGTCACCGCCGTCGTCCACAGCACCGGGGCGATCGCCCGGCGCAACGGTGCCGACGCCGCGCGCCATCGGCGGGCGAGCAGCACGGCGAGCGCCGCCGTCACCACGACCGTGAGAACGCGCTGGCTACCCATCAACGCGCTGTGGATGCGTGCGTCGTCTCGGATGAGCAGCAGATTGTCCGGGCAGGGGCAGCCGTTGATGTGCTCGAACCCCATGAACATCAGCATCGCGACCTGCAGCACGACCACGTCCACGTACGCGGCACCGACGACGAGTCGCTCCCAACGCGAATGCAGCCGACCATCCGGGAAAGCCAGCACCAGCTGAGCGACGACCGCAGCCGGAACGGCCCCGATGACCAGCCCGACCGTGAACGGCAACGACTGCTGCGCTTGCGCCATCGACGTACCGAACAGCAGAAAGCCGGCCACCATCATCAACGGCCCGGTCAGATTGGCGGGTCGCCGAAGCCAGGCCACAATGCCACCCGCAACGAACGTGCACCCGGCGACGATCGTCGTCACGGCGAGCACCGTCGTCTGCCCGCGGGCCTCGCCACGGGTGAGCGCGACGGCCCCGGCTATCGCCGCAGCAGCCGCGCAGACTGCGACACCGATCGCGACCGGTCGCGCGTGACGCGACAAGCCGTACGCGGAGCGCGCCGCGATGCTCACGCCAGCAACTCCCCCAGCGCCGTGGCCGACAGCCGCTCCTTTGCGACGAAACCGAGTGCCGGGCTGTCCCGGATCAACGGCTCAAGATCGCGCCGATCGCGGCTCGAGGTCAGCACCACCTGTGGCGGATCATCCAGCGTCGCCAGCGCCGCCGCAACGCCGAAACCGTCCAGCCCGGGCAGACCGACGTCGACGAGCACCACGTCCGGGCGCAACTCCGTCGCGCGGGCCACCGCCTCCACCCCGTCGACCGCCTCACCGACAACCGTGAACCGCTCGGCCAGCGCCGCTCGGGCAATCGCGCGAAACGACGCGTGGTCATCCACGATCAGCACCGTCCTCATAGCCGAACAGTCGCACACGGCGATCCCGATGTCGGTACGGCTAACCGGCCTTCATCAGGCAACACCAACGCGCCCGCACAGGCCAGAGGCTGTGCGGGCGCAGTTGGCGAATGACCGCTCAGAGCGCATGCCCCGGTAGGTACTCGCTGCGACGGTGCAGCATGGCGGCAACCATCGCGGGCAGCATCAGGACGTGGCCGCCCATCATGATCACGTTCCCCGGCAGCAGACCGGCCCAGAACGGGATGAGCAGCACCGCGAACGGGATATACATCGCCGCGCCCATTTCTGCGGTGCTGGCCCAACTGTGGCCGCGGTGGCGCATCCACACCCACATCCCGATCGTCATGTTCGTAGCCATGATCAGTGCACTCATGTCGGCCCGCTGCAACAGGTCGGACATCCCGAGCAGCGGCTTGAGTGCGAGTCCCAACACCAGCATCCCGACCGCCATCGCGACGACCATCTCCGCGAAGTGGCGGACGAAATGGCGCCATGGCGCGCGAACTTGAGTCGATGCGGCGGTGCGTTCACGCGGCCGATCGATGATCTCGGTGGCCCCTGGCGCCTGGTCGGTCGCGCGATCGGAGTCGCTGTCGATTACGTATGTACTGGTCATGTCTGCCTCCTGGCTTTGCCTGTTACCTGTGCCAGTTTCGAGCCAGGACGCCCCGCGGATAATGTGGCGAACTCGTGTCTCGGGGTGCGGATAACCGAACTCCGGCACGTCAGCTGACTCACGCTGGCGGCGGATGCACCAGCCAGACATTGGGTTCCCAGTACTCGCCTAGGTCACGCTCGATGTCGACGTGGAGTGGGGCGAGCCCGGCCGGGAAGACATAATCCCCAGACTCCGGAAAGCGCATTCCGGTCCACGTCTCCCACTCCGCAACGCCGGCAGCGATTCGCATGGAGCGGGGCAATGACGGGCCGAGGGTTGCGCCCAACCGGAGGTGGACCCGGATCCACGGATCAAAGGCGCTGCCGTCGTCGCGTGTCCACCGCACGTAGCGTTCGATCGGAGTGATCGGGTATCGGTCCTTCCGGTTGGGCCGCACGGGAGCTATAAGGCTCCGCAACCGGGACCGCCGCGCGATGTCGGCCATGCCGGTCAGGACGACGGCAGCCAGCCGTTTCTCCTGATGCCGTCGCGGGATCTTCGCTGCCAGGGCGCACAGCGTGTCCGGCCGCCCGCCCGACTCGTGAAGCCCGAACGCATTCGTCATCGTGTCGTCGATGCCCGGTCCCAAGCCGTGCAGCGTGCCGTCCCATGCGCACGGGATGGTCTGACCCTCGGCCAGCACCTCGTCGCGTTCGCCGTCGTACAAGACGAACTGATAGTCGGCGAACCGCCCGTACAGCAAAGGCCAATACCTGTTGATGACCTCGCCGTGCACGTTGTATTCCGGCCAGGCCTCGTCGGGCAGCTGCGCGATCTGCTCCCACAGCTCGGGCCGTTCGCTGTACCGCACGACAGTCACAGCCATGCAGGCCATGCTGACAGCCTCAGCGCGCCCGCGCCACGCAGCATCGACGCTGGAGTGCCCTCCCACCGTATCTCCGACGCCCCCGTGAGGGGCGGCTGAGATATTCGGCGGAAGGGCACTCCGCGATCGACCTAGCGTCAGCGACTCCCCGACAGCGCCAGGCTGGTTTCATGCGGAGCGGGCTCCGGCGCGGCCTCCTTAGCCTTGCCGAGTTTCGGCAGCCAAGTGAGCCAGCGCGGCAGGTACCAGTTCCAGTCGCCGAGCAGCTTCATCGTGGCCGGCAGCAGAACCGCACGCACGATCGTTGCATCGATAAGAACTGCCGCCGCTAAACCGACACCCATCTCCTTCATGTCGAGGATGGGCAGCGTCGCGAAGATCGCAAACGCCCCGACCATGACCACGGCTGCGCTGGTGACGACACCGGCCGTGGTCTTGATGCCGTGCTCGATCGCGTCCTGCGTGTTGAGCCCACGGTCGTAGGCCTCCCGTATCCGGCTGATGATGAAGACGTGGTAGTCCATCGACAGCCCGAACAAGATAACGAACATGAACAGCGGTAGCCACTGCACGATGCTGCCGGTGACCGTGAAGTCGAGCAGGTCAGCACCCCAGCCGTACTGGAACACCGCGATCACCACGCCGTATGCGGCGCCTACGGAGAGCAGGTTGAGCAATATGGCTTTGGCGGCGATGACGACCGACCGAAACGACAGCAGCAGCAGCACGAAGGCGAATACGAGCACGAATCCGAACACGAGCGGCGCAGAAGATTTCATCGTCTCGTTCGCGTCGTAGGACGCCGCGGTCCGCCCGGTCACCGCATAGCTCGCGTTGGGAACCTTTCCAAGAGTGGTGGGCAGCAATTTGTCGCGTAGCGTTTGCAGCGCCGTTGTCGAGGTCCGGTCGACGCCGTTTCCGTTGAGCGGCATCACGATTCGTGCGGCGTTGTGCTCACCATTGACCTCGACGCTCATGGGCTCGTGCAACTGCCCACTGGCCAGCGCCTCGGTCCGTAGTGCGGCGACCGCCCTGGTGAAGACGGCCGACTCGGTGTCGGCTCGTACGGCGACTACGGCCGGATTCGCCGTTCCGGGAAACGCGGCTTCGAGGTGCTTGATCGTTTCGACGGTAGGGGTGCTGAGCGGGATCGAGTCGAGCCCGGAGTCGGCGGTGTGCAAGCTGAAAACCGGGAGGGCCAGTACGACCAGTACGCCCCCGGCTACCAGCGTCGACACGACGGGATGCCGTAGCGCCGGTGTCAGCAGCTTGGCCCATACCCGGCTGTCGTCGCCGGGACGGCGCAACCTGCCAAGCACCGGGATCCGGCCCTTCTCGACGCGATCGCCGAATTTGGCGAGCAGTGCGGGAAGCACCGTTAGTGAGCCGATCATTGCGACGGCGACCACGAGCATCGTCGCGATGCCGAAACCCATGAAGGTCTGATCG
>DATFRC010000263.1:0-19404 GCA_035263725.1 Jatrophihabitantaceae bacterium | reverse complement strand
ATCGACTCGCACGACTACCAGACCAAGAAGGGTCACGTCGAGCGGTTCCTCAAGCAGGGCGACAAGGTGAAGGTCACGATCATGTTCCGCGGACGCGAGCAGTCCCGTCCGGAACTCGGTTTCCGGCTCCTGCAGCGGCTGGCCGACGACATCCAGGAACTGGGATTCGTCGAGTCCTCGCCCAAGCAGGACGGCCGCAACATGATCATGGTCGTGGCACCGCACCGGAACGTGAAGCCCGTCAAGCAGGCTGGCCCAGCGGCCGACAGCGGCGCCGAGTAAGAAAAACCCGATAAGGACATCAATGCCCAAGAACAAGACGCACAGCGGGATGAAGAAGCGCGTGAAGGTGACGGGGGGCGGCAAGCTGCTGACGCAGCGGGCCGGCAAGCGGCACAACTTCGAGCGCAAGCCCTCCACGCTGACCCGCCGGCTGACCGGCACCACCGAGGTCGCGCCCGCGGACCGGCCGCGCGTCAAGAAGCTGCTCGGCCGCTAAACCCATTCGTCCATACCTCCCAGCCGCCAGCTCACTGGCGGCCCGATTAGTTCAAGGAATCCACCGTGGCACGCGTCAAGCGGGCACTGAATGCCCACAAGAAGCGCCGCAGCACGCTCGAAGCTGCATCCGGTTACCGTGGTCAGCGCTCCCGGCTGTACCGCAAGGCAAAAGAGCAGCTGCTGCACTCCTCGACCTACGCCTATCGCGACCGCAAGGCGCGTAAGGGCGACTTTCGCCAGCTGTGGATCACCCGGATCAACGCGGCAGCGCGCGCGAACGACATCACCTATAACCGCTTCGTCCAGGGCTTGCGCCTCTCCGGCGTCACCGTCGATCGCAAGGTGCTGGCCGAGCTCGCCGTCTCCGACCCGGCCGCCTTCGCCGCGCTCGTGAAGGTAGCCAAGGGCGCGGTCGCGGCGAACGGCGCCGGTAGCACCGCCGCTTGATCGCCGACACGAACGTCCGCCTCGTCGCGGCCCGGCGGCTCACCCGCCGGCAGCCTCGCCGGGAGACCGGGCGTTTCCTCGCCGAAGGCGCCCAGGCAGTGCGCGAGGCACTGGGGCGCCCCAAGGTGGTGCTGTCCATCTTCGCGACGGCCGAGGCGCTCGACCGCAACGCCGAACTTGTCGAGGCAGCCCGCGCGCTGGGCATCCGGGTCGACGAGGTCAGCGTGCGTGCGGCGGCCGGGTTGTCCGAGACGGTGCGCCCGCAGGGCATCGTGGCGGTGTGCCGCAAGGTGCACCTGCCGCTTCGCAGGGCGCTCGAGACGGATCCGCGGCTCGTGGTCGTGCTCGTCGACGCGAACGACCCGGGAAATGCCGGCACAATTCTCCGCACAGCCGACGCTGCCGGTGCGAAGGCGGTGATCTTCGCGGGCGACAGCGTCGACCTCTACAACGGCAAAGTCGTGCGCGCCTCGGCTGGGAGCATCTTCCACGTGGACGTCGTCACCGACGTCACCGCCGAGGCGGCCGTCGCGGCGGCCCGCGCGGCGGGCTGCACGGTCCTCGCGGCCACCGGCGCAGGGGCCGATGATCTGGACGATCTCATTGACGGCCACGCGCTGGACAAGGCGACTGCATGGCTGTTCGGCAACGAGGCGAACGGTCTGCCCCGCGAGGTGATCGACTCGGCGGACCGCAGGGTCCGCGTACCGCTGTACGGCCAGGCGGAAAGTCTCAACGTCGCCGCCGCCGCAGCGGTGTGCCTGTACGCCTCCGCCCGGGCGCAGCGAGTCTGAGCGGTCCGGCCGTGGCGTGCGTGATAAGTTCGCCAGGCTTCGACACCTCCTGTGAAAGGTCGCGCGCTCCCTAATGAGTTACGTCAAGCTCCCTGACTTCGAAGACTCCGGGTACGTCGTCCTGGATCGCTACGACCAGTCGCAAGACCCGACCGAGTGGCTCGACATCGAATACGTCGACTGGAAGTCGTCGGGCGACACCCGCTTCGCGCCGCTGGCGAGCGCCTACGGTGACTTGGAGTGCAACGGCTTCTGGCACCACACGCCCCCGAAGACGGACAAGGACGGCGTCTGGGTGCCGGAGAACATCGCGAAAGCGCCGCGCCTCAAGGCACGCGGCGAGGAGCCAGGCGCCAACATCGGCCGCTGCCGCGTGATCGAACTGCAGCCCAACACCTACGCCGACTGCCTCTACAACCTGCACCGCGACGACAACAACCGGCTCAACCCTGAGGGCACCGGCTGGGTGGTGCGCGGGTTCTTCAACCTGACCGATGACCCCGACTCGGTCATGATCTTGCGCGACGACGTCGACGACCCGTCGACCGAGACACGCATACCGCTGCCGGCCGGCACGCAGGTCGTGATCGACACGCAACGGCTGTGGCACGCGGTCTGGCACCCGGGTCCGCAGCCGCGGTACTGCCTCATCACGTCCTGGGAGTCCGGTCCCGAGCTCGAGGCGTATCTCAGCGCGCGCCATCCGCAGACCAAGGTCGAGAGCAAGCCGCTCGACCCGGAGTTCGCGGAGCGGGCCTACGAGGAGGTCGCGCGACGCAAGGCGGCCCGTGCCGCCGCCCGGGCGGCCGCAGGGATGGACGCGCCGGCCGCTGAGGTCAAGTCCGAAGCCTGAGGGCACCCGCCGCCCCGATATCGGCTGCGGGCCGGACCCTAGACTCGGTCGCACCATCTCCAGCAAGGACGTTCCGTGACGTACGACCCCGTCGAGCCGGCCGCGCTTTCGCCCGAGCAACTGAAGCGCAACGTCGACGATGCGCTCGCCGCCATCGCGAAGGCGGCCGACCTGGACGAGCTCCGGGCTGCCCGGCTCGCACACGGTGGCGACCGTTCGCCGCTGGCGGTCGCGAACCGGGAGATCGGGCAGCTTCCGCCCGCCGCGCGCGCTGCGGCCGGGAAGCGGGTGGGGGAGGCCCGGGCCACCGTGCGCGCGGCGCTCTCGACTCGCCAGACCGAACTCGAGGCCGAGCGCGACGCCAGGGTGCTGGTCGACGAGGCAGTCGACGTCACGCTGCCCTGGGACCGGCACATCGAGGGTGCCCGGCACCCGCTCACCACGTTGCAGGAGTTCATCGGCGACGTGTTCGTCGCGATGGGCTACGAAGTGCTGGAGGGCCCGGAAGTCGAAGCCGAGTGGCTCACCTTCGACGCGCTCAACATCGGCCCGGACCATCCGACCCGCACGCTCATGGACACCTTCTACGTGGCACCGCCCGGCTCCGGGCTCGTGCTGCGCCCGCACACCTCGCCAGTCCAGGCTCGGGCGATGCTCGAACGCGACCCCCCGATCTACATCATCTGCCCGGGCAAGACGTTCCGTACCGACGAACTCGACGCGACGCACTCTCCGGTGTTCCACCAGGTCGAGGGACTGGTCGTAGACGAGGGCATCACCATGGCCCATCTGAAGGGCACCCTCGACCACATGGCGCAGGCCTTCTTCGGTCCGGGCATCATCACCCGGCTGCGGCCGTCCTACTTCCCGTTCACCGAGCCGAGTGCCGAGCCCGACCTGCTGTGCTTCGTCTGCCGAGGTCAGTCAGTTGGCAACCCGGATTGGGACTGCCGCACATGCAACAACGAGGGCTGGATCGAGTGGGGCGGCTGCGGCATGGTCAACCCCCGGGTGTTGCGTGCATGCGGCATTGACCCCGACCGCTACTCCGGCTTCGCGTTCGGCATGGGTATCGAGCGCACCCTGATGTTCCGCGACAACGCCGGCGACATGCGCGACATGCTCGAAGGTGACGTGCGGTTCACCCAGGCGTTCGGGATGGAGCCGTAATGCGGGCGGCTGTCACGTGGGTCGCCGAGCACGTCGAGCTGCCACCGGGCACGTCTCCGCGTGAGGTGGGTGACGCGCTGGTACGGGTGGGCCTCGAGGTCGAGCGCGTCGACTCCGCCGCAGAGGCGATGTCCGGGCCGATCCTCATCGGCCGTGTCCTGTCGTTCGACGATGAGCCGCAGAAGAACGGCAAGACCATACGCTGGTGTACGGTCGACGTGGGCGAGGTGGAGCCGCGCGGCATCGTGTGCGGCGCAATGAACTTCGCGATCGGCGACCTGGTCGTCGTAGCGCTGCCCGGGGCAGTGCTTCCCGACGGCTTCGCGATCAGCGCGCGCAAGACGTACGGCCACGTTTCCGACGGGATGATCTGCTCCGCCCGGGAGCTGCGCATCGGCGACGACCACACCGGCATCCTGGTGCTGCCTGCGGATGCCGGCAAGCCCGGCGACGACGCACTTGAGGCGCTGGGGATGCGCGACGCCGTCCTGGACATCGCGGTCACGCCCGACCGCGGATACTGCCTATCGGTGCGCGGGCTGGCGCGCGAGGCCGCCGCCGCGTTCGAGGCGCCGTTTCGAGACGTCACCGAGTCGGTGACGGTGCCGCCGGTCGACGGCAGGGCCTATCCGGTCGGCGACGTCGATCCGGCAAGCGCGGACATGTACTCGATGCGGGCCGTGACCGGTCTTGATCCCGACGCGCCGACGCCGTCCTGGATGCAAGCCCGGCTGCGCCAGTGCGGCATGCGGCCGATCTCACTCGCCGTCGACGTGACGAACTACGTGATGCTCGAGACCGGCCAGCCGCTGCATGCCTTCGACCGCGGCAAGCTCATCGGCCCGATCGGCGTACGCCGTGCCCGGCCCGGCGAGGTGCTGCGCACCTTGGATGGCGTCGAGCGCGCGCTCGATCCCGACGACATGCTCGTCGTTGACGACCGCGGGCCCATCAACATCGGCGGCATCATGGGCGGGGCCTCGACCGAGATCGACGCGTCGACGGTGGACGTGCTGCTCGAGGCAGCGCACTGGGACCCGCCGTCGATCTCCCGGACGGCGCGCCGCCACAAACTGCCGAGCGAGGCGGCGAAACGCTTCGAGCGGGGCGTCGACCCCGACATAGCGGCAGTGGCGCTCCAGCGATGTGTTGACCTGCTCGTCGAACACGGCGGCGCCGATGCCGCTCCCGGGTTCACCGTCGTGGGTCAGGGCCCGGCACGAGTCGAGATCCTGCTCCCCATCGGCCGTCCTGCCACGACCGCGGGCATGCCGATCGACGCGCCCAGTGTCATCGCCCGACTGACCCAGGTGGGCTGCGAGGTCTCGGGCGACGGTGTGCTGCGCGTGCGGCCGCCGAGCTGGCGTCCCGATCTGACCGACCCGGCCGACCTCGATGAGGAGGTCATCCGGCTCGAGGGCTACGACAAGATCCCGGCGCTGCTGCCCACCCCGCCGCCCGGCCGCGGGCTGACCGCCGAGCAGCGGCTGCGCCGCGCCGTGTCGCGTGCGCTGGGCGCGGCCGGGTACACCGAGGTGCTCAGCTCGGTATTCGCGTCACCGTTGGTGCACGACGCGTTCGGTCTCGGCCCGGGCGATCCACGCCGTGCTGCCCTCCGGGTGCTCAACCCGCTGTCCGACGCCGAGCCGGAGTTGCGGACCTCGCTCCTGCCCGGCCTGCTCGCCACCCTGCGCCGCAATGTCGGGCGCGGTAGTCGCGACCTTGCGCTGTTCGAAACGGGCCTGGTGTACCTGGCAAATGCCGACGCGCCGCCGGCACCGGTGCTCGGCGTCGAGCACCGGCCCTCGGACGAGGAGATCGCGTTGCTGTACGCGACCGTGCCGCCGCAGCCGCGCCACCTCGCCGTGGTGCTGACCGGCGAGGTCGCGCCGGCAGGCTGGTGGGGTGCAGGGCGGGCGGCAACCTGGGCGGACGCCGTGCAGGCGGCCCGTACTGTCGCGCGGGCGGCCCGTACCGAGCTGACCGTCCGAGCCGCCGAGTACCCGCCGTGGCACCCCGGGCGATGTGCGGAGCTGTTGCTCGGCGACATCGTCGTCGGCTACGCGGGCGAATTGCATCCGCGCGTCGTCGCGACGATGGAACTGCCGCCGCGCACCGCGGCGATGGAACTCGACCTCGACGCATTCGCACCCCCGCCGCCTGTGCAGGCGCCGCGAGTCTCGCCGTTCCCGCCCGTGCTGCTCGACGTCGCACTGGTTGTGCCGTCGGACGTTCCGGCGGCGACGCTGCTTGCCGCGGTGCGCGAGGGCGCCGGTGAGCTGCTCGAGTCAGCGCGGCTGTTCGACGTCTTCGCCGACGCCGAGCGGCTCGGGCCGGACCGCAAGTCGCTGGCGTTCGCGCTGCGCTTCCGGGCCCCGGACCGGACGCTGACCGGTGACGAGGCGGCGGCGGCCCGCGACGCCGCGGTGGCCCGTGCCGCGGAACTGTGCGGCGCCCAGCTACGCGGATGAGCTCAGGCTGGCAAAGCGCGCCGATCGGTTGAGCGACCACACCGGCGTGCTCGAAAGGCTGCTGATCCGCCAGCCGTCCGCGGTGCGCCGCAGCTCGAACCGGTAGACCTCACCGAGCAAGAACGGCTGCGGGTCCTCGGGGCCGGAGGCGGCAAACGCGACGAGCAGGTTCGCCCGGACGCCGGCACGATCGCCGTCGATATCGACGAGATGGTTGGTGATCACGTGCTGGATGCCCCTGTCGCGAGAATGTCCCCGCCTGGCCTGGGCGACGAGTGCGTCGTGCCCGCTGACCGTCCCGCCCGGCGTCGTGACGGTCGCGTCATCGGTGAACAGGCTCCGCAGGCCCTCGAAGTCGCGTTCGTCGAGGCAGCGCCCCACGGACGTAACCAGGTCGACGATGTGCTGCCGGTCGATCAGTTCGTCGGACATGATCGCTCCATTCGTAGGCGTCATAAATAATAGGTACGACCAATAATAGCTGTTCCCTCTTTGCCGCGCTAGGGTGCGCTCTGTGGATCTCGACCAGGCGCCCGCGCGGCTGCGCACGATGCCGAGCTGGCTGCTCGCGCAGGCGTCGCTTGCGGCGCGCCGTGCCGTGGGGGAGGCGCTGGCTGAGCAGGGGTGGCACCGCAGCCAGTTCACGTTGCTCGCGGTGCTCGAGGAGTTCGGCCCGCTCAACCAGACCGAGATGAGCGAGCGAAGCGGCCTCGACCGCAGCGACATCGTGCGCTGGGTGGATGAGCTGGCCGAACACAAGCTCGTGCGGCGCACGCAGGATCCCAGTGATCGCCGGCGGAACCTCGTGACGATTACCGCCGCCGGGCGGCGCCGCCTCGACGCGCTGGACGCGCGGCTGCGCCAGGCGCAGCGTGAGCTGTTGAGCGCACTGTCCGACGAGGAGCGCGACCAGCTGGTCGTCCTGCTCGGGCGGCTACTCGGGCTCTAGGAGGGCGCTGAACAATGCATGCTCTGCTGCGCGTCGCTCAGGCACGCGATCTGCTGCGTTGTCGTCGTCGCCGATACAACTGCGGTATCGGCTCCTCCTCCGCCTTGCAGCTCGCGCACCTGACCGCCGCTCGCGACGAGCGGCATTGTTCAGCGACCTCCTAGATGCTTCAACGCCTCGCGCTGGGACAGCGGGCTCAACTCGTGCGCCGCGACAAACGCGCGTACCCAGTCGGGTTCGGTCCTGGCGTAGTCGCGTAACGCCCAGCCGATTGCCTTGCGCAGGAAGAAGTCGCGCTCGCCGAGATTGGCCACGATGACGTCGCTGAGCAGTCCGGCATCCGTCGCTCCGCGGAGTCCGACCTGGCAGATCACCGAGGTCCGGCGCAGCCAGCGATCCGGGTCGCGCGCCCAGCCCGAAAGCGTCGGGCGCAGCTCGGCCGGATACATCATCAGCAGTTCGCCGATCCGATGTGCCACCTCGTCCACGTGGTCCCACCAGGCGCCGGTGGTGATCATCTCGTGGTACAGCGGCAACAGCTCGAGCGTTTGCAAGCGGCGCGCCGGCGGCACGCCGAGCAGCGCCGTCGCGGCATAGCGCTCCTCCCGGTACGCCGCCTCGCGCCACATCGCCGCCGCAGTCCGCGCGAGCGCGTCTGTCGTGACCGGCGGGCGCACCTTGGCAGCGGCGTGGACGATGCGCCGGACCTCCGGTCCCCGTACGCCCAGATACGGCATGGCCGACTTCATGTAGGCCTGCATCTGCGGCGCACGCACCGGATCGGCCGCCGCGCGCAGGTCGGCGCGCACCGTGGCGATGAGGACCCGATCCACCCCGGCAGGGTAGTCGACTGGATGAAGTTGCATCGGTCTGCATAATTGTTCGCATGCGAACGCGAGTCGCCGTTGCCGGCGCTAGCGGGTACGCCGGTGGCGAGCTGTTGCGGCTGCTCGCCGGTCACCCGCACCTGGAGGTCGTCGCTGCTACAGCGCATGAGAACGCCGGCGAGCGTGTCGGCGACGTGCACCCGGGCGTGCGATCCCTTGCTGACCTGACGCTCGGTTCGACGTCGCCGGACGCACTTGCCGAGGCCGAGCTCGTCTTCCTCGCGCTGCCACACGGCTTGTCCGGAGTGTTTGCCAGGACGCTGCCCGAGTCGGTGAAGGTGGTGGACCTGGGCGCGGATCATCGGCTGACCGACGCCGCCGCGTACCGCAAGTACTACGGCGGGACGCACCCCGGGGCCTGGACGTACGGCCTGCCCGAACTACCCGGGCAGCGTGCTCGCATCGCCGCGTCCACCCGCGTGGCGAGCACCGGCTGCTATGCCGTCGCGACGATCCTCGCGCTGGCGCCCCTGGTCGCGGCCGGGCTGGTGGAGCGCGACGACGTCGTGGTCGTGGCCGCAAGCGGCACCTCCGGCGCGGGCCGGACCGCGAAGCTCAATCTGCTCGCCAGCGAGGTGATGGGCGACGTAACGCCGTACAAGGTCGGGGCGCATCAGCACGTCCCGGAGATCCTTCAGGCGACCGGCGCCACCAGCTTGGCGCTCACGCCGCTGCTTGCGCCGATGCCACGCGGCATCCTGGCAACAGTGACGGCGCGTCCGGCGGGCAACGGCGACGCCCGAGCGGCCCTCGTCGAGGCGTACGCCGATGAGCCGTTCGTGCACGTGCTGCCCGACGGTCAGCAGCCACACACCGCTGCCACCTGTGGCTCGAATTCCGCGCACCTGCAGCTCACCACCGACACGAGTTCCGGGCGGGTCATCGTGACCAGCGCCATCGACAACCTCGGCAAGGGCGCCGCCGGGCAGGCGGTGCAGAACGCCAACCTGATGCTGGGACTGCCGGAGACGGCCGGCCTGTCAGCCGACGGGATCGCCCCGTGAGCGTCACAGCGGCGCAAGGCTTCCGGGCCGCCGGCGTCGCGGCCGGCATCAAGCCCGCCGGGCTCGATCTCGCCTTGGTCGTGAACGATGGGCCCTCGGACGCCGCTGCGGCGGTTTTCACCGCGAACCGTGTCAAAGCCGCGCCCGTGATCTGGTCGCAGCAGGCGGTCGCCGACGGGCGGCTGCGCGCGGTGGTGCTCAACTCCGGGGGCGCCAACGCCTGCACCGGTCCGGGCGGCTTCGCCGACACCCATGCGACCGCCGAGCGCGTTGCCGCCGTGCTGCGCGTCGGGGCCGGCGACGTGGCGGTCTGCTCCACCGGCCTCATCGGCGAGCGCCTACCCATGCCGGCGGTGCTGGCGGGCGTCGCCGCGGCGGCGGCCGCCCTCGGCGATCACGGCCGCGCTGCGGCCGAGGCGATCCGTACCACGGACACGGTCAGCAAGCACGCGGAGTTCACGCACCCGGACGGGTGGACGCTGGGCGGAATGGCCAAGGGCGCTGGCATGCTCGCCCCGAGCCTGGCCACCATGTTGAGCGTCTTAACGACTGATGCTTCTGTTGATAAGTCGATACTGAACGATGCGTTGCGGGCAGCCGCGGAGCGGACGTTCGACCGGATCGACAGCGACGGGTGCCTGTCGACCAACGACACCGTCGTTTTGATGGCAAGCGGGGCGTCCGGCGTCGTGCCCGACGCGGCGGAGTTTGCGAACGCTGTCGAGCAGGTCTGCCGCAACCTTGCGCTGCAACTACTCGCCGACGCCGAGGGGTCCACCAAGGACGTCAGCATCGACGTCGCCGGCGCAGCCAGCGAAGCCGATGCCGTCGAGGTCGGACGGGCGATCGCCCGCAACAACCTGCTCAAGTGCGCATGGTTCGGCAACGATCCCAACTGGGGGCGCATTCTCGCCGCGGTCGGCACCACGAGTGCCGCGTTCGAACCGGACGAGCTGGACGTCACGATCAACGGGATCGCGGTGTGCCGCAAGGGCGCCGCGGGCGACCCTCGTGAGCTCGTCGACCTATCCAGCCGGGCTGTACACATTGGCATCGACCTGCATGCCGGTCCGGACCGCGCGACGATCTGGACGAACGACCTCTCACACGGTTACGTCGAAGAGAACTCGGCCTACTCGACATGAACGCGAGGGAGAAGGCTGCGATCCTCGTTGACGCGCTGCCCTGGCTGGAGCGTTTTCACGGCAAGATCGTCGTGATCAAGTACGGCGGCAACGCGATGACGTCGCCGGAGCTTGCGAAGGCATTCGCCGAAGACGTCGTCTTCCTGCGCTACGCCGGCCTGAAACCCGTCGTGGTGCACGGCGGCGGACCGCAGATCACCGAGCATCTCGCCAGGCTCGGCATGCAGACCGAGTTCCGGGGCGGCCTGCGCGTCACCACACCCGAGGCCATGGGTGTCGTTCGCATGGTGCTCGTGGGGCAGGTCAACGGCGACATAGTCAACCTGATCAACGACCACGGCGCCTTCGCGGTGGGTCTGTCAGGGGAGGACGGGGGACTGCTCACCGCCGAACGCCGCCAGGCCGTCGTCGAGGGCGAGTCGGTCGACATCGGGCAGGTCGGCGACGTGGTAGCGGTCGACCCGAGCACGGTGCATGCGCTGCTTGACGCCGGTCGCATCCCGGTCGTGGCGACGGTCGCGCGAGGCACCGACGGCCTGTCCTACAACGTCAACGCCGACACGGCGGCCGCAGCCCTCGCGGTGGGCGTCAGCGCTGAGAAACTTGTCGTGCTCACCGATGTCGAGGGCCTCTACGCCGACTGGCCGGCCAGTGGCGAGATCGTCAGCGAGATCGACGCCGCCGCCCTGTCCGACCTGCTCCCCGGCCTGTCGTCGGGCATGGTGCCCAAGATGGAGGCCTGCGTGCGTGCCGTCGAAGGCGGCGTGCCCCGCGCACACGTGCTCGACGGGCGCGTCCCGCACGCGTTGCTACTGGAGATCTTCACGAGCGAAGGGATCGGCACGATGGTGCTGCCCGCAGAGGAGCCGGCATGACGCTGGCGGAGCGGTGGAATGCGGTGATGATGCCCGCCTATGGCACCCCGCCGCTGGCGCTAGACCACGGCGCAGGCGTCCGGGTCTGGGACGTAGACGGGCGCGAGTACCTCGACTTCGTTGCGGGCATTGCAACCTCGTCGCTGGGCCACGGGCACCCTGCCGTCGTCGAGGCGGTCAGCAGGCAGGTGGCGCGGCTCGCACACTCGTCGAACCTCGCGATCCACGAGCCCGGGGTGCGACTCGCCGAGCGGCTGCTCGAACTGCTCGGCGCGGACGGGCGGGTGTTCTTCGCCAACAGCGGCGCCGAGGCGAACGAGTGCGCGCTCAAACTGGCTCGCTTGCACGGTCGCAGCAACGGCGGACGCGTCGAGATCGTCGCAGCGAAGGGCAGCTTCCACGGCCGCACGCTCGGTGCACTGTCGATCACCGGCCATGCCGCCAAGCGCGAGCCGTTCGCACCGCTGCCGGGCCCGGTCACGTTCGTCGACTACGGCGACCCCGCCGCGCTGCGGGCCGCGGTCACCGATCGCACCGCGGCGGTCGTCCTCGAACCGACTCTAGGCGAAGGGGGAGTGGTGCCCGCCCCGCCGGGTTATCTGGCCGCGGCCGGGCAGGCGTGCAGCGCGGCCGGCGCACTGCTGATCGTCGACGAGGTGCAGAGCGGCATCGGGCGCACGGGCCACTGGTTCGCCAGCCTCGCGGAGGGCGTCCGCCCCGATGTGATCACGCTCGCGAAGGGACTGGGTGGCGGCATGCCGATCGGCGCCTGCATCGCGCTCGGTACGGCGGGCACACTGTTCGAGCCGGGTGCGCACGGCAGTACGTTCGGCGGCAACCCGGTCTCATGTGCTGCTGCGCTGGCCGTACTCGACACGATCGCCGACGAGCACCTGCTCGACTCGGTGAAGCGGGTAGGCGAGCACCTGGCCGACGAGCTGTCCACTGTGGACAGCCCGCGGGTGCGCGAGGTTAGGGGGTCGGGGCTGTGGCGGGCGGTGGTTCTGAACGGTCAGCTCGCGGCCGCCGTCGAGCGGTACGCCCGCGAGCACGGCCTCCTGGTCAACGCCGTCAAGCCCGACGTGATCCGCCTGGCGCCGCCGCTGATCCTGACCGAAACCGACGTGGACGAGGCGATGCCGCGACTGCGCGCCGCGCTGGGAGACGCAGATGCCTAGGCACTTTCTTCGCGACGACGACCTCAGCCCGACTGACCTTCTCGAGGTGCTCGACCTGGCTGACGCGATGAAGGCCAACCGCCTCGTGCGCCAGCCGCTCGCCGGTCCGCGTGCTGTCGCGGTGCTCTTCGACAAGCACTCGACGCGCACCCGCGTCTCGTTCAGCGTGGGCATCGCCGAGCTCGGCGGCTACCCGCTCGTCATCGACGCTCAGACCAGCCAACTCGGGCGCGGCGAGCCGATCGAGGACACGACCCGGGTCCTCGATCGGCAGGTCGCCGCAATTGTGTGGCGCACATTCGCGCAGGACCGCATCGAGGCAATGGCAGCAGTCAGCCGGGTCCCCGTGGTCAACGCCCTCACCGACCGGTTCCACCCCTGCCAGGTGCTAGCCGATCTGCAAACCGTTCGGGAACACAAGGGCAAGCTCGCCGGTCTCACCCTCAGCTACGTCGGCGACGCAGCCAACAACATGGCCCACTCGTACCTGCTCGGCGGGGCTTGCGCGGGCATGCAGGTGCGGATCGGCGGCCCAAGTGCTTATCACCCCGACCCGGCTGTCGTCGCCGATGCGCGGCGAATCGCAAGCGACACGGGCGGCTCGGTCACCGTCACCGCCGACCCGCAGGCCGCGTTCGACGGCGCGGACGTCGTTGCCACGGATACCTGGGTGTCCATGGGCCAGGAGAGCAACCAGCGCGGCGACGCGTTCGCGCGGTTCGCGGTCGACGCCGACGCCATGCAGCACGCCGCAAGCGACGCTATCGTGCTGCACTGCCTGCCGGCGTATCGCGGCAAAGAGATCGCGGCCGACGTCATCGACGGCAAGCAGAGTGTGGTGTGGGACGAAGCGGAGAACCGGCTGCACGCGCAGAAGGCACTGCTCACGTGGCTTCTGGAGCGTCGCTGATGGCCAGCAAGGCCGCCCGCCACGCGCGCATCGTCACGATCTTGAACAGCCGGCGCGTGGGCTCGCAGGCCGAGCTCGCGGCGGCACTCGACGACGAGGGTTTCGAGGTCACGCAGGCGACGCTTAGCCGCGACCTCGAGGAGCTGGGCGCCGTGAAGCTACGCGCCCCTGACGGCGGACTGCCCAGTTATGTAGTCCCCGAAGACGGGGCGCCCCTCACCTCCCGGACCGCCAAGGACGCCCCGCCGCAGCGCCTCGCCCGGCTGATCGACGAGCTGCTTGTCTCCGCCGAGGCGAGTGCCAACCTGGTCGTGCTGCGCACACCGCCGGGTGCTGCACACTTCCTCGCGTCCGCCGTCGATCGCGCCGGGCTGCCCGACGTTCTCGGAACGATCGCGGGAGATGACACCATCCTTGTCGTGGCGCGCGACCCCGACGGCGGCAAGGCCCTGGCCCATCACCTCGTCGAGCTCCAGGAGACATAAGCGCAGTGAGCAAGGTCCTTACCTCCCTACCGGTCGGCGAGCGCGTCGGCATCGCGTTCTCCGGCGGGCTCGACACGTCCGTGGCGGTCGCCTGGATGCGTGTCAACGGTGCGATCCCGTGCGCCTACATCGCCGACCTCGGCCAGTACGACGAGGCGGACATCGCCGGGGTGCCCCAACGGGCGACGCAGTACGGCGCAGAACTCGCCCGCACCGTCGACTGTCGGCGGGAACTGGTCGAGGAGGGCTTGGCCGCGCTCGCCTGCGGCGCGTTCCATGTCCGGTCGGCCGGCCGCGCCTACTTCAACACGACCCCGCTGGGCCGCGCGGTGACCGGCACGATGCTCGTGCGCGCCATGCAGTGCGACGACGTGCACATCTGGGGCGACGGCTCGACGTTCAAGGGCAACGACATCGAACGGTTCTACCGATACGGTCTGCTGACCAACCCGGGACTGCGGGTCTACAAACCGTGGCTCGACGCCGACTTCGTGCACGAGCTGGGCGGCCGGGCCGAGATGAGCCAATGGCTCGTCGAACACGACCTGCCCTATCGCGACAGCAAGGAGAAGGCCTACTCCACGGACGCCAACCTCTGGGGTGCCACGCACGAGGCGAAGACACTGGAGCACCTCGATGTTTCCCTAGAGACGGTCGAGCCGATCATGGGCGTGCGGTTCTGGGATCCGGCGGTCACGATCGACGCCGAGGACGTCACGGTGGAGTTCGCGGCAGGACGCCCGGTCGCGATCAACGGCACCGCCTATGACGATCCCGTAGCTCTGGTGTACGAGGCGAACGCCATCGCCGGCCGGCACGGGCTCGGTATGTCCGACCAGATCGAGAACCGGATCATCGAGGCCAAGTCCCGCGGCATCTACGAGGCACCGGGCATGGCGCTGTTGTGGATCTGCTACGAGCGACTGCTGAACACGATCCACAACGAGGACACCATTGCGAACTACCACGCCGAGGGCCGCCGCCTCGGCCGGCTGCTCTACGAGGGACGCTGGCTCGATCCGCAATCGCTGATGCTGCGCGAATCGATCCAGCGCTGGGTCGCTTCGCTGGTCACCGGGCAGATCACCCTGCGACTGCGACGCGGCGAGGACTACTCGATACTCGACACCCGCGGCCCGGCGCTGTCCTACCACCCCGACAAGCTCTCGATGGAGCGCACCGACAACGCGGCGTTCGGGCCGACCGACCGGATCGGCCAGCTCACCATGCGCAACCTCGACATCGCGGATTCCCGCACAAAGCTCGAGCAGTACGCCGGCTCCACGGGCCAGCTGACCCGGACGGCGCTGTTCGACGAACTGGGGGAGGGCCACTCCGACCAGATCGCCGCACTTGAGACACCGTCACGCGCCGACGAGAGCGCCCTCGACAACGCAGCGCTGGAGTCAGGAAATGACTGATCTCATCCGCGCGAGTGTCCCTCGCGACCGCCCCCTCGGGGCGGATCACTCGAGCCACGGGCAAGCGCCTGACGGCGCGCCGACGCGGGCTCTTCGCGCGAGCGCTCATCGCATGGTCCTTGCGCCAGCCCGATGCACTTCGCGCCGGAGGTTCTCTTGGCTGATCGGGTGAGTCTTTGGGGTGGGCGCTTTACCGCCGGCCCATCGCCGGCATTGGCCGCCCTGTCGCTGTCGGTGCAGTTCGACTGGCGGCTTGCGCCGTACGACCTCGCGGCGTCACGGGCACATGCCCGGGTGCTGCACGGGGCGGGGCTGCTGACCGACGACGAACTCGCAGCGATGCTCACCGCACTGGACGAGCTAGACGCGGCCGTCCGCTCGGGGGAGTTCCAGGCAACCGCCGCCGACGAAGACATCCACACCGCCCTCGAACGCGGCCTGGTGGAGCGCCTGGGCACGCTGGGCGGAAAGCTGCGCGCGGGACGCAGCCGCAACGACCAGGTGGCCACCGATCTGCGCCTGTATCTGCGCGATCACGCGCGCCGCATCGTCGTCGAGCTGGCCGGGCTAGAGGCGGCACTCGTGCGCCTCGCCGAGCAGAACCGCGATGTCGCGATGCCGGGCATGACCCACCTCCAGCATGCCCAACCTGTCTTGCTGGCACACCATCTGCTCGCGCACGTCCACGCCTTGGCGCGCGATGTCGAGCGGATGCAGGACTGGGATAAGCGTGCTGCGGTCTCGCCGCTCGGGGCCGGCGCCCTGGCCGGATCGTCATTGCCCCTCGACCCTGCAGCGGTGGCCGCCGAGCTCGGGTTCGACCGCACCGCCCCCAACTCGATCGACGCTGTCTCCGACAGGGACTTCGCCGCCGAGTTCCTGTTCGTGACGGCGCTGCTCGGCGTACACCTGTCGCGCATCGGGGAGGAGATCATCCTGTGGTCCACACCCGAATTCGGCTGGGTGCGACTCGACGACGCCTGGTCGACGGGATCGTCGATCATGCCGCAGAAAAAGAACCCTGACATCGCCGAGCTGGCCCGGGGCAAGTCCGGGCGCTTCATCGGCAACCTGACCGGTCTGCTGGCCACTCTCAAGGCACTGCCGCTTGCCTATGATCGCGACCTCCAGGAGGACAAGGAACCCGTCTTCGACACCGTCGAGCAGTTACTCGTCCTGCTGCCCGCGATGACCGGCCTGATCGGCACACTGGACGTTGTGACCGAGCGACTGCAGGCGGCCGCCCCCGCCGGGTTCGCCTTGGCTACCGACGTCGCCGAATGGCTGGTCCGACGCGGGGTGCCGTTCCGCGAGGCGCACGAGATCACCGGGCGGCTCGTGTCGTATTGCGAGGTCCACGGCACCGACCTGGGCGGCCTCAGCGACTCGCAGCTCGCCGAGGTCGACCCTCGGCTCACCGCCGACGTTCGGAATGTGCTCTCCGTCGACGGTGCGCTGCGCGCCCGCGCGACATTCGGCGGCACCGCCCCCGTACGCGTCGCGGAGCAACTCGCCGCGCTGCTCGACACCGTGGCCGCTCACGCGGCCTGGGCGCAGGCATGACCGTCGCGCGCGAGTCGCTGGCCAAGCCCGCGCTGCAGGTGGCTCCGCTGCTGCTGGGCGCCGTGCTGGTGTCCACTGTGGATGGTGCCGAGGTGGCGGTCCGGCTCACCGAGGTCGAGGCGTACGAAGGGTTGGCCGACCCCGCTTCGCACGCTTATCGCGGCCGGAGCCGGCGCAACGACGTGATGTTCGGCCCGGCCGGACACCTCTACTGCTACTTCACGTACGGCATGCACTGGTGCGCCAACGTGGTCTGCGAACGCGAGGGCGTGGCGTCGGCCGTCTTGCTGCGTGCAGGCGAGGTCGTACGCGGAACCGAGACGGCACACGCGCGGCGTCCCGCCGCCCGCGACGCACGCCACCTCGCCCGGGGGCCCGCCCGGCTGGCCAGCTGTCTCGCGCTCGGCCGCGACACCAACGGCGCCGACCTGTGCGACCCGGCATCGACCGTCCGACTCGAGTCGCTCGGCAAGCCGGGCGCGGCGGTCCGCTCCGGGCCCCGGGTCGGGATCACGCTCGCGGCGGATCGCCCGTGGCGATTCTGGCTCGACGGGGAAGCCTCAGTGTCGGTATTCCGTGCGGGCGGCCGCAAGCGGGCTGCCGTTCCACGGCAGACTGGTACACCGTGACGGACAACCTGCCGCCGGAGCTCCGGGGCGCATACGAGGTGCTTGCCTCGGGCGCTGCGCAGATCCTTCCGGCCGACGGTCTTGCCGAGCGCCTGGTCGCCGCTCATCGTGAAGGCCGTCCGCTGCGCGTCAAGCTCGGCATCGACCCCTCGGGAGCGGACCTGACGCTCGGGCACGCCGTGGTGCTCCGTAAGTTGCGCCAGTTCCAGGACTACGGCCACATCGCCGTGCTGGTCGTCGGCGGGTTCACGGGTCAGGTCGGCGATCCGTCAGGCCGCACCGATACCCGCGCCGCCCAGAGCGTCACGCAGGTGATCGCAAACGCCCGGGGCTACTTCGACCAGCTCATGCGCATCCTCGACGAACGGCGCACCGAGGTGGTCAACAACGCCGAGTGGCTGGCGCCGATGCGCCTCGCCGAGCTGCTGGAGTACACCCGGCAGCTCACCGTTGCCCAGTTGCTCGAACGCGACGACTTCGCGCGCCGGTTCGCCGCGCAGCAACCCATCACGCTGTCCGAGTTCTTCTACCCGCTGCTGCAGGGCATCGACTCGGTCGAGATCCACGCCGACATCGAGCTCGGCGGCACCGACCAGACGTTCAACAACCTCGTGGGCCGCGAGCTGCAGAAGTCGCGTGGCCAGGCGCCACAGGCCGTGCTGACGATGCCGCTGCTCGTCGGCACCGACGGCGTGGAGAAGATGGGCAAGTCGCTCGACAACTACATCGCGATCAACGACTCGGCGGACGAGCAGTTCGGCAAGGTCATGAGTATCCCGGACTCCGTCGTCGGCATGTATGCCCGGTTGTGCACCACCCTGCATCCGCAGGAGGTCGACGAACTGGAGAAGGCTGTCGCGTCCGGTGGCCCGGCCGCCAACGCCGCCAAGCGGCGCGTCGCCCGCGAAATCGTCACGCTGTACCACGGCGCCGAGGCAGCGCGCAGCGCCGAGGAGCGCTTCGATGCGATCTTCAAGGACCGGGCGACCATCGAGGACGCTCCGGAATTTCCACTCGCCGACGGAACATCCGTCCACCTGCCGGCGTTGATGACAGATGCGGGGCTGGCACCGAGCACGAGTGCAGCGCGGCGATCCATCGACGAAGGCGCCGTCCGCCTCGACGGCGTTCGGGTGGCACCGAAGCGGTACGACGTCGATCGCGTCGAACTCGTGGGCCGTGTCCTGGCGGTCGGCAAGCGCCGGGCAGTGCGCCTGAGCGGCGCCTCGGACGCCTGATTGGCCCGGCTGGCCCCCAGTTGGGAGCCGTCAAATCAGGGTGCTAGAGTCAATGCGTTCGGCGCACGGAACCGCGTAGGCGGGCCCGGCCGGACAGTCCCCCAAGTTCGAGCGACGCGGCTGTCCGCGCCCGCAAGACCAAGCGGGAGCGGGCGGTGCCGGTTTGACCGAGCGAAGCCGACCGAGTAGAGTTTCGTGGGTTGCCCCGGAGGCGGTCCGAAAGGGTCGCAACGGTGTGCGTCCGCTCCTTGAGAACTCAACAGCGTGCCGAAAGTTAGTGCCATAAGAATAACCTCGTCGCGCGTGATCTAATTCGGTCATGCGCACGATTCCTTTGGTACAGACGAGCACATCAGCTCGAATGGACCAGTGATCGTGCCGCGTTAATATGCGGCGACTTTCTGTGTCGACATCCTGAGGCTTCGCCTCAGCTGTCATATATACCTTCACGGAGAGTTTGATCCTGGCTCAGGACGAACGCTGGCGGCGTGCTTAACACATGCAAGTCGAGCGAGGCCCTCTCTTCGGAGAGGTGCCCTAGCGGCGAACGGGTGAGTAACACGTGGGCAACCTGCCCCTAGCATTGGGATAAGCCCGGGAAACCGGGTCTAATACCGGATACGACCTCCGAGGGCATCCTCGAAGGTGGAAAGGGTTACTGGCTAGGGATGGGCCCGCGGCCTATCAGCTTGTTGGTGGGGTAACGGCCCACCAAGGCAACGACGGGTAGCCGGCCTGAGAGGGCGACCGGCCACACTGGGACTGAGACACGGCCCAGACTCCTACGGGAGGCAGCAGTGGGGAATATTGCACAATGGGCGAAAGCCTGATGCAGCGACGCCGCGTGAGGGATGACGGCCTTCGGGTTGTAAACCTCTTTCAGC
>DATFRC010000262.1:0-17095 GCA_035263725.1 Jatrophihabitantaceae bacterium | reverse complement strand
TACCCACAGCTGTCCGCCGAGTTCATTCTCAATGCCGATCCCGGATACGTGTTCCTCGCCGACACGCGCTGCTGCAAGCAGTCGTTGGCAACGTTGGCGCGGCGTCCGGGCTGGTCGACGTTGTCGGCGGTTCGCAACGGGCGGGTCGTCGCCCTCGACGACGACATCGCCTCCCGCTGGGGGCCGCGCCTCGTCGACCTGCTGCGCACCGTTGCCGACGCGATCAAGCAGCACCCCGCGCCATGAGCGCTCGCTCGCACCCGGTACGGCTCCCGCTTGCCGTGTCGACGCTCGTGCTTCTCGGCGCGATGTTGCTCGCCACGGCCGTGGGCCCCGTTGCCATCGGTGCGGGCGACGTGGTGGGCACGATTCTCGGCCACCTGTCGTTTTTGGACTTCCACACCTCGACATCCCCCGTCGATCAGGCGATCGTGTGGCAACTGCGACTACCCCGCGTCATCCTCGCCGCGTTGGTCGGGGCGATGCTGGCCGCGGGCGGCACTGCCTACCAGGGCGTCCTGCGCAACTCGCTGGCCGACCCGTTCCTGCTCGGGGTCGCCGCCGGGGCCGGGCTCGGCGCAACCGTGGCCATCGTCACCGGCCACAGTGGTCCGGTCGTGCTTCCGGCCGCCGCGTTCGCCGGCGCAGTGC
Source organism: Jatrophihabitantaceae bacterium (assembly GCA_035263725.1). Classification (GTDB taxonomy): domain Bacteria; phylum Actinomycetota; class Actinomycetes; order Mycobacteriales; family Jatrophihabitantaceae; genus DASXRA01. The sequence continues at coordinate 16,444 of DATFRC010000262.1, read as the reverse complement.
TCGCGGTGACGCTCACGTATCTGATCGCGACGGCCGGCGGCGCACCGGCGCGCGGGTACGCCATCCTGCTCGCCGGCGTGGCCATCGCGGCCATGCTCACCGCGATCCAGACCTATCTTCAGCAGCAACACACCGAGGAGATCAGGCAGATCTACAACTGGATTCTCGGCAGCTTCTCTGTCGCGTCGTGGTCGGACGTGCGGCTGCTGCTGCCGTACGCCGTGGTGAGCGCAGCCGTGCTGCTGGCTCACCGCCGCATCCTCGACGTGTTGCGTGTCGGCGGCGAGGAGGCCGGCGCGCTGGGCATCCACCCGGAACGCAGCCGCCTGATCATCGTCGCCGCCGCCACCCTCGGCACCGCGGCGGCCGTGTCGGTCAGTGGGCTGATCGGCTTCGTCGGCATCATCGTTCCGCACGCGGTGCGGCTGGCCGCCAGCGCCAGCTACCGCGTGGTGCTCCCGGTGTCCATGGTGTGCGGGGCCGCGTTCCTGGTACTCGCCGACCTCGTCGCGCGGACCGTGCAGGCGCCGAGCGAGCTGCCGGTCGGCGTGGTGACCGCCGTGACGGGCGCACCGTTCTTCCTGATCGTGCTGCGCTCGCGGCGTACCCGGCAGGGCGTGCTGTGATGCTCGGCATCGAGCGAGTGACGGTGCGCTACGGCGCATCGGTCGCCGTGTCCGCGGTGACCGAGTCAGCGGCCAAGGGCGAGTGGGTAGGGCTGATCGGCGCAAACGGAGCCGGCAAGTCCAGTCTGCTGCGGGCCGCGGCGCAGCTGGTCCCCTACGACGGTGCGGTAAAGGTCGCCGGAGAGACGATGGGCCGGATCTCCCCACGTCGGCGCGCGCGGCTCGTCGCGTACGTCCCGCAGCAGCCGGAGCTGCCGGCCGGCATGTCGGCGATCGACTACACGCTGCTCGGGCGTACCCCGCACATCGGGTACTTCGGCGTCGAATCGGCCGAGGATCAACGGGTCTGCGTAGAGGTGCTCGACCGCATCGGGCTCGCGGGCCTCGCCGAGCGGCATCTCTCCACTCTTTCCGGGGGTGAGTTGCAGCGCGTCGTGCTGGCTCGGGCGCTGGCGCAGGATGCACCCGTGCTGCTCCTCGACGAGCCGACCAGCGCCCTCGACCTGGGCCGGCGGGTCGACGCATTGGAGCTCGTCGACGAACTGCGCCGCGAGCGCGGCCTCACCGTCCTGAGCGCGATGCACGACCTGACACTGGCCGCGCAGTTCACCGACCGGCTCGTGCTTATGTCGGGGGGTCAGGTCGTGGCGGCAGGCGTCCCTGCCGACGTCCTGGACGAGCAGCTGCTCTCCGCCTGCTTCGGCGCCCGAGTCCGGGTACTGACCGACGACGAGGGGCAGCTGCTGGTGGTGCCGCAGCGGACGCGGCGGAGGATCGAATGCTGATCGCGAGCCGAGTCGAGGACGGCCGGGAGCTGCCCATGCTGGTGTGGCGGTTCGCCGCGGTAACGACGGTGGCGTCCACCGCCTCATGCGGCGGCGGGCTGGGCGAACGGCGCTGGCTTATCAACGCCCAGGTGCCCCATGACTATCGGCGCCGCGACCAGTCCCGGCACGGCGCCGAGCTCGCCGCAGCGGCCGGCCTCGACGGCGGCGGCGTGGTGATGTTCACCGCACTGGACGTCCGCCGCGTCCAGCGATGCAGCGATGGCGGTGTCCACGTCGACGCGACGATCGGGCTCACGCTGCCCGTTTGGGCTGCCGCCCCCGAGGCCGCGGTGGAGCCGGCGCCGGGCACGATCAACATCGTCGCTCGGCTTCCGGTGCGGCTGACTGACGCGGCGCTGCTCAATGCGCTGACCACCGCCACTGAGGCGAAGTCGCAGGCGCTGCTCACCGCTGGCGTCCCCGGCACCGGGACGGCCTCGGACGCGATCACCGTGGCCTGCCCCGCGAGCGGGCCGACGCAGCCGTTCGGCGGCCCGCGTTCGACCTGGGGCGCCCGACTGGCCCGCGCCGTTCACGACGCCGTACGGGCCGGGATATGACGCTGGGTATGCGGCACCACGGCGACCTGGACGCGGTGCCCGGGCTGATCGATCTCGCCGTCAACGTCCGGCCCGGCACCCCGCCGACCTGGCTGCGGGAGCGGCTCGCCGACGTCGACCTGGCCCGCTACCCCGACCAGCGAGACGCGCTCGCCGCGGTCGCGGCCCGGCACGAGCGCGACTCACGCGAGGTACTGCTTACCGCCGGAGCGGCCGAGGCGTTCGTGCTGCTCACCCGGACGCTGACGCCTCGTCGCGCGGTCGTCGTGCATCCGCAGTTCACCGAGCCGGAACTGGCGCTGACCGCCGCCGGCCACCCGGTGCGGCGGCTGGTGCTGGCGCCGCCGTTCGCGTTCGACCCTGCGCGGGTGCCCGACGACGCCGACCTGGTGATCATCGGCAACCCGACCAACCCGACCTCGGTGCTGCACTCGGCGTCGGCGATCCGTTCCTTGTGCCGCCCGGGCCGGATAGTCGTGGTGGACGAGGCGTTCGCCGACTGCGTCCCGGGCGAGCGGGAGTCACTGGCCGGCGAAGCCGGCGTGGTCGTCGTCCGCAGCCTGACCAAGACCTGGGGACTCGCGGGCCTGCGTGTCGGGTACGTGCTCGCACCGGCGCCGCTCGTCGAGCGGCTACGCGCCGCCCAGCCGCACTGGCCGGTGAGCTCCCCGGCGCTGGCAGCATGCGTCGCCTGCTCCACGGCCGAGGCCCAGGCCGACGCGCAGGCCTGGGCCAGCGCGCTGGCCGGACGCCGGGCGCATCTCACCCAGCTGCTGCGGACGGTGCCGGGCGTTTCTGTGGGGCCCGGCTCCGCGTCGTTCCTACTCGTTCGCGCCGACCGCCCTGGATTGTGGACTCCCTTGCGTGCCAAGGGATTCGCGGTGCGTCGCGGCGACACGTTCCCTGGCCTCGACACGCACTGGTTCCGGATCGCAGTGCGCGACGAGCCGACGTCCACCGCCTTCGTGGAGGCACTGCATGAGCTTGCTTGACGAGACGATCGCTGCCATCGGCCCGCTCGACCCCGCTGCCGTCGCGGCGGCACGGGCCCGGCAGGACAGCCTCACGAAACCGCGCGCATCTCTAGGTGCATTGGAGGACGTCTCCGTGCAACTGGCCGGGCTCGCCGGGCGATGCCCGCCGCCGCTGCCGGAACCGGCGACGGTCGCGGTATTCGCCGGCGACCACGGAGTGCACGCGCAGGGCGTCACGCCCTGGCCGCAGGAGGTCACCGCGCAGATGGTCGCGAACTTCGCGGCCGGCGGGGCGGTGATCAATGCGCTGGCCGCGCAGTCGGGTGCCGACGTGGTCGTCGTAGACGTCGGGGTGGCCTCCGACATCGAGTCCGTCCCGGCCCTGGTGGTCCGCAAGGTCGGACGCGGCACCCACGACATGACCCGCGAACCGGCGATGACCCGCGCCGAAGCCCGCGCCGCGATCGACGTCGGAATCGGCGTCGCCCGCGACCTCGTGGCCGGCGGCATGCGCTGCCTGCTCACCGGCGACATGGGAATTGCCAACACCACGCCCGCCGCCGCGCTGATCGCCGTGTTCACCGGCGCGGCTCCGGCAGACGTGACCGGGCGAGGCACCGGCATCGATGACGCGACGCTGACTCGCAAAGTCGGCGTCGTCGCCCGCGCGCTGGCCCGGCACCACCCCGATCCGGCCGACCCGCTCGGCGTGCTCGCCGCGGTCGGCGGCTTCGAGCACGCGGCGCTGGCCGGGTACGTACTCGGCGCCGCCGCTGCCCGTGTGCCGATCGTGCTGGACGGCGTGATCGCCTGCGCGGCGGCGTTGGCTGCCCGAGCGCTCGCGCCGGACACCACGGCGGCCATGATCGCCGGCCACCGCTCGGTGGAGCCCGGCGCGTCCGTGGCGCTCGCAGCGCTCGGCCTCACCCCGCTGGTGGACCTGCGGATGCGGCTCGGCGAGGGGTCCGGGGCCATGCTGGCCCTGCCGATCGTCCAAGGCGCGGCCCGCGTGCTCCGTGACGTCGCCACGTTCGACGCGGCCGGCGTCACCGAGAAGTGAGCCGCACCCTGGTGCTGGGCGGCAGCCGGTCCGGCAAGTCCGCATTCGCCGAGTCGCTTCTGGCCGGCGCACCGGCCGTCGAGTACGTGGCGACCGCGGCGGCGGACCCCGGCGACGCTGAGTGGACCGCACGCATCGCGGCGCACCGGGCCCGCCGCCCGGCGCACTGGTCGACGCTGGAGACGAGCAACGTCGCCGAGGTGCTGCGCCGCGACGGCGTCCCCGTTCTCATCGACTCGATCACCCTGTGGCTGTCCGCCGGTCTGGACGACGCCGGGCGAATCGACGACCTATGCAGCGCCTGGGGGGCCAGCGCGCGACGTGTCGTGGCGGTGAGCGACGAGGTGGGCAGCGGCGTAGTCCCGGCGACGGACGCCGGACGGCGTTTCCGCGACGCACTCGGCGAGCTCAACCAGCGGTTGGCCGCGGCCGCGGACGACGTGCATCTCGTCGTTGCCGGGCTCCCGCTGCGGCTGAAATGAGGACCGCGCTCGCGCTCTTCACGATCGCGCCGGTGCGCGACGCGGCAACGCTCACGCGTGAGCGGGCGGCGGTTGCGCTGCGCTGGTTCCCGCTGCTCGGCGCGGGACTCGGCGGACTCGCCGCCCTGCCGCTCGCCGCCGTCCGGGCCTGGGCATCGCACGCGACGCTGCTCGGGGCGGTGCTCGCCGTCGGCTTGCTCGCCCTCGGCAGCCGCGGCCTGCACCTGGATGGCCTGGCCGATACCGCCGACGGCCTCGCCTCCCGGGCGCCGGCCGAGCGGGCACTGTCGATCATGCACCGGTCGGACATCGGCCCCTTCGGCGCGCTTGCAATCGTGCTCGCCGTCCTCGTCGACGTCGCGGCTCTCGCGGCGTTCACCGGCTCCGTGTGGCGCCCGGTCGCGGCGCTCGCGCTCGGCGCCGCGACCGGGCGGCTCGCCGTATTGCACGCCGCCCATCCAAGCGTGCCGTCGGCTCGCACGACCGGATTCGGGGCTTACGTCGCCGGTTCGGTGTCGACGTCCGTGGCGGTGCTCGAGACCGGGCTTGTTCTCGGAGCCGCTGCCGGCCTGGCCGTGGCGGTGCACGCCAGCCTGGCCGGATGGCTCGCTGCGCCCGCCGCAGCGCTGCTCATCGTCGCCGGCGTGCGCTGGCATGCCACGCGGCGACTCGGCGGCGTGACGGGCGACGTCTTCGGGGCGCTCATCGAGATCGGCACCGCACTGACCCTGACCGGTCTCGCGCTGAGCTGAGCGCCCGGCAAGATGTGCGCCGTGGACGACATCGCGACCATCGCGGCCGAGGTGCCCTGGCCCGACCACGAAGCCGAGCAGGCCGCGCGTGAACATGCCACCTGTCTGGGACGGCTTGACGCACTCGCTGAATGGCTCGCGGGCACCCAGGGCGAGTGCCCACCGCACGAGCCGCGGCGGGTGCGCGCTCTCGTCTTCGCCGCCGACCACGGCATCGCGGCCGCGGGTGTCTCGGCCTACGAGCCGGACGCGACCGCGCACTGGGTCGCGGACATCACCGACGGCAGCGCGCGGGTCAACGTCCTCGCCGAGTTGGCAGGCGCGTCAGTGCGGGTCGTCGATGTGGGGGTCGGCCGGCCGACAGGGCGGATCGACTGCGAGGACGCGTTAAGCCCCGAGGACGCGACACGGGCGCTACAAGCCGGCATCGACGTCGCGGACGACGAGGTGGACGCCGGCACCGATCTGGTCGTCGTCGGGGACGTCGGCGTGGGCGCGACGACAGTGGCCGCAGTGCTCACAGCCGTGATCACCAGCACCGAGCCGGTAAAGGTGATCGGCCGCGGCGGCGGTATCGACGACGACACGTGGATGCGCAAAGCCACTGCTGTGCGCGACGCCCGGCTGCGCGCATGGCCGCATCGAGCCGCGCCGGCGGAGCTGCTAACGGTTGCCGGCGGCGCGGACATCGCTGCGATGGCGGGTTTCCTCGTGCGCGCGGCGTCCCGGCGGACGCCCGTGCTGCTCGACGGCGTGATGGCGGCAGCGGCCGCGCTCGTCGCGCAAGATATACAGCCACGCTGCGTACGCTGGTCGCGCGCGGCACAGAGAACCAGCGAGCCGGCGCAAGCCGTCGCGCTGCGTCGCCTCGGCCTGGGGCCGATCCTCGACCTCGGCGTCGAGGCCGGCGACGGGACCGGCGGCCTGCTCGCCGTCCCGGTGCTGCGCGCCGCCGCCCGCACAGCGCAGTGAGCGCCCGCGGCCGGCGGCCATGGACGTGATCTTGGAGTTCTGGTCGCTACCCAGCCACAAGTCCAAGATCATCGGGGTGGCTGGGGCGCGCTGGGCTGGGAACCTCACCTCACGTGTGACTCGACGAACGGCGGCTTGACCACCCGGGCCGGAGTGCGGCGCCCGCGCACGTCCACGACCACCTCCTCGCCCTCCCCCACGCCGGCGCGCAGCAGGGCCAGCCCGATGCCCTTGCGCAGCGTCGGCGAGAACGTCCCGCTCGTCACCTCGCCGGCCTGAGCCCCGTCGGGCGAGAGCACGGCCATGTGCGGGCGCGGAATCCCACGGTCAAGCGCCTCGAGCCCCCATAGCGTGCGGGCCGGGCCGGCCGCCTTCTCGGCGAGCAGCGCCTGGCGTCCCCAGAACTCGTCCTTACCCCACCCCACGGCCCAGCCGACGCGTGCTTGCACCGGCGAGATCGACAAAGACAGATCCTGCCCGTGCAGCGGGTAACCCATCTCGGTGCGGAGCGTGTCGCGGGCGCCGAGCCCGACGGGCAGGCCACCGAGCGAGCCCACGACCTCGAGCAGCGCGTCCCACAAGCCGGGTGCGTCTGCCCAGGACGGAATCAGCTCGTAACCGTGCTCGCCGGTATAGCCGGTGCGGCAGATGCGCACCGGGCGTCCCCCGAACGATGCGTCGACGTAGGCCATGTAGGGCTGGTCGGCCGGCAGTCCGAGCCGGGCGAGTACGTCGGCCGAACGCGGCCCCTGAACCGCGAGGATGCCGAAGTCGCGATGCTGGTCGGCCGCTGTGATGCCTTCCGGCGCTGCCGCCGCGAGCCTGCGGACGACCTCGGCCGTGTTCGCCGCGTTCGGCACAAGGAACACCTCGTCGTCACCGACCAGGTAGGCGATCAGGTCGTCGACGACGCCGCCCGAATCGTCGCAACACAGGGTGTACTGCGCCTTGCCCGGCTGGATGCGGCCGAGGTCGTTGGACAAACAGGCGTTGACGAACGCCCGAGCATCCGGTCCGCGCACCGTGGCCTTGCCGAGATGCGAGACGTCGAACAGGCCGACGGCTTCGCGCACGGCGGCATGCTCCCTGAGCACGCCGCCGGCGCCGTACTCGATCGGCATCTCCCAGCCGCTGAACTCGGCGAGCTTGGCGCCGAGCGCGACGTGCCGGTCGTACATGGGAGATCGCAGCAGCTCGCTCACGCGTGCACGCTAGCTCACCACGTCGGCGCCGGTCCGCGCGCAGCCCGCGGGTGCCACTGGCGCCGCAGCGCCGTAGCGGCGGCGACCGGCGAGCATAGGCTGCGCGGATGCCCACGGTCTCGCTCGTCAGTGCCGCCTCTCTGGACAAGGACGCCGCCGTGGTGATTGGTGTCCACCCGGGCCCAGAACCCGCCGCCGGCTCCGCACCCGTCGACGACGCGTTGGGCGGGCGACTGCTCGCGGCACTCGGTGCGCTCGGCGCGACCGGAAAACCGGACGAGGTGCTCAAGATCGCGACGCTCGGACAGGCTCCCTTCCCCGTTGTCGTGGCGACCGGGCTCGGTCCGAACGGAGGCGCCCTAGGTTCGGAGCAGGTGCGGCGGGGTATCGGGGCCGCGCTGCGCTCGCTGCCTGATGCCACCCACGCGCACATCGCGATGGGCGACGCCTCGACTGCCGGTGCGGCGGTCGAGGGTGCGCTGCTCGGCGCGTACACCTACACGCGGTACAAGTCACAGCCGAAGCCCTCGGCGCTGCGTCGCCTCACCCTGGGCGTCACCGATCCGCGCGATCGCGACGCCCGGGCCGCGACACGTCGTGCGCAGATCGTGGCCGACGCCGTGACGCTGACCCGCGATCTGGTGAACGGACCGCCCAACGATCTATACCCCGAAGTGCTGGCGGAGCGCGCCGCCGAAGCCGGGCAGGCGGCGGGTCTCGAGGTCGAGGTCCTCAACGAGAAGACACTGCGCCGGCAGGGCTACGGCGGCATCCTGGGCGTCGGCGCGGGATCGGCGCGGCCACCGCGCCTGGTCCGGCTGCGCTACCTCCCGCCCCGCCCGCGAGCGCGAATCGCCTTGATCGGCAAGGGCATCACGTTCGACTCCGGGGGTCTGAACCTCAAGCCCGGCAGCGGCCTCCCGCATATGAAGTCCGACATGGGCGGCGCCGCCGCCGTGCTCGCCGCCATCGTGGCCGCCGCCCGGCTCAGGCTGCCCGTCGAGGTGGTGGCCACGCTGCCCATGGCCGAGAACATGATCTCCGGTTCGGCATACCGCCCCTCGGACGTGCTCACCCTGCGCGGCGGGAAGACGCTGGAGATCACCGATACCGATGCCGAAGGCCGGGTCATCCTGGCGGATGCCATGGTTCGTGCCGGTGAGGACGACCCCGACTACCTCCTCGAGATCTCCACGCTGACCGGCGGGCAGGTCGTCGCCCTCGGTAACCGCGTCATCGGCGCCATGGGCGAGCCGGACTTCCGGGACCGCGTGGTGGCTGCGGGCGATGCCGCCGGCGAGACGCTCTGGGCGATGCCGCTGCCCGACGACCTTCGTGCCGGCCTGGACTCGCAGGTCGCGGACATCGCGAACCTGCCCGACGACCGGTGGGCGTCGATGCTCGTCGCAGGACGCTTCCTGGCCGAGTTCGTGCCGGACGGCGTGCCGTGGGTGCACCTCGACATCGCCGGCCCGTCATGGAACGGGGCCGCACCGCACGGCTACACCCCGAAGGGGGGCACCGGCGCCGGTGCGCGCACCCTGATCGCCGCGGTGGAGATGCTCGCGTCAGGGTGAGGTGCCAGGCGGCGGCCGCAGCTCGCCAGCCGCCTTGCGCTTCGCGTTCCAGTCACGCATCCGCTGTGGGTAGCCCACCACGCTGGCGTCATAGAGCGGCACCCCGTGCTTGCGGGCGAATTCGCGCGCGCCCTCGGCACCGGCGACCCGGCGGCGCGTCCACTCCCCGCTCGCCGCGACGAGCACCACCGTGGTCTCGGTGACCGTGGTGCGCGGCTCCAGATATGCCTCGACACCAGGACGAGACTTGACGAACTGCGCAAGGTGCGCGGTGTCGGTGGGCGACGCAGCCCGCAGTGTGCCGCGACGCCTGCCTTTGCGCCGACCGAATAGCCGCACCACTCCCCCTTCGATGGCCCGACGATACCGGCGTCACCCGGCCAGCGCCGAGTGTCGCCGCTTGTGCGCTGGGTGCCAAGATGGGAGCAGGCACGGTTTACAAGCGGTCAGGAGACATGAACGTGGCTGACAACACCACCGTCGATCTTGTGGTGCTCGGCGGGGGCAGCGGCGGTTATGCCGCGGCGCTGCGCGCAGCCGAGCTGTCCAAGTCGGTGGTCCTCATTGAGAAGGAGAAGGTCGGCGGCACCTGCCTGCACCGCGGTTGCATTCCGACCAAGGCGCTGCTGCATGCCGGCGAGATCGCCGAGCAGGCTCGGGAAAGTGCGCTGTTCGGTGTGAACGCGACCTTCGAGGGCATCGACATGGCGGGCGTGCACAAGTACAAGGACGGCGTCGTCGACAAGAACTACAAGGGGCTGCAGGGGCTGATTCGCAGCCGGGGCATCCAGATCGTCGAAGGTGACGGACGGCTGACCGGAACCAACCAGGTCAGCGTGAACGGCACCACGTACACCGCCAACAACATTGTGCTGGCGACCGGCTCGTACTCGCGGACCCTGCCGGGTCTCGAGCTGGACGGGCACCGCGTCATCGCAAGCGAGCACGCCCTGCTACTGGATCACGTCCCCACCAGCGCCGTCGTTCTCGGCGGCGGCGTGATCGGCGTCGAGTTCGCCAGCATTTGGAAGTCCTTCGGCTCGGACGTGACGATCGTCGAGGCGCTACCGCACCTGTTGCCGCTCGAGGACGAGGCCAACTCCCGGCTGCTCGAGCGAGCGTTCCGCCGCCGCGGCATCGGCTTCAAGCTGGCCGCCCGCTTCGAGCGGGTCGAGTACACCGACTCCGGCGTGCGGGTCTTCCTCGAAGGCGGCGAGATGCTCGAGGCCGAGCTGCTGCTCGTCGCCGTCGGCCGCGGTCCGTGGTCGGCGAACCTCGGCTACGAGCAGGCCGGCGTCGCGATCGACCGCGGCTTCGTCGTGGTGGACGAGTACTGCCGCACCAGTGTTGCCGGCATCTACGGGGTCGGCGACCTTGTCACGATGCCGAACGTCGCACACCCGCAACTGGCACACGTGGGCTTCGGAGAGGGCATCCTGGTTGCCGAGCACACGGCCGGCTTGCCCGTGGTGCCGATCGACTACGCCGGCGTTCCGCGCATCACGTACTCGTCGCCCGAGGTCGCATCGGTCGGCCTCACCGAGGCGCAGGCGGCCGCGAGACATGGTGCCGACAAGATCAAGACCGTCACGTACGACCTGTCAGGGAACGGGCGCAGCGCAATCCTCCAGACGAGGGGTGCCGTCAAGCTCGTCGCACTGCAGGACGGGCCGGTGCTGGGCATCCACATCGTCGGCGACCGGGTCGGGGAGCTGATCGCCGAGGCGCAGCTGATCTACAACTGGGAGGCGCTGCCCAGCGAGGTCGCCCAGCTGATCCACCCGCACCCGACGCAGTCCGAGGCCATCGGCGAGGCGCACCTCCTGCTCGCCGGCAAGCCGCTGCACGTGCACGAGTAGCCCAGCCGAACGTTGACTCGAAGGAGCCCTGATCCATGTCGGTCTCTGTGACCATGCCGCGCCTCGGTGAGAGTGTCACCGAGGGAACCGTCACCCGGTGGTTGAAGAACGAGGGCGACCACGTCGAGGCCGACGAACCGCTGCTCGAGGTCTCGACCGACAAGGTCGACACCGAGGTCCCGTCACCCGCCTCGGGCACGCTCACCTCGATCAAGGTGCGCGAGGACGAGACGGTCGAGATCGGCGTCGAACTCGCCGTGATCGGCCAGGACGGCGCGCCGGCCGCCGAGGCGAGCGCGCCGCAGGCCGCCGCCCCGCTACAGCCCGCGGCGCCGGTCGCGCAACCCGCGCCGCCGGTCGCGCAACCCGCGCCGCCGATACCCCCGGTGCAGCCCGCGCCGCCGCCGATGGCACCCGCGGCGCCGCCAGCGGCACCCGCGCCGGTAGCACAGCCCGAGCCTGCGCCTGCCCCGGTGCCCGTTCAGGCCGTCGCACCGCCGCCGCAGCCCGAACCGGCGCCACCCGTGAACGGCGCCCCGCGCTGGGCGCCCAGCCCGGCGCCGCAGGCGCCACCCGTACCGGCCACCGAGGCAGCCGACGAGGACGACGACCTCGCCGGCACCTATGTCACGCCGCTGGTGCGCAAGCTCGCCACCGAGTACGGCGTGGACCTGACCGCAATCGCCGGTACCGGCGTGGGCGGGCGCATCCGAAAGTCCGACGTCCTGGCCGCCGCCGAGCGTGCCGCTGCCGCCAAGGCCGAAGCGGCCGCCGCAGCGGCTGCGCCGAGCGTCGAGCCGGTCGCGGTTCCCACTGCGTACGCACCGCCGCCCGCGCAACCGCCGGGAGTCGAGGCGGCGCCTGTTGCCGCACCCAGCCCGGTTGCCGAGCCCGCGGCCGCCGCGGCGGCCGCGCCTGCGCCGGTCGTAGCCCGCGGGCAGGTCGAGAAGATGAGCCGACTGCGCCAGACGATCGCCGCCCGGATGGTCGAGTCGTTGCACGTGTCGGCCCAGCTCACGACCGTTGTCGAGGTCGACGTGACCAAGATCGCCCGGCTGCGCGAGCGGGCCAAGGCAGCATTCGAGGCGCGCGAGGGCGTCAAGCTGTCATTCCTGCCCTTCTTTGCCGTGGCGACCGTCGAGGCGCTCAAAGCACACCCGGCGCTGAACGCCTCGATCGACACCGAAGCCAAGACGATCACCTACCACGATGCCGAGCACCTCGGCATAGCGGTCGACACCGACCGTGGCTTGCTCGCCCCGGTGATCCACAACGCGGGCGACCTCAACCTCGCCGGACTGGCCCGCAAGATCGCCGACCTGGCCGAGCGCACGCGTACGAACAAGATCAGCCCAGACGAGCTGTCCGGCGGCACGTTCACCCTCACCAACACCGGCAGCCGCGGCGCGCTGTTCGACACGCCTATCATCAACCAGCCGCAGGTCGGCATCCTCGGCACCGGCGCCGTGGTGAAGCGCCCTGTCGTCGTCACCGACCCTGAGTTGGGCGAGACGATCGCGATCCGGTCGATGGTGTACCTCGCGCTCACTTACGACCACCGCATCGTCGACGGTGCCGACGCCGCTCGCTTCCTCGGCACCATCAAGAGCCGGCTGGAGGCGGGCGCCTTCGAGCGAACCCTAGGACTGGCCTGAGCGCCGCCGAGAAACACGAACCGGCGGATTAGGCCAGTGCAGGTCTTGCTCGGGGGCGCGTCGGGGATGATCGGCACGGCGCTCGCGGCCTCGTTGCGCGGCGACGGGCACGGCGTGAAGCGCCTGGTGCGCCGCCCCCCGGAGGCACCGGACGAGATCCCGTGGCGCCCGGAGCGCCGGCAGGCGCCGCCGCTTGCCGACATCGACGCCGTGGTCTGCCTGAACGGCGCGCCTATCCCGATCCGCCGACCGACGGCTGCGCTCAAACAGCGGATACGGGCCAGCCGCGTCGACGCAGTCGCCACGCTCGCGGAAGCGGTCGCGGCGAGCGAACACCGTCCACCGCTCATCGCGGCCTCGGCGGTCGGCTACTACGGCGACACGGGGGACGCGATCGTCGGCGAATCGGCGCCGCCCGGTACGGGCTTTCTGGCCGCGCTGTGCCGAGACTGGGAGGCTGCCGCTCGCCCGGCAACGGATGCCGGCGCCCGAGTCGTGTCGCTGCGAAGCGGCGTCGTGCTTGCGCGCGAGGGTGGCTTCGTCGCTCGGCTGCGACCGTTCGTATGGCTCGGCGTCGCCGGACGACAAGGCAGCGGCCGGCAGTTCGTGCCATGGATCTCGCTCACCGACGAGGTACGGGCGATCCGGTTCGTGCTCGACAGCGACGTCAGCGGCCCGCTGAACGTGACCGGCCCCAGTCCCGCGCGCAACGCCGAGCTCGTCGCGACGTTCGCCCGGCTCATGCACCGCCCGGCAGCGGTGCCGGTGCCGGCCGTGGCCCTGCAGTTGCTGCTCGGCGAGTTCGCCGCCGATGTGCTCGGCGGGCCGCGCGCCGTCCCGGCGGCGCTCACCGCAGCAGGCTTCCAGTTCCGCGACACGGATCTCGAACCGACGCTGCGCCGAATTTTGCGATGAGCCGCTAGATCTTCTGCTGGCTGGCGATGCGGTAGCCGTCCACGGCGGGCACCAGCTCAATACGCAGCCGGGTCGGTGGCTCGCCTGCCGCCCGGCCCGTCACCACTGCATGGCAGGTGAGGGTGGACGCGGCTAGCCTCGCTATCGCGGTCACGACGAGCCGGGCCTTGGCCGGCGTGACCCGAAGCGCGGCATAACTCGTCCGCACGCCGATCAGCTCACATCCTGCGGGTATGGCACGCAGCAGCAGCGCTGAGTCCTGCGTGAGCAGCGGGCCGGGCACGTATACCTGCCGCAGCAACGAGGCCTGACGGCGCGCGAACGCCTGCTCGCGGATGACGTCCAGGCCGCGCAGTACGGCGAGAGCTCTGTCTTCCGGGCTGGGCCGGCTGGCCGGCGCAGTTGACGTGACGGGCGGTGGCGTCGGCGCCCGCGACGACCCGCGGTGCCTGATCGAGTGCAGGCCGGCGAGCGCCGCGACTGCGATCAGCGAAACGCCGGCGATCACCACGATCGGCCAGCGCCGTCCGAGCCCGCGCCGTGGTGGCACGGGCGGATGCAGGGCTGCCCGCACGCCGTGCGTGAGCTGCGCCGGGTTGGAGAGCGGAGTTTCGTCGCCGGGCCGGGTGAAGGCCGGCCGCGCCGGGTCGCCGCCCGCGACCTGCTCGCCCGGGCCCTCGACGGCGGGAGCCCCGGTGACTCCCGAGCCGCCAGCGGCGAGTTCGACCGGGGCGGGCTCGCCACTGTGCCGAAGATCGAGCGCGAACTCCGATGCAGTACAACGCAGGTGTGGCTCGATACTGAGCGCACGTTCGAGCAGCGTCGCCATAGCCGGCGGCAGCGCCGCGAGCCGGGACGCCAGATCGCCGACATCGCCGGCGGCCGCCCGGCTGATCATGTCGGCCGGCGTCTCGCCGGTCCACAGTGGACTGCCGGTGAGTGCGTGCACCGCGACCGCCGCGAGCATGAAGACATCGCTCGGCGCCCCGGGCACGCAGCCGGCGGCGACGGACGGGTCCACATACGCCGGGGTGCTGCGTGCCGGCGCCGCGTCGCCGACGATGCGCGCCACCCCCAGGTCGGCCAGCAGTGGCAGGCCGTTCTCGGTGAAGAGGACGTTTCCGGGCGTCACGTCGCCGTGCACGACGCCCTCGTTGTGCGCGTACGCGAGGGCAGCGCCGATCGGGGCAAGCGCGGTGATCACCTCACCGGGCGTGAGCCGCCCGCGCCGCGACAGCAGGTCGGCCAGCGAGCCGCCACCGGCGAGGTCCAGCACCAGCACCACGGTGTCGCCGAGCGGAAGGAGTTCGTGCAGCCGGATCAGGTGCGGGTGATCGAGTGTGGAGAGCAGCGCCGCTTCGCTGCGCGCCGCCTGCACCTGCGCGGCGTCGCCCACGGGCAGCCGCTTGAGCGCGACCGGCGCGCCCGTGCTGGTCGCGTGCCCGCGCCACACCTCCCCCGAACCGCCGTACCCGAGCAGTTCGTCCGCCGCATAGCCGGGCACCTTCCACGTCATGCAGAAACCGTAGGGAATCCGGCGGCGCGGCAGCGGCGGTTATCCACAGGCCCTACAGTGCGGGGATGCCTGCAGTGCGGCCGACGATCCTGGCTACATCCGGCGGGCTGACGCCCGGTCGACGCGTCCGGTGGGACTTCGCGCCGCTCACCGAGTTCGCGATTGAGTTGGCCGGCGTCGACGGGCGCGCGCCGCGGATCTGCCTGCTCGCGACGGCGATGGGCGACAGTCCGGCGATCGTGTCAGCGTTCTACGACGCCGCGCTGCAACAGCGGCTCGCGCCGTCACACGTCGCGCTGTTGCCGATGCCGAACGTCGACGACCTCCGCGGGCACCTGCTCGGCCAGGACGTGATCTGGGTATTCGGGGGCAGCGTCGCCGGGCTGCTTGCGCTGTGGCGGCTGCACGGCCTCGACACGATCCTGCGCGAGGCGTGGCACGCCGGGGTTGTGCTTACGGGCGTGTCGGCCGGCTCGATTTGCTGGCACGTCGGCGGCCCCACCGACTCGTTCGGACCCGATCTTCGGGCGGTCACCGACGGGCTTGGCTTCGTCCCCTACTCGAACGGCGTCCACTACGACACCGAGGAGCAGCGCCGGCCGATGTTCCAGCGGCTGATCGCCGACGGCACCTTGCCCGCCGGATACGCCACCGACGACGGCGTG
Organism: Jatrophihabitantaceae bacterium; assembly: GCA_035263725.1. GTDB lineage: Bacteria > Actinomycetota > Actinomycetes > Mycobacteriales > Jatrophihabitantaceae > DASXRA01. Next base: position 802 of record DATFRC010000262.1, on the reverse strand, counting down.
GGAGTCCTGTATCGCGGCACCGAGATGGTCGAGGCGCTCACCGAAGTGGACGGCAAGGCCGCGTACCTCGTGGAACCCGGCCCGGACGGCACAGCCGTCGAGACCCCGCTGGACACCCGGCTGATCAAGTAGCCTGGGGTTGTGGCGGATCTCGCGATCATCCGGGCCGGACTGGTCGGCTACGAGGACGCCTGGCAGCGCCAGCGCGAGCTGCACGAAGCTGTGGTTGCCGGCGACGCTCCGGATACCGTGCTGCTGCTCGAACACCCGCCCGTGTTCACCGCAGGCAAGCGCACCGAGCCGTTCGAGCGGCCGTTCGACGGCACGCCGGTAATCGACGTCGATCGTGGCGGCAAGATCACGTGGCACGGTCCGGGGCAACTCGTGGGCTACCCGATCGTGCGGATACCACGCCCCCTCGATGTCGTCGCATACGTGCGAGCCATGGAACAGCTGCTCATCGATGTGTGCGCCGAACTCGGGGTGGACGCCACGCGCGTCGAGGGCCGCACCGGCGTGTGGCTGCGCGACCCCGACCGCAAGCTTGCCGCCATCGGAGTCAGGGTGCGACGCGCCGTCGCCATGCACGGGTTCGCCCTCAACTGCGACCCGGACCTGTCGTGGTTCGACCGCATCGTGCCGTGCGGGATCGCCGACGCCGGCGTTACGTCGCTCTCCCGCGAACTCGGCCGTGACGTCACGGTTGCCGAGGTGCTGCCGATCGTTGAGGCACACCTGCCCGGGTTCGTGGCCGGACTGGGCCGCGAGCGGGCGGCTGCCTGAGCAGCCGGCTTGGCGAGCC
>DATFRC010000261.1:0-13957 GCA_035263725.1 Jatrophihabitantaceae bacterium | reverse complement strand
CCTTTTCGATCAGTTGCTCGGCGCGCTCCCAGTTCGCAGCCGCGTCGTCGGCGCTGGTGTAGCCGGTGAGCTTCAGGTCCGGATCGATGAGCGCCTTCACCGCGTATGCGACGTCCAGTGCGAGGTCGAAGTTGATGTTCGGACCGGCGAGCGCCCCGCACATCGGCGCCGAACCGTCGACCCAGGAACGATTCTGCTCGGCGAGGATCTCGGTGATCAGCCCGCCGAGCGAGTCGCCCCACACGTATGTCCGCAGCGGAGTGCCGACGAGCGAGACGAACTTCGCGTGCAGGTCCTCGCCGGCTTGCACGCCGTCGGCCACCACCCAGCCGTTCGATTTGTATGCGGAGCCGGCCAAGGCGTAACCCGCTGCCAGCAGATCCTGGCTGAGTGGATCGGCGCCGGTGCCGTCCACGTCGGTGGACGACACCTGCGCCTTCGTGTCGACCGCGGCAAAGTCAGGCGGCGCGGGCTGCGCGAACCGATAGCCGTGCGAATAGAGCAGCAGCGTGCCATTCCAATGCTGGGGCACCTTGATCTCGTAGGCGGCGCCGTTGATCGTGCCCGTGCACTGGGCAGCGCAGTTCTTGAACGCGACGTTGGTGCTCGTCGCCTGGACGCTGCGCTGCCGTTTTGTCAGCGGCGTCGATGTATGCACCGTGCACGCGGACACGGCAAGGGCGACGATCACGAGGGCAGACGTCGTCCGAAGCATGCGTGCATCCTGCCGTACCGGCCGGTAGGAGGCGATACCCTCTGCGCATCGAGACTCACTTCACCGATGTGTGGGCCCGCGCCGCGACGATTGGCGGCTGGCTACATCCCGACCAGGCGTGCGCGCTTTGGGAGGCGGCGCGCCGCGTACGCCCCGGCGGAACCATCGTCGAGATCGGCAGCCATCAAGGCCGCTCGACCGTGGTGCTCGCCGCGGCAGCGGGCCAGGCGGGGACCCGGGTGGTCGCGATCGACCCGTTCGTCGAGGGCCGGATGTTCGGCGGCGCGGCCACTCGGACGCAGTTCGAGGCGAACCTCTACGCCGCGGGATTGCGCGACGCCGTCGAACTGATCGCCCAACCCAGCGGCACAATCCGTCCACAGTGGACAGAACGCATCGACATGCTCTACATAGACGGCAAGCATGATTACTGGACAGTCCGTGACGACCTGCGCTGGACCAGCTACATACCGCAGGGCGGCCAGGTGCTCGTGCACGATGCGTTCTCGTCCGTCGGGGTCACCGTCGCGCTACTGCGGCACGTGCTGCCCGGACGTGGGCTGCGTTACCTGGGTCGCACCGGCTCGCTTGCCCAATTCGAGGTGGCGCTGCCGCACGCGCGCGACCGGGCCAGGATGCTCGGCGAGCTGCCCTGGTGGCTGCGCAACCTCGCGATCAAGGTGGTGCTGCGTGCCGGCCGTATGTTCGGCCATCGGGCCACACCCGACCCGTTCTGATCCCGCTCACTCTGCACTTATCGCCCTCAGCACGGACAGTCGCGCGGCACGCCGGGCCGGGCGTACGCCCGCCAGGGTCCCGGCTACCGCACCGACCACGACGAACGCCGCGAGCTGTGCGGGCGGCGCCGAGAACACGGACAGCGTCGTACTGCCGGCCGCCTTCACGAACGACCACCCGAGCAGCGCGCCCAACCCGACGCCGCCGACCGTCCCGAAGACCGCGACGAGCACCGACTCCCACCGCACCATGGCGCGAGCCTGCGCCCGCGTCTGCCCGACCGCGCGCAGCAGGCCGAGCTCCCGGGTGCGCTCGTGGATGGACAGCGAGAGCGTGTTGCTGATGCCCATCAGCGCGATCACGATCGCCAGGGCGAGCATCACGTAGATCAACCCGAGGAACGTGTTGACGCTCGATGTGGCACTGGAGCGGTACTCGGCCCGGTCCTGCACTCGCGGCGCGCCGTAGCTGCTGGTAGCCGCAGTGATGGCGTCCTTGGCGGCAGCCACGTCGGTGCCGGGGCGCAACTTGACCAAGATCTTGGAGACGACGGCCTGCTCGGTGTGCCGTGCCCATCCCGCCGCGGTCAGCAGATAGTCGCCGGTGATGTCAGGATGGCTGTAGATCGCGGCGACGGTGACCCTGGCGTGGGCGCCGTCCGGGTAGATGATCGGCGCCATCGATCCGACGTGCCAGTGATTGCTCTTGGCGGCATCGGCCGACACTGCGAGCGACGCCGGCGTCATGGCAGCCAGCGCTCCGGACGTGACGCCGAGGTCGAGCACTTGGCCCACCCGGGCCGGGTCGGCCACGGTCACGGCGTGCGCCTTCCCACCGATCAGCGCGTCGCCCCCGTCGAGCCCGGTCGCCACCTGGACGCCGTCCACAGTGGACAGTCGGGCACCTATCGCCGGGTCCAGGCGGCCGCGCTGTGAGCTCACGCCCCCGCCGAAGCCGGGCGTGTCGACCACGATGTCGGCGGTCAGCGCGCGGTCCACACCGTGCGCCGCCGACGCCTTGAGCGACGCTGCTACCACGGTGAACATCGCCACGACGGCGACGCCGATCAGTAGCGCCGCGGCGGTGGCCGCCGTACGCCGCGGGTTGCGCATGGAGTTCTCCCGGGCGAGGGTTCCAGTGACGCCGCGCGTCCGCGCGATGGGCGCGCCGAGCAGCGCCACCGCCGGGCGAGCTGCTATCGGTCCGAACACCACCATCCCGACCAGCGCAAGGACGGCGCCCGCCGCCGCGAGCGACACCGGCCCGGGGCGCACGGCGGCGAGCACCAGAGCGGTCACACCACCCGCCGTCATAGCTGCGCCGACTGCCGCCCGAAACACGGAGACCGTGCGGCGCTCCGCGGCCTGATCGCGCAGGGCAGCGACCGGCGGCACCCGGGACGAACGCAGCGCAGGCACGACGCCGGCGACCAGCGTCGCCGTGATACCCGCCAGGACGGCGATCGCCGCACTACTCCCGCGGAACACGAGACCACCGGCCGGCAGCGCGAACCCGAACCCGCTGAACACGCCCTTGAGGCCCGCCGCGATTCCGATGCCGGCGGCCCAGCCGGCCACCGAGCCGAAGACGCCGACTGCGAGCGCCTCGGTCAGGCCCACCGTGATCACCTGCCGGCGGGTGGCCCCGATCGCCCGCAGCAGCGCTGAGGTGCGCGCCCGCTGGGCAGCCAGGATGGAGAACGTGTTGTAGATGCTGAACACCGCGACGAGCAGCGCGATCACCGCGAATCCGGTCAGCGCGCTGCGCAGGAAGCCGAGGAACCCGCTGTTGATGTCGCTGATGTTCTCGTTGGCCAGATCAGTGCCGGTGATGGCCTGCACGCCCGTCGGCAGCCGCGGCTGCAGTTCGCCGATCAGCCGCTGCGCCGACACTCCTGGCGCGGCCTTGATCAGGATCTCGGTCACCTTGCTCGGATCGTCCGTGACGTAGGTCGTCGCGGCGTGCAGCGTCATCGCGGTGAACGTGGACGGCCCGAACCCGTCGGCAGTCCCGAACGTCGAGATTCCGACGATGGTCACCCGTAGCGGTCGAGGCGTCAGCAGCGTAGTGGTGCCGCCCAGATGCAGCTTGCCTTTCTTGGCGGCGCCCCGGTTGATCACCACCTCGTTGTCCGCACGCGGCGCACGCCCTGCCACGATGCGATATGGGTTGAGCGAGGGAACACCGACCCAGTTCGCGGCGGTCGTGGGCGGCCCGTTCCCGCCGATGCGCTTGCCGTTGCTGCCGACGAGCTGTCCGAAGCCTTGGACGTAGGGCACCGCGTCGGCTATCCCAGGCGTCGAACGGGCCAGGCCGAGCAGCGAGGCGTCTATGCCGGAGCGGCTCTGGTTGATGTCCGAGCCGATCTGCGTCGAGCCGCGCAGGATCACGTCGGTGCCGCCGTTCGCGGTCGTGAACAGCTTGTCGAAGTTCGCCTTGAGCGTGTCGCCGAGCAGCAGCGTTCCGGCGAGGAAGGCCACCCCGAGTACGACTGCGATCATGCTGCCGGCAAGGCGGCGCTTGTGCGACCACATCTCAGAGAACGCGACCGTGACCATCACGCCCCCAGCCGCTTGATGTGGTCGAGGACGAGCTCCGGATTAGGCCGCTCGACGGCGTCGACGATCCGGCCGTCGGCGAGGAAGATCGCGGTGCCGGCGTAGCTCGCAGCACCGGGGTCGTGCGTGACCATGACTATCGTCTGGCCCAGCTCGCGACAGGCCTGCTGGAGAAAGCCGAGCACGTCGGCGCCGCTGCGGGAGTCGAGGTTGCCCGTCGGCTCGTCGGCGAAGATGATCGCCGGCTTGCTCACCAACGCGCGGGCCACGGCAACTCGCTGCTGCTGCCCGCCGGACAGCTCGGAGGGCCGGTGCTGCAGCCGGTCCGTGAGGCCCACCGTCTCGACGACGGCCTCGAGCCAGTTCCGGTCCGGCTTGGTGCCGGCCAGGGTCAGCGGCAGCTGGATATTCTCCAGCGCCGACAGTGTCGGCACCAGATTGAACGATTGAAAGACGAATCCGATCCGGGTGCGCCGCAGCAAGGTCAGCTGCCGGTCCGTCAACCGGCCGAGGTCGACGTCGCCGACGAACACCTGCCCGGACGTCAGCGCGTCCAGGCCGGCGAGGCAGTGCAGCAACGTCGACTTGCCGGATCCTGAGGGTCCCATGATTGCTGTGAACTGCCCCTCGGGCAGGTCCACGCTCACGTCATCGAGCGCGAGCACGGCTGTCTCGGCCTGTCCGTAGCTCTTGGTCGCGTGCACGGCGCGGGCGGCGGCACGCGTGATAGTCGTCGTCATGCAGACGATCGTCGCGATCAGCGGCCACGTCGTCGTCCGCTCAGTGCTGGCTTAGGTGCTACCGCTGCTGCAGTAGGCGAGTACGAACGCGATGAGCGCTCGCGCGAAGAGCCCGCCGGCCGCGACGCGGGCCGAGCGAAGCGAGGCTCAGCTCAAGGGTCGCGCCCGAGCGCCAGCGAGCGGCGCACCCGCAGCACCGAATCCGGCGAATAGGTTAGTATCAACTCCAACCCGGGCGGGCCAAGCCCGACTCGTAGGCGAGCACGACGAGCTGGGCCCGGTCGCGCACCGCCAGCTTGGACATCGCCCGGTTGACGTGCGTCTTGACGGTAGCCGGACTCAAGTACAGCTTGGCTGCGATCTCGTCGTTAGAGAGCCCCTGTGCCACGACAGCGACGATCTCGCGTTCCCGGTCGGTGAGTGCAGAGAGGCGGGCCGACGTGGGGGGCTCCTTGGCTCGGTCGGCGAACTCAGCGATCAGCCGGCGGGTGACGCTCGGCGACAGCAGCGCGTTGCCGGCGGCCACCGTTCGCACCGCCCGGATCAGCTCGGCAGGTTCGGTGTGCTTGACGAGGAAGCCGGTCGCCCCGGCGCGCAGTGCCTCGAAGACGTACTCGTCCAACTCGAACGTCGTGAGCACGATGACGCGCACCTCGGCGAGGGTCGCGTCGGAGGCGATGGCACGCGTGGCTGCGAGGCCGTCGGTACCCGGCATGCGGATGTCCATGAGCACGACATCCGGCATCTGCTCCCGGACAAGGCTCAGCGCTTCGGCGCCGTCGGCCGCCTCGCCCACGACCTGCATGTCGTCCTGGGCGTCGAGCAGGGCGGCAAAGCCGGCCCGCACCAGTGCCTGGTCGTCCGCGAGGACCAGCCGGATCACGCCGCACCGTCCAGGGGAAGTCGGGCGCGCACTCGGAACCCGCCGCTGAACGCGCGCCCGGTCGAGAGGTCACCACCGAGCGCGATCGCGCGCTCCCGCATGCCGGCGATGCCGGACCCGTCGGCGCCGGCGGCGCCACGGCCCGAACCGTCGTCTACCACCTCGAGGGTCAGCTCACGAGCGCCGTAGCCGACGCTGACGTGCACCGTGGACGCATCCGCGTGCCGCACCACGTTTGTCAGGGATTCCTGCAGGATGCGGTACGCCGCAAGCTCGGTGCGAGCAGGCAGGGGTCGCGCGTCGCCGGAAAGGCGCAGTCGCACGTCCAGGCCGGCGGCGCGGGCACCGGAGACCAGCCGGTCGAGGTCCGCGAGGCTCGGCGCCGGCGAGGTGGCCGCCGGTTCGCCGGACTGGCGCAACGCGCCCAGGACGGCCTGCACTTCGACGAGCGCATCCTTGCTGGCTTGCTTTATCGTCGCCAGCGACTCGCGGGCCTGCTCGGGGCGTTCGTCGATCAGCTCGAGAGCGACGCCCGCCTGGACGTTGATCATCGAGATGCTGTGCGCAAGAACGTCGTGGAGCTCACGCGCGATGTCGAGCCGCTCCTCGCTCGCCCGCCGGCGCGCGGACTCGAGTTCGATGCGCCGCGCCTCCGCTTCCTGCCGGCGGGCCGCCCGGCGTAACTCGCGGCGGTAGCGGATCAGTTCGGCGGCTGCCGCCAGCACCAGCAGCCACGCGGCAAGGCCCAGGGCGGTGGCGATGCCCGGCCCGGGCTTGTTGCGGACGGCGCTGTCCACCCAGGTCGCGACGACGAACCCCGCGACGAGAGCAGTATATGCGGCCACGCGCCGACCGAGCATGAGCGCGGAGCCGAAGGCGATGATCAGCGGCAGCCACAGCGGCCCGCCCGGGTAGCCCAGCAACAGGTAGCTGAACGTCGCCGCGAAGGTTCCGGCGAGCACCGCGACCGGCCATCGCTGCCGGCCTAGAAGACAAGCAGCGGCCGCGAGCAACAGCAGGTATCCCCCGACATCCAGATCGCGGTGAGCGTGCTGATGCCGCGCCGCGAGGGCCGTGCCGGCTACCGTCACCACTGCCACGCCGGCGGCCAGCAGCGCGTCGGAATGCGCCCACCGACTCCGTCTCACAGTGCCTACATGCCTCCGTCCCTGTTGGCACGGTAGGACACGCTGAGGCAGCGCGGCATCCCCGTCTCGGTGCAGGCCGCGATACCGCGTTCGTGGTACGGGTCAGCCGACGTCGCGGCGCCGAAATCCGGCCAGACCGACGGCCGCAGCCACCACGGCAACCGCCGTCAGGCCGACCAGCGGCGCCACGGACAGTGCCGATCCCGGCAGCTTCGGCACGTGCGTGAACGGCGAAATGTCCATCGCCCACTGCGCCAGCTTCAGCACCGGACCGAGCTGGCCGAGCAGGAGGCACCCGCCGAGCACGCCCCAGGCCACCGCAGTGAACCGAGGCGCCAACCCGAACAGCACCAACGTCACACCGGCCAGCACCCACGCCGCCGGCACCTGGACGAGCGCGGCGCCGAGCACCCGCGGCAGCTGTTGGCCGACGTCATGCGAGCGCAGACCGTGGGCGAGCCCGGCACCCAGGCCCGCCGCCGCGAGGATCAGGACGCTGCCGACCACGGCGAACAGGACGTGGCTGCACGCCCAGCGGATGCGCCCGACGCGGGTGGCCAGTACGGGTTCGGCACGCAGTGCGGTCTCCTCGACTCGCAGTCGCAACACCGCCTGGACGGCGTATCCCGCGACTACAAGGCCGAGGATGCCCATGGCCGTGGCGAGGAACGCATCGACGATCCCTTTCGCACCGCCCATCTCCTCGAGGATCTTCCGGGTGCTCTCGCTGCTGCCGACGATTGCGGTGACACCGTCGGCCAGGCCGCCGATCGCCACGCCGTAGATGGCGAATCCGGCCGTCCAGCCGAGCAGCGTGCCGCGTTGTAGCCGCCAGGCCAGGGCCACCGGGCCGTGCAGCTCTCCTCGTGCGGGTCCAGGCCGGGGTGGCAGCAGGCCCGCGCCAAGGTCACGCCGTCCGGCCAACGCGAATCCGCCCCATCCGATGAGTGCGGCCGCGCCGACCGCGACGCCGAAGACCCACCATCGCTCGCCGGCGAACGGACGCAGCTGCTGTGCCCAGCCAATCGGTGAGGCCCACGAGAGCCAGGAGGGTCCGACATCTGCGATGGCACGCACCAGATACGCGAGGGCGATCACGCCGATGCCGATGCCATTCGCCGTGCGGGCGCTCTCGGACAGCTGTGCCGCCACTGCGGCCACCGCTGCGAAGAACAGTCCAGCTGTGCACCAGGAAAGGCCGAACGCAAGCGAGCCGACGGTCGGCATGCCCACGGCGATCAGCCCGATCGCAGCGCCGAGGCCTACAGCCAGGCTGGCGATCAGCGCTACCAGAACGCCGGCTGCCAGCGCGGCGTGCCGGCCGACCACGCCGGCGCTGATCAGCTCGAGTCGTCCGGCCTCCTCGTCGGCGCGGGTGTGCCGCATCACGACAAGCACGCTCATCACGCCGACGAGCGTTGCCCCGATCGTGACGAGCCGCCACGCAGTCAGCCCGCCGATCGTGCTCGGATCATGGACCGGGCCGTACATCGCGCGCGTCGAGGCGTTGTTGGCGACGGCGGTTGCGAACTCCAGCCGTGACTGCGGGGTGTCGTACAGGTGGCGGAAGCTGTAAGCCGTCGAGGCTGCCGTAGCGGTCAGCGCGTAGACCCAGACCGGGATCATGATCCGATCGCGGCGCAGGTCCAGCTTGACCAGCTCGCCGGCACCGAGCAGCGCCTGGGTCATGGCGCAGCCTGGTAATGACGCAGGAACAGCTCCTCCAGGGTCGGCGGCTGACTCACGAGTGACCGCACCCCGATCCGGGTGAGTTCGGCGAGGACGCCGCCCAGCTGCGCCGTGTCGACCTGGAAGCGCACTCGCGTGCCCTCGACGTCGAGCCCGTGCACGCCGGGCAGTGTGGCCAGCCCGTTCGGCGGTGCGGCCAGGACTGCGTCGATGGACGTGCGGGTCAGGTGCCGCAGGTCGGTCAGTGTCCCGGAGTCGACCGTGCGCCCGGCGCGGATGATGCTCACCCGGTCGCACAGGGCTTCCACCTCGGAGAGGATGTGGCTGGACAGCAGTACCGTGCGCCCGCTAGCCCGTTCCTCGGCGATGCACTCACGGAACGCCTCTCCGACGATGGGGTCGAGGCCGGACGTCGGCTCGTCCAGGATCAGCAACTCGACGTCAGCGGCGAGCGCGGCCACCAGGGCCACCTTCTGCCGGTTGCCCTTCGAGTACGTGCGTCCCTTCTTCGTCGGATCGAGGTCGAAACGCTCGAGCAGGTCTGCGCGCCGCTGCTCGTTCAGCCCGCCGCGCAGCCTTCCGAGCAAGTCGATCACCTCGCCGCCGGACAGGTTCGGCCACAGCGTGACGTCCCCGGGGACGTACGCGAGCCGGCGGTGCAGCGTCGCCACGTCCCGCCACGGGTCGCCGCCGAGCAGCCGTGCCTTGCCCGCGTCGGCGCGCAGCAGCCCGAGCAGGATGCGGATCGTTGTGGACTTCCCCGCCCCGTTAGGCCCGAGGAAGCCGTGCACCTCGCCGGTCTCGACGGTGAGGTCGAGTCCGTCGAGTGCCCGCGTCCGGCCGAATGTCTTGACGAGGTCCTCGATGGCAATCGCGGCAGCCACGATTTTGACCGTACGCTTTATTCATAAGTTTGTGAATTCCCTGAATGCTCTTAAGCTGGCGGTGTGACCCGCAAGCGTCGTCGTGACACCGCCGCGGTCGCTGCCTTTGTCGAGCAGTTCGCCGGCGACATGGTGGACGCGGGCATGCCGCGCATGCCGGCCCGGGTGTTCGCGGCCCTGCTGAGCGCCGACGACGGGTGCACAGCGGCCGAACTTGCCGCACAACTGCACGCCAGCCCGGCGGCGATTTCCGGCGCGATTCGCTATTTGGAGCAGGTGGACATGACCGTGCGAGACCGCCGGCCGGGCGAGCGGCGCGACGTGTACCGGCTGCGGGGCGAGATGTGGTACGAGCTCATCGCGAACCGGGACCGGATGTACCTGCGCTGGCTAACGACGCTCCAGCAGGGCGTCGACGCGGTCGGCCGGAAAACGCCGGCCGGGCGGCGGATCGAGGACACGCGACGGTTCTTCGACTTCGTCCGGGCAGAAATGCCCGCGATGCTCGCCCGTTGGCGCGCCCAGCGCAAGGCAAAGCAATAGGCCCTCGCCCCTCGCAGCAGCGCGATGAGCGCTCGCGCGAAGAGCCCGCCGGCCGCCACTCGGCCCGCGCCGCAGGCGCGGAGTGGCTCGAGGTGTGCGCCCTCGTGGGCGCCGCCGAGAGACACGCACCGGCGGACAAGTCGGTGCGCTCGCGCGAAGAGCCCGCCGGCCGCCACGCGGCCCGAGCGGAGCGAGGCGCGGTGGTCGGCATCCGCCCCTGTAGGGGCCGGTGCCGGGCTCCGCATCCGGCGGATAAATCAGTGGGCCGCTTCGTGCCAGTTGGGGCCGACCCCGATCGAGACGTCCAGCGGTACATCGAGTTGGTAGGCCGCGCCCATCTCCGTGCGGACCAGTTCCTCGACAGCCTGGCGCTCGCCTGGGGCGATCTCCAGCACGAGTTCGTCGTGCACCTGCAGCAGCAACCGGGATCGCAGGCCGGCCGCGGCCAACGATAGGTGCACGCCCAGCATGGCCACCTTGATGATGTCAGCGGCGCTGCCCTGGATCGGCGCGTTGAGAGCCATTCGCTCGGCCATCTCGCGGCGCTGCCGATTGTCGCTGGTCAGGTCGGGCAGATAGCGGCGACGTCCCATGATCGTCTCGGTATAGCCAGTCCGTCGGGCCTCTTCGACTACCGAGCGCAGATAGTCGCGCACGCCGCCGAAGCGGGCGAAGTAGGCCTCCATCTGCCCGCGCGCCTCGTCCGCGGAGATCTTGAGCTGCTGCGCCAGCCCGAACGCCGACAGACCGTAGGCGAGACCGTAGGACATGGCCTTGACCCGGCGGCGTAGCTCCGGGTCGATCTCCTCTGGCGGGAGGTCGAACGCGCGCGACGCCACGAAGGTGTGCAGATCCTCGCCAGTGGTGAACGCCTCGATCAGCCCGGCGTCATGCGAGAGCGTCGCCATGATGCGCATCTCGATCTGGCTGTAGTCCGCGGTCATGAGCGACTCGAAGCCCGGGCCGACGGTGAACGCCTCGCGGATGCGCCGGCCCTCCGCCGTACGCACCGGTATGTTCTGCAGGTTGGGGTCGGTGGACGAGAGCCGTCCGGTGGCCGCGATCGTCTGGTTGAACGTCGTGTGGATGCGACCCGTGTCGTCGATCAGCGGCAGCAACGAGTCGACGACGGTCTTGAGCCGGGCCACCTCGCGGTGCCGCAGCAGGTGCTCGAGGATCGGATGCTGGGTCTTGCCGTACAGGTCGGCGAGCGCGTCGGCATCGGTCGTGTAACCGGTCTTGATGCGCTTGGTCTTGGGCAGCCCGAACTGGTCGAACAGAATCTCTTGCAGCTGCTTGGGCGAACCTAGGTTGAACGTCCGCCCGACAAGTTTGTGGGCCTCCTGTTCGACGTCCTTGACGGCCGCGCCCAATTCGGCCTGCAGCGCCACGAGTTTGTCGGTGTCGGCGGCGATGCCGGCCATCTCCATATCGGCGAGCACGTACGTGAGCGGAAGTTCCAACTCCCTGAGCAGCCGCGCCGCGCCGCGCTGTTCGAGGTCGGTGTCGAGGGCGTCGGCGAGATCACGAATCGCCATCGCGTTGACGGTCTCGACCTGGGCGATCGCGTCATCCGCCTCGTCGAGGCCACCGTCGAGGGTGAGTTGCCCGGACTCCAGATCGGCGTCGTTGGCGCGCAGCTCGCGACGCAGGTACCGCAGTGCGAGGTCGGCGAGGTCGAACGAGCGCTGGCCGGGCAGCGCCAGGTAGGCGGCCAGCTGGGTGTCACTGGTGATGCCGGCGAGTGTCCAGCCATGCTGGCGAAGCGCGAGAACCGGACCCTTGACGTCGTGGGCGGCCTTCGGCGAGTCCGGGTCGGCCAGCCAGGTCGCGAACGCCGCCTCGTCCCCGCCGGCGAGCGCCTCGGGCTGCAGGTACGCTGCCGCGCCGTCGGCGCTGGCCAGCGCGATACCGGTGAGCGTGCCGACGCCCCGGCCCCAGCTGCCACGAAACGCCAGCCCCACACGCTTCCCGTCCCGAGCGTGGGCGTCCAGCCACCCGATCACCTCGTCCGGGCCGAGCCGGGTGGTCTCGACCTCGAAGCCCTGCTCGGCCTCCGGCTCGGCGGCGCTCACTGTCGCGAACAGCCGCTCGCGCAACACCCGGAACTGAAGGTTGTCGAACAGCGTGTGCACTTCGGTCCGATCCCAGGGCCGGCGCTCCAGGTCGTCGAGCCGGACGTCGATCGGCACGTCGCGCACCAACTCGGTGAGCTGCCGGTTGCGGATGACGCCGGCCAGGTGCTCGCGTAGCGCATCGCCGGCCTTGCCTTTGACCGTGTCGACTTGCGCCACCAGGGCGTCGAACGACCCGTACTCGCGGATCCACTTCGCCGCGGTCTTCTCCCCCACGCCGGGGATGCCGGGCAGGTTGTCGCTCGTGTCGCCGCGAAGCGCGGCGAAGTCGGGGTACTGCGCCGGCGTCAAGCCGTACTTCGCCGCAACCTCCTCCGGCGTGAACCGCGTCAGGTCGCTGACCCCGCGCCGCGGGTACAACACGGTGACCGAATCGCTGACCAGCTGCAGGACGTCACGGTCGCCGGTGCAGATCAGCGTCTGCACGCCCGCGGCCGACGCCTGGGTCGTGATCGTCGCGATGATGTCGTCGGCCTCGTAACCCTCGGCGGTCAGCGACGGGATTCGCAGCGCTCCCAGCACCTCGTTGATCAGCGACAGCTGCTCGGAGAACTCCGGTGGCGTCGCGGACCGCCCGGCCTTGTACTCGGCGTACGTCTCACTGCGGAACGTCTTGCGCGACACGTCGAACGCCACAGCGACGTGAGTCGGGTCCTCGTCCCGCAGCAGGTTGATCAGCATGGACGTGAAGCCGAATACGCCATTGGTCGGCTGGCCTGTCGTCGTGGCCATCTCAACCTCGCGCAACGCGTAGAATGCCCGGTACGCAATGGAATGGCCGTCCAGCAACAGCAGCCGAGAACCGCTCACGGGGCCCGAGTCTAGGTCCACGCGCAGACAACCAAGGAGCGCTCCGACAGGTGAGCGAGACGTGACCAACGCGAACCCCACGACAGCGCGATGAGCGCTTGCGCGAAGAGCCCGCCGGCCGCGACGCGGCCCGCGCCGAAGGCGCGGTGCGGAAATCCGGATCCACCCGAGCGCCAGCGAGTGGTGGGGACGCGGATCCGCCTCCGGCGGGTTAGCTCAGGCTCCGCGGCTGATGACGCGTCCGGTGAGGCTGCGACCGCGCCGGCGCGCCCGGCGCAGCAGCGCCACACGGTTGCTGCCATCGACGATGCCGAGCGAGCGCCGCAGCGTCGTCGTCGTGGCGAGGCGCCGCACGACCAGCGGCGCGAATCCGAGGCGGGCCAGGTAGCGGTTCGCGTCGCGCGAGCCGGCGACCACGCTCGCGACGATGTGCTCGATGCCACGTTGGTCGGCCAGATGCACGGTGGCGGCCAACAGCGCCCGTCCGATGCCCCGCCGCCGGTACTTCCTTGCCACGAGCAGGTTGCTGATGTGCACCGCGGGCACCGCCGTAACGGCACCGACACCGCCCTCGCTAACGAGGACCATGCCGACAATATTGCCGAGCTCGTCGACGGCCACCAGCACGCACTTATCGTCCGATGCCAAGATCGCCGCGAACCGATCGGGCAGGTGGGCCACAGTCTCCGCCTGAATCTGACGTGCCCCAGGAGCGCTGAGCGGCTCGTCGGTTGCCTCAACCAGCCGGAGGAGTTCCGGCACGTCAGCCAACTCTGCCGGCCTGACACGTATGTGACCGCGTGGCACCACTCACCCCCAGCCGACAAGGGCCCTTGTGTGATGCCCCGATGCACCAGAGCTCGCGGGTGGCGAGCATCCAAACACTATCCGTCCACCGACGAGTGATGGTGTTCGGGGCTCAGACTGGCAGCTTGCTGAAGTGCCGCTTGACGCCGGCTGAGCCCCGGGCTATGCGCCGCCGCTGAGCACGAGCTCGGCCACCGCACGCATGGACGTCCGGTTGTCCATGGCCGCGCGTTGGATCCACCGGAAGGCCTCCGGTTCGGTCATCCGATGCTCGGTCATGAGCACGCCTTTCGCGCGCTCGATCAGC
>DATFRC010000260.1:0-8421 GCA_035263725.1 Jatrophihabitantaceae bacterium | reverse complement strand
GCTCACTCGACAGACCACCAAGTACGCGCTGCGCCGGGCGCTCGCCGACATCGTGCCGCCACACGTGCTGGACCGCGCCAAACTCGGCTTTCCGGTGCCGATCCGGCACTGGCTACGCGCTGAGCTGTACGAGTGGGCGCGGGCTATCATCGTCGATTCGCAGGCCGATGCCTACATCGACCGGGAGGCGGCGCTGCGGCTGCTCGAGGCGCACCGCGACGGCAGCATCGACCATTCGCGCAAGATCTGGACGCTGCTGGTGTTCATGATCTGGTACGGGATCTTCGTCGAGAAGCGGATCAGCCCAGACGTCCCCGAGCCGGTTTATCCGGTCCGTGTGTAGCGCTGAGCGCATGTTACTTAGCCGGCCTACTCAATCCCGGCGAGGTGCGGCAGCACCTCGGCAGCCGCGTCGTCCCCATAAGACTCGGCGAGCCGCGTCGCGAAACCCACGCGGGTGAGCTCGTACTCCTGGGTCCCCACCGTCTCGAGAACGAGGGTTGCGAGCAGGCTGCCCACCTGCGCGGCACGTTCCCACGACAGTCCCCACGCCCGAGCTGCGAGGAAGCCGGCCCGGAAACCGTCGCCGACACCGGTCGGATCGATCTTCGCGCGCTCACGTGCCGCCGGGACGTGCACAGTGGGCAGGTCGCGGCCGCGGATCTCGACGCCCTTCGCGCCGAGCGTGGTGACTTGGACGTCTACCCGGGCCAGTACCTCCGCCTCGGAGTAGCCCGTCTTCGACTCGAGCAGGCTCTTCTCGTAGTCATTGGTGAACAGCAGGCTCGCGCCGCCGATGAGCTCGCGAAGCTCGGCGCCGGACATCCGGGCGATCTGCTGGGACGGGTCGGCCGCGAAGCGGTAGCCGCGGTCACGGCATTCGGCGCTGTGCCGGGTCATCGCTCCCGGGTCGTCGGCGCTGATCAGCACGAGCTCGGCACCGGTGCGCTCGACAGCCGGCGCCAGCTCGATGTTGCGAGCCTCGCTCATCGCGCCGGCATAGAACGACGCGATCTGGCACATATCTTCGTCGGTCGTGCACACGAACCGCGCGGTGTGGTGCTCGGTGGAGATGTACACCGAAGCGCAGTCGACGCCGTTGCGCTCCAGCCACGCGCGGTAATCGCCGAAGTCGCGCCCAGCGGCCCCGATCAGCACCGGCGCCTCCCCCAGCTTGGCCATCCCGAAGGCGATGTTGGGCGCCACGCCGCCGCGCCGCACGACCAGGTCGTCGACCAGGAATGACAGCGAAACCCGGTCCAGGTGCTCGGCGAGCAGTTGCTCGCCGAACTTGCCGGGAAAGTGCATCAGGTGGTCAGTCGCTATGGAACCGCTGACGAGTACAGGCACGGAACCTCCAGCTTTAGGCGCGGCCGCGGCGCTCCTCAGTCCTCATGCGACGCTGCGATGCCCGCTCACCGCGAGCACGCTACCTGGCGATGTCCTGAAGATGAAACGGCCGACCCCGAAGGGGCCGGCCGTGACGTATGCGGATCAGCCGCAGAACGAGTTGCCGCAGGCGCACCCGCCGGTGGCACTGGGGTTGTCGATCGTGAAGCCCTGCTGCTCGATCGTGTCCGTGAAATCGATCGTGGCACCGCCGAGGTACGGGGCGCTCATGCGGTCGACCACGATCGGCACGCCGTGGGAGTCAATGTCGACGTCGCCGTCGAGAACGCGCTCGTCGAAGAACAGCTGGTATTGCAGGCCGGAGCATCCGCCGGGCTGCACGGCCACGCGCAGCCGCAGATCGTCGCGACCTTCCTGGTCGAGCAGGGCGCGGACCTTTACCGCCGCCGTGTCGGTCAGCGAGAGCGTGCTGGTCTGCTCGATGGTGGTTTCGGTGCTCATCAGGCTCCCCGGTCGTGGACGGACGTACGGGTACGTTACGGCAACCTGGCCAGGCCAGGACGCTATTCCCGATCGTACCCGCGCTTGTCAGGTGATCCGGACTTCGCCGCTCACCACCGTCACCGGCACCGGCGTGAGCCCCGTCGTCGCCGGTCCGTTGAGCACCTTTCCGCTGACGTCGAACCGGGAGCCGTGGCACGGACAGGCGAATCCGGTCGCCGCGGATTCGAAGCTCACCATGCAGCCCTGGTGCGGGCATGTCGAGTCGAATGCCGTGAACTGCCCGGAAGTCAGCTGAAGTACCCAGTCGGTGCGCCCGGTATTCGGGTCGCGGACCGGCATGCCCCCGCCGACTGGTACGTCGGCCGCCTTGGTCAATACCCCGCCGGACGGGGCAGCAGCCGGCTGGGCCGACGGCGAGCGGCGAAACGCCGCCCCCACGCCGGCGAGCACGACGCCGATCAGGGCTGTGCCCCCGATCACCAGCGCCCGCCGGGTCTGATCCTCGCCGGCGCCGGGATGCCTTTCCCGAGCGCGCGCCAGCCAGGCGTCCAGGGAGAACTCACCGGCGCCGCCCAGCAGCAGGGGCGAGAGCGCGAACAGGTACACCACGTCCGCGCTGGTGTACCACGGCTCGGCCTGCCAGCTGACCGTCAGCCAGAGCGAGAGTGCGATCAGCATGCCGCCCAGCGCAGCCACCCGGGTGAGCAGCCCGAGCAGCACGCCGAGGCCCACTGCGATCTCCGCTAACGCCATGAACAGCCCAAACGCGAAGCTGTGATCAGCGACCGGGCCCAGCAGCCCACCGATCGGGCTGCCGCGTTTGACCGCCAGCACCTGGGCATGGATCGAGATCGGCGATGTCCCATCCAGAAAGCGCTTGTCGGCGATCTTGGAGATGCCGGCATAGAGGAAGACGATGCCCAGGAACACGCGCAGCGGCAGCAGCGCCCGGCCCTCCTTAAGCACAAACACTCGTTCTTCCTCTCACCGTGGGCGCGGCCACATTCGAGCGCGGCCCGCATGTGCCATTACGTAGATTGGATGCGTGACGTTCACCGAACCGCAAGCTACGCCGTTGGCGCTGCTGCTGCTGGGACGCGGTAGCGACCCGGATTCCGAGCGTGGCGTCGACTGTCCAGGTGACCTGCCGCCGGCGTCCGACCCGGACCTGGTCGCGCGGGCGAGGGCAGCGAAGGCGGCGCTGGGCGATCGGGTGTTCGTGCTGGGCCACCACTACCAGCGCGACGAGGTGATCCAGTTCGCAGATGTCACCGGCGACTCGTTCAAGTTGGCTCGCGATGCGGCCGCGCGCCCCGAGGCCGACTACATCGTGTTCTGCGGCGTGCACTTCATGGCCGAATCCGCCGACATGCTGACCTCGGCGGAGCAGCAGGTCGTCCTGCCCGACCTGGCGGCCGGCTGCTCGATGGCGGACATGGCGACCGGGCAGCAGTTGCTCGAGGCATGGGACGTGCTGACCGACGCGGGCGTCGCCGACGTCACCGTGCCGATCACATACATGAACTCGTCCGCGGCGATCAAGGGATTCACCGGCGCGCATGGCGGCGCGGTATGCACGTCGTCCAACGCCGAACGGGCGCTGCGGTGGGCGTTCGCCCAAGGCGAGAAGGTGCTCTTCCTGCCCGATCAGCACCTGGGCCGGAATACAGCCGTGCTGCAGCTCGGGGTGTCGCTCGGCGATTGCGTGCTGTTCGATCCGCACAAGCCGGGCGGTGGGCTGACGACCGAGCAGCTGCGCGACGCGAAGATGATCCTGTGGCGCGGGCACTGCTCCGTGCACGGCCGGTTCACCGCCGAGAACGTAGCCGAGATACGTGCACGAATTCCGGGGGTCAACGTGCTGGTGCACCCGGAATGCCGGCACGAGGTTGTGCTCGGCTCCGATTACGTGGGCTCGACGGAATACATCATCAAGACGCTCGACGCGGCACCGGCCGGCTCGGCGTGGGCCGTCGGAACCGAGCTGAACCTGGTACGGCGCCTCGCCACCCGCCATCCCGACAAGCAGATCGTGTTCCTGGAGAAGACGGTCTGCTACTGCTCGACAATGAACCGTATCGACCTGCCGCACCTCGTTCACTCGCTCGAGTCGCTGGCGCGCGGCGAGGTGATCAATCAGATCACCGTTGCGGAGTCCGTCGCCGCGAATGCGCGCATTGCGCTCGATCGGATGCTCGCATTGCCGCACGCCCCCACTACCCTCGACTGACGTGAAGCTGTTACGCCGTCGCTCGGTGGCCCCCGAGCCAGAATCCGCACCCGAGGACGCGTCCGATGTCGTCCTCGGCAAGGGCCGTCCAACCCCGAAGCGGCGTGACACGACGCCCCAGCGTGGTCCGGTCAGCGCGCCGCGGACCCGCAAGGAGGCAGCCCAATGGCAAAAGCAGCAGGCGACGCGCAGCCGGACGACTGGGCGTGGCGGCAAGCTCAGCGGCCAGGCTTACCGGGAGGCGCTGAAGCGCGGCGACCCTGACGCGTTGCCGAAGCGGGATCGTGGCCCGGTGCGCAAACTTGCCCGGGACTGGGTCGACTCGCGCCGGATGCTGTCGAACTACCTGCTGATCCTGTTCCCGCTGTTGATCGTCGGCTACTTCATCCCGTATCTGAATATCGCTGTATTCGGGTTGCTGCTCGTTATCGTCGTCGAGTGGTACCTGGCCGGACGCCGCATTCGCACACTCGCCGCGTCGCGTCTCGACGACGTGCGCGAAGGACCGTGGCAGCTGGGCTTCTACGCGGGCAGCCGCGCCTACATGCCGCGCCGCTGGCGGATGCCCGGCCCGCAGGTCAGGATCGGCGAAAGTATCTGAACGGCTAAGGGGCCGTTCGCTGGAGGGCGAGCGCGGCCACCTTGGCCATAACGGCGCCGCGGCTAGACGGTGCCAGCAGTTTGTCCACGACGCTCACCGCGACCGTGCGCTGCCCGAACGCGACGACCAGCAGCGGCACGTTATAGCCGGCGCCGTCGCCGCCGACCAGCAGCGTCCCCGGCGTCCCCGACACGCTGGTCGCTGACTGCGTCGCGCCGTGGCTGCGGTAGTCGTCGATCGTGCCGGCGAGACGCTGCTGCGCCTGGCCCGGTGTGTTGTACAGGCTGATGCCGATCTCTGTTTCTGGGATCGCGCCGACGTTCGCGTTCAGGCCGTAGCGGCAGTTCAGATAGCCGAGGCGACCGATGTTCTTCTCCGGGACGCCCACGACGTACGCGGTCTTGCCGGCGAAGCGAACTCCCATGGTGTTCTCGACTTCCACCTGCGGCAGCAGGGAGTCGCAGTTGCCGGAGAGTTTCTTCATCAGAACGGGCGCCGGGCTCGGCGAAGCCGGTCTACTCGAGGTGCGCGCACTGCTGGCGGTCGACGTAGGCGTCGTCGTTTGCTTCGCGGACGAACCGCCGGAGCTACAGGCACCCGCCGTTATGAGGACGGCGAGAGCGCCCGTAGCGCAGGCGACGCTTTTGCCGGTACGCACGGTGTCACCGTAGCTGCGGCGCCTGTCCTGGTCGGTTATCGACACGATTCGCGTCCAGATCGTTGCGCTCCGTCCGCTCTTCGAGGAACCGGAGCAGCTCGACCGGGAACGGCAGCACCAGCGTCGAGTTCTTCTCCGCGGCCACCTGGACCACCGTTTCGAGCAGCCGCAGCTGCAGCGCCGCCGGCGCCTTCGCCATTGTGGCCGCCGCCTCCGCCAGCTTCTCCGACGCCTGCAGCTCACCCTCGGCCGAAATGACCCGGGCCCGCCGCTCGCGTTCGGCCTCGGCTTGCCGCGACATCGACCGCTTCATCGACTCGGGCAACGCGACGTCCTTGATCTCGACCCGGTCGATGTGTATGCCCCAGTCCATCGCCGGGTTGTCGATCATCAGCTCCAGGCCCTGGTTGAGCCGTTCCCGATTCGAGAGCAGGTCGTCGAGATCACTCTTGCCGATTATGGAGCGCAGCGACGTCTGCGCGACCAGCAGCACGGCCGTTCGGTAGTCCTGCACGTTGACGGTGGCGAGCTTCGGGTCGACGACGTTGAAGTACACGACCGCGTCGACGCGCACGGTCACGTTGTCGCGGGTGATGCCCTCCTGCGCGGGGACCGCCATCGTGACAATCTGCATGTTGACCTTGCGGAGCCGCTCGATCCCCGGCTTGACGAACGTCAGCCCCGGACCGCGCGATTGCTCGAGCACCCGGCCCAGCCGGAAGACAAGCCCCTGCTCGTACTGCTTGATCGTGCGTGCGCCGAGCAGGAAGTAGATGCCGACGCACGCCAGCAGCACCAGGACGACGACAAGGATGGCCATCGCGATCTCCGCATCCACGGCGGTGCGGCCCATGGTAGCTCTGCCGGATCAGCCGATCAGCTCTCCGAGAGAGGCATAGGCCCGTAGACGAGTTCGCTGTCGTCGTAGAGGCTCACCTGCGCGACGCCGCGCGCGGCCAGGTCCCGCCAACTTTCGCCGAGCCAGCTCTCCGCGTCGGACTGGCTGGCGTGCAGCGGCGAACTCGGAGCGTTGAGAGGGCTGCCGTCGGCCGCCTCCAGCCGCCATGTCCAGCTCATGAGTGCAGACATTAGTCGCGCGTCGATAGGGTGCGGCGGTGCGCTCTGCCGCCGCCGGACTCCTCATCGGGACGGCCCTCGATGCGCTGGTGCCCGATCCGCGCCGCGGTCACCCGGTCGCGGTCTTCGGGTCGGCCGCAGGCGCCCTAGAGCGTCGCTGGTATGCCGACAGCCGGATGCGCGGCGTGGTCTTCACCGCGGCCTGCGCCGGCGCGGCTGTCGCGCTCGGCGCGGCGCTGCCCGACACCACACTGACCACGGTCGCGGCGACCTGGGCCGTGCTCGGCGGCCGGTCGCTACGGCGCGAGGCCGGCCGAGTCCGTCAGCTCCTGGATCAAGGTGATCTTGATGCGGCTCGGCAGCAGGTGACGCACCTGGTGGGCCGCGATCCGGAAAGCCTCGACGCGGACGGCATCGCCCGCGCCACCGTGGAGTCCGTCGCGGAGAACACCAGTGACGCGATCGTCGCACCGCTGTTCTGGGGCGCGATCGCCGGAGTGCCTGGACTGCTCGGATACCGGGCGATCAACACGCTCGACGCGATGGTCGGCCACCGCAGCCCACGGTATGGGAACTTCGGCTGGGCCGCCGCACGGCTGGACGATGTCGTCAATCTCGTCCCGGCGCGGCTGGCCGCCGCGCTCGTCGCGGTGGCCAGCGGGCACCCCGGGCAGACGCTGCGCATCGCGGTACGCGACGGCCACCGGCACCCGAGCCCGAACGCCGGATACGCCGAGGCGGCGTACGCCGGTGGCTTAGGGTTGCGCCTGGGCGGGCGCAACGTCTATGCGGGACGGGTCGAACACCGCCCAGAGCTAGGGGACGGTACGCCGCCGGGCTACGACGACATCCCCCGTGCCACCCGGCTGTGCGCCGCCGTGACGGTCGCCGCTGCGCTCACGGCGGCGGCAATCGCCCGCCGTTGCTAGGGTGACTGCGTCCTGGGAGCGTCCCGGGACGACACAGGTGCAGCGAAGACCGGTGAGAGCCCGGCGCTGTCCCGCAACGGTACTGCTCCCTCGGGGGCGAGCCCGGACGCCTGCCCTGTGCCGCGAAACCAGTCCTCGGAGGAAGGGCGGTTCGTTCGATGCCTCCTGGTGTCGCAGCGGGCGCACTTCGTCCTCCGCGATGCCATGGAGGATGAGCATGCTCAGCAACACGCGACGGGCTCTCGCGGGCGCCGCCGCCTCGGTCGCGGTGCTATCTCTGGCCGCGTGTGCCAGTTCGGGCACCGCGGCGCCGAGTTCCGCGCCCGCCACCCCCACATCCAGCGCCGCCGCGCAGTTCCCGGTGACGGTGCATGCCGCGAACGGCAACATCACGATTGCCCGCAGACCCACCGCGATCGTCTCCCTCTCGGCCACGGCGACCGAGATGCTCTTCGCGATCGGCGCGGGCCCGCAAGTGAAGGCGGTCGACAGAGACTCCGACTACCCCCCGAACGTGCCGCGGAGCACCCTGAACTCGCTTGAGCTGAACGTCGAGGCGGTCGCGGCCTACCGGCCGGACCTTGTGGTGGCGGCCGGCCTGTCCAAGGCACAGTCAGAGCAACTGGCGAGGCTCTCCGTCCACGTGCTCGACGAGCCAGCCGCCACGGACGTCTCGCAGAGCTACCAGCAGCTGACCCAACTCGGCGCCGCGACGGGACACCCCGACGGCGCGGCCGCGGTGGTCGCACGCATGAAGCAGCAGATCGCGGCGATCGCGCGCTCCATGCCCAAGCGGTCGGCGACGTACTACTACGAGCTGGATCAGACGTACTACTCGGTGACGTCGGCGACCTTCATCGGACGCGCTTTACGGCTGCTCGGGCTGGCCAGCATCGCCGACTCCGCGAAGGGTGCGGCGGCGAGTGGCGGCTACCCACAGCTGTCCGCCGAGTTCATTCTCAATGCCGATCCCGGATACGTGTTCCTCGCCGACACGCGCTGCTGCAAGCAGTCGTTGGCAACGTTGGCGCGGCGTCCGGGCTGGTCGACGTTGTCGGCGGTTCGCAACGGG
>DATFRC010000259.1:0-4825 GCA_035263725.1 Jatrophihabitantaceae bacterium | reverse complement strand
ACATGCCCTACGTCAGCATCACGATCACCGGCATCCCGATCGTGCCGCAGCACATCTGGGAGTCGAAGGTCAGGGGCCTCGACAAGTACCTCAACAACGACTACCCCGTCGTCGGCTACGGGCCGTTCGTCCTCGCCGGCTACAAGACCGATCAGTACGCGACACTCGAGGCGAACAAGGATTTCTACGAAGGCAAGCCGAAGATCGACAAGCTGATCGTGCAGTACTTCCATAACGACGACGCGACGATCGCCGCGCTGCGCGCCGGCCAGATCAGTTATGCCCACAACCTGCCCGCATCAGGGTGGACGTCGCTACAAGGCGTCAAGGATGTCCTGACCTTGAAGGAGGCACCGACCCAGTGGACCGGCGTGGAGATCAACCCAGGTGCCAAGACGCGCAGCGGCGAGAAAATAGGCACCGGCAATCCGATCCTCGCCGACCCCCGGGTGCGCTTGGCCGTCGCGTATGCGATCGACCGCCCGGCGCTGGTCACGAAGGTGCTCGACGGGTTCGGGCTGCCGGGCGCCGGCTATATCCCGCCGGCGTACAAGCAATTCGCGTGGCAGCCGCCTGCGAACGAGATGGTCGGATACGACCCCGCCAAGGCGAATCAGATCCTCGACACTGCCGGCTACCCCAAGCGCGGCACCTACCGCGTCGATTCGCGCACCGGCAAGCAGCTCGGTTTCCGGCTGGGCACGCACTCCGACGACGCGAACGATCAGGCCATCGCGCCGTACCTCGTCGGCTGGCTAAAGGCGATCGGCATCAAGCTCACCCTACAGACGCAGAGTATGGCCGGGCTGAACGACAACCTGGCCAAGGGCAACTGGGACCTGCTGATGGACGGCTGGAGCACCGGCCCGGATCCGACGTATCTGCTGAGCATCCAGACCTGCGGGACGCTGCCGAAGGATGACCGCGGTTCCGGAAACACCGATGCGTTCTTCTGCGACCAGAGCTACGACTCGCTGTTTACCCAGCAATCGCAACAGTTCGACGCGAAGCAGCGGGCGGAGACGATCGCCGAGATGGAGCAGATGCTTTACCAAGCCAACGACGACATCATCCTGTACTACAACTACATCCTGGACGCTGTGCGCACCGACAAGGTGTCGAACTACGCGGTCGGCGTGGCCGACTCGTCCGGCACCTACCCGCTGCAAAACACGTTTGTGTCGTGGCAGCAGGCGGTGCCGGAGACGAGCAGCGGATCGTCCAACACGGGGCTCTGGGTCGGCATCGGCGTCGCGGCCGCGGTCGTGGTGCTGGCCGGTGCAGCGTTCACCGTTTGGCGGCGCCGGACAGCGGCTGAACGCGAGTGAGTGCGAGACGCGCTTGCGAGTTGCCCGCTCGTCGCGATGCTATAGCGCGGCGAAGCACGGACGACTTGGGAGTGGCGTCGTGAGTGATGTGCTGGCGGCGGAGCTCGGCGCGGCGCGGGGCGGCGGCGCTCCGCGCTGGTACCGATCGTCGTTCTGGACGTACCTGGGCGGCAAGCTCCTGGGCGCCACGATCAGCTTCCTGGTGATGCTGGTCATCGGCTTCACGATCTTCAACGTCATGCCTTCGGACCCGGTAGCCATGCTCGCCCGACAGCATCCGACCGATCCGGCGCAGAAGGCCGCACTTCGCCATCAGCTCGGCCTCGACCTGCCGGTGTGGCACCGCTTCCTCAACTTCGTCGGGCACACGTTGCAGGGCAAGCTCGGCGACTCCTGGCAGTACCACCAATCCGTCGCATCGCTGATCGGCGAGCGCTTGTGGCCGACCGTGCTGTTGATCGGATCCGCGACGCTGATCTCGGTAGCGCTCGGCCTGTGGCTGGGTATTCGGGCCGGTTGGCGGCACGGCAGCGTGTTCGACCGCACCGCGTCCGGGGTGTCGCTCGTGCTGTGGTCGGTGCCGACGTTCTGGCTGGGATTGATCCTGCTCGTGCTGTTCACTGTCGGCGCCGGGCCCATACCGTCGGGTCTGTTCCCGGCCGGGCTGATGTCGACGCCGGGCTTTTCCGGCTCGTGGCTGGCGCATGTCGGCGACACGGTGCATCACCTGATCCTGCCGTGCCTGACGTTGGTGCTGGTGATCTTCGCGCAGTACGTGACGATCATGCGCTCGTCGATCATCGACGAACTCGGCTCGCCGTATCTGCTGACCGCCCGCGCGAAGGGGCTGCGCGATGACGATGTACGGCGCCGCCATGCCGTGCCCAACGCGTTGCTGCCATCCGTCACGGTGATCTTCCTGCAGCTCGGCACGATCGTCGGTGGCGCGATCGCGGTGGAGACGGTGTACTCGTGGCCCGGCCTGGGGTTTCTGACCTTTCAGGCGCTACAGATTCCTGACCTGCCGCTGTTGGAGGGCACGTTCATCGTGCTCAGCGCCTCGGTGATCGTCATGAACCTGATCGCCGACATGCTCTACCGGGTGCTCGACCCTCGGGTGCGACAACAGTGAGCGCTCTGACGGCGCCGCCACGTATGGGCCGTGCCCGCCGGTTCGCGGGGCAGTTCTTCCGGATGCCGACCGCGATCGCCGGCGTGGCCATCCTGGGTGTGTTTACCATCGCCGCATTGACAGCCCCGCTGTATATCCATTCGTCCGACCTGGACGTCACGCAGGCGACGGGTGGCCAGCTCGCGCCGCCCAGCCGCCACTATCCGCTCGGGACCGACCAGCCCGGACGCTCCGTGCTGCTGCTGCTCATCTGGGGCGCCCGTGCGTCGCTGGCTATCGGGGTGATCGCGACCTTGCTGGCGGTGGTACTCGGCAGCGCGATCGGGTTGCTGGCCGGGCACTACCAGCGCTGGCTGGGACGTGGCCTGATGCACCTCACGGACTGGTTCATCGCGGTGCCCAGCCTGCCCCTCGCCATCTCGCTGGCCGCGGTGCTCGGGCAGGGCGCAACGTCGATCACGATCGCCATCGCCATCACGTCCTGGACCGCGACGGCACGGCTGATCCGGGCGCAGACGCTGGCCGTCGAGGCGCGGCCGTTCATCGAGCGGGCGCGCGCCCTGGGTGCCGGGAACGTGCAGATCATGGTGCGCCACGTACTGCCGAACGTGGCGCCGCTCATCCTCGTGTCGACCACACTTACCGTGGCAGGGGCGATCCTGGCCGAGACGACACTGACGTTCCTCGGGCTGGGCAACCCGACCGAGGTCTCATGGGGCACGATGATCAATGAGGCGTACACCGGAAGCGCGGTGAGCCGTGGCGCGTGGTGGTATCTGCTGCCGCCGGGCATCGCGATCGTGGTAGTGGTGCTCGGCTTCACCATGACCGGCCGGGCGATCGAGCACATCCTCGACCCCCGGATGGCGACGCGATGAGCGCTTGCGCGAAGAGCCCGCGGCCCGCGCGCCGA
This sequence comes from Jatrophihabitantaceae bacterium, assembly GCA_035263725.1. Taxonomy (GTDB): domain Bacteria; phylum Actinomycetota; class Actinomycetes; order Mycobacteriales; family Jatrophihabitantaceae; genus DASXRA01. The sequence goes on along the minus strand of DATFRC010000259.1, from coordinate 1,452 downwards.
AGGCGCTTGCGGGTGGCCCGACGACCCGCCCTCTGGGGGCGGTTGGGAGGGACACGCTGGCCGCGTTATTAGAAGTCAGGGACCTGCACGTGACGTTCCGGCCCGACGTGCGGGCGGTGCGCGGGGTCAGCCTCAGCCTCGACGCCGGCCAGACTCTCGGCGTCGCCGGGGAGTCCGGGTCGGGCAAGTCCACCGTAGCGCTCAGCCTGCTGCGCCTGTTGCCGTCGTCCGCGCAAGTCAGCGGCGAGATCCTCGTAGCGGGCGAGGACGTGCTGCGCATGAACTGGGGCCGGCTGCGCGCCGTCCGGTGGGCGGACGCGTCCATCGTGTTCCAGGGCGCGATGAGCGCGCTGAACCCGGTACGCACTATCGGTGAGCAGATCCGGGAGCCGATCCTGCTGCATGACAAGGTCGGCACCCGCGCTGCCCGGGAACGCACCGCCGCACTGCTCGGCGCCGTCGGCGTTCCGGCCAGGCGCGCGGGCGCCTACCCGCACGAGCTGTCCGGCGGGCAGCGGCAGCGCGTGATGATCGCGATGGCCCTCGCGTGCCGGCCGAACCTGATCGTCGCCGACGAGCCGACGACGGCGCTGGACGTGATCGTGCAGGCACAGATTCTTCAGCTGGTCACCGACCTCGTGCACGAAGCGAAGATCAGCATGATCATGATCAGCCACGACCTCTCCGTGCTGGCCGACACCTGCGACGCGCTGGCCGTGATGTACGCCGGGCGCATAGTCGAGATCGGGGATTCACGCGCGATCATGGCCGAGCCGCGGCATCCGTACACGCGGGCGCTGTCGTCCGCGTTCCCGGCGATAGGCGACCCCGCATCGCGGCTGGCTCCGTCGGGGCTGACCGGTGACCCGCCGGACCCGCGACGCATCGGGCCGGGCTGCCCGTTCCAGCCGCGCTGCGCCGAGGCGTTCGACGACTGCCGTACCCGGGACGTCGAGCTGTGGCCGGCTGGGTCCGGGCACGCGGCGTGCCTGCTCGTCCTCCCCGATCGCGCAAGATCTGCTCGTCCCACGCGAGGAAATCTTGCGCAATCGGGGGAGGCGGCGTCATGACGGCGCCCGCGCTCGAGGCTCGCGACCTTTGCATCACGTACCCGCCGCGGCAGGGACGGGGGCCGGCTCATGCCGTCGACGGCGTCAACCTGGCAGTGGGCGTGGGCGAGATCGTGGCGCTGATCGGCGAGTCCGGGTGCGGCAAAAGCACGCTGGCCCGCGCGTTCGTCGGGCTGGTCCGCCCGACGAGTGGCGAAGTGTGCTACGAGGGCACGACCCTCGGGTACTCGAGCAAGGCGGTGAAGCGCTTTCGCAGGTACACACAGCTCCTGCTGCAGGACCCGGGTGGGGCGCTGAATCCGAAGCAGAACGTGTTCGACGCCGTCGCCGAAGGCCCGCGGCTGCACGGGCTGCGCGCCGGGCTTGCCGAACGGGTCGAGAC
>DATFRC010000258.1:0-42570 GCA_035263725.1 Jatrophihabitantaceae bacterium | reverse complement strand
GCGAGCGGGAAGGCTATCCCGCCGTGCCGGCCGGGTACTTCCCACCGGCTGCGCAGACCATGCTCAGCGAGCTGCGCGCCGCGGCGACTGCCGGTGCGCGCAATCCGGAACTGATCGAGCAGTTCCCGACCCGGGAGTTGCTGAAGCTGGTAAGCAGCCCCTGGCGCAGGCCCGCCGTGCAGCTCTATGCGAACTGGCTGCTCGACGTGCGGCGTCGGGTGGGCTCACGCGCGGTGACGGGGTGATCTCCTAGTGCACGACGAGACGATTGCGATCCACGGCGGGTACGAGGCTGATTCGACCCGGGCGGTCGCCGTCCCGATCTACCAGACGATCGCGCATGACTTCATCGATCACGAGCATGCCGGCGCGATCTTCGACCTGGAGAGCCCGGGCTTCCACTACAACCGCATCAACAACCCGACGAACCAGGTGCTCGAGCAGCGGCTGGCTGCGCTCGAGGGCGGCACGGCGGCGCTGACCGTGAGCTCCGGCATGGCCGCGATCAGCTATGCGGTGCTGAACCTGGCGACCGCCGGCACGAACATCGTCACCACGCCGCAGCTCTACGGGTCGACCTACACGTACTTCGCGCACTTGCTGCCGCCGATCGGCATCGAGGTGCGTTTCGCCGCCGACGACCGGGCCGAGTCGCTCGCCGCGTTGATCGACGACCAGACCCGAGCCGTGTTCTGCGAGACGGTCGGCAACCCGGCGGGCAACGTGATCGACCTCGAGGAGGTGGCGGCAGTCGCGCACGCACGCGGCGTCCCACTGATCGCGGACAACACGGTCGCCACGCCGCTCATGCTGAAGCCGATCGATTACGGCGCCGACATCGTGATTGAGTCGCTCACCAAGTTCATCGGCGGACACGGCACGACCCTGGGCGGCGCGATCATCGACTCGGGACGGTTCCCGTGGACAGAGCATGCCGACCGGTTCCCCATGTTCAACACGCCTGAGCCGGCATTTCACGGCGTAGTGTTCGGGGCTGACTTCCCGGACACGGCGTTCGTGGTGCGCGCGCGCAGTGTGCCGCTCCGCAACACCGGCTCGACGCTGGCGCCGTTCAACGCCTTCCTTATCCTGCAGGGCCTCGAAACGCTGCCGCTGCGGCTCGACCGCCACGAGACGAACGCACGGATGATCGCTACGGCGCTGCGCGAGGATCCGCGCGTCGACTGGGTCGGCTACGCCGGATTCCCCGACCATGCGTACTACGAGTTGGCGCAGCGCTACCTCAAGGGGCGCGTCCCGTCCATCCTCACGTTCGGGCCGAAGGGCGGTTACGACGCCGCGATCCGGTTCTTCGACTCGGTCAAGCTGTTCAAGCGATTGGTCAACCTCGGCGATGCCAAGTCCCTGGTCAGCCACTCGGCGTCCACGACGCATCGCCAGCTGAAACCGGCCGAACTGCGTGCCGCCGGCATCGAGCCGGAGACGATTCGCCTGTCGGTCGGCTTGGAGCACATCGACGACCTCCTCGAGGACATCGACCAGGCTCTGGCGATCGCGACTCGATCATCGCCATGACCGGGGCAACGGTCGAGGCGGGCCCCGCCCCGGCCGAAATCGCCGCGCCGCCCTTGGTGGGGCGCAAGGTCGGCACCGGCGCCCTGTGGAGCGCACTCAACGCCGGCACGTTGCGGGTGGCCACCTTCGTGGTGAGCCTCGTCGCGGCGCGGCTGATCGCCCCACATGACTTCGGCGTCTTCGTCGTCGCCGTGACCGTCTTCAACATCGCGATGAGCTTCGCCGAACTCGGGCTCAGCTCGGCGATCGTGCGCGAACACGAGCGCTCCCGGGAGATCGCGCCGACGATCTTCACGCTCAGCCTCGCGAACGCCAGCGTGCTCGCCGGACTGATGGTGATCTTCGCGCCGACACTGGCCGAGCTGCTCGGCTCCGCGGAGGCGACCGCCGCGATACGCGTCCTAGCCCTGTTCGTGTTGCTTGCCGGGTTCAGCGCCGTGCCCGCCGCCCTGATGACGCGTGACTTCATGCAGCGGCAGCGCTTCATCATCGACGCTGCCTTCCTCGTCAGCTCGACTGCGAGCATGATCGTGCTCGTCTTGTTGGGCCATCCGGTGATGGGCCTCGCGGTGTCCCGGGTGGCAGGGCAGGTCGTCACCGTCGTCATGATCACCTGGATGGCGCCGGAGCACTACTGGCCGGGATTCCATTGGCGCGTAGCCAAACCGCTGCTGGCATTCGGATTGCCGCTCGCCGCTTCGAACCTGCTGATGATGGTGATCGCGAACGTCGACTTCGCCGTGGTCGGCCACGCGCTAGGGCCTCGCCAACTCGGCTACTACAACTTGGCGTTCAGCATTGCCGGCTGGCCGGTGACAATCTTCAGTGCGGTGCTGATCAGCGTCACGTTGCCGACCCTGTCCCGGGTGCGTCATTCGCCGAGGGAGCTGACCCGGCACCTGGCTGCCGGACTGTCGGCGGTCACGGCACTGTCGTTCCCGGTGTGCGCGCTCTGCTCCGTGCTCGCTGGGCCGCTCATCGACACGGTGTACGGCCATCGGTGGTACCCGGCGTGGGCGGCACTCGTGGTCCTGTCGATCTTCGGGGCCGCGCGCACCGTGCTGACGCTGTTCTCGGACCTGACTATCGCGTTGGGCTTGACCCGCTGGCTGTTCGCGATCCAGGTCGCCTGGCTGGCGGTGCTCGTGCCGGTGATGGTCGTATGCGTCCAGCGATGGGGTATCACTGGCGCAGGCGTGGCGCACGCTGCGGTCGTCACGCTGGTGGTCATCCCGCTCTACATGATCGTCACGAAGCGCGCGACACCGGTGCGCCTCTCGGCGGTGCGCGATGCGCTGCTACCACCTCTTGGCGCGTCTTTGTGCGCTGCCGGCGCTGCGTACGCCGCGACGCTACCGGTCGAGGCGCCGCCGGCGAAGCTGCTGCTGGGGCTCGTCGCCGGGCTGCTCACCTACGCACTGGTCGCAGGACGCTGGCTCCTCCCACTGAGCCGCCGGTTGCACGATATGTACTGGCGCAAGGACGGCGAACGCGCCGCAGTGCAGCCCGCCGCTGCCGAAACCACCGCATCGGCGCGCCCGAGCCGGGCCCCGGGCCGGCACGCCTACGGAGCCGCCAGCTTCAGCGTCGAAGAGCTGCGCCGCCGGCACGAGGCGACCCTCGCGCTCGCGTTCGCCGACGCGCCGACCCAACGTATCTGGCTCTCACAAGTCGACACCGCGGAGTTTCGCCGATGACGCCATTGCCCATCTGGTTCGGTTCCCGGGAACAGCCGCTGGCCGGCTTCCTGCATCGGCCGGTGCGCCCGCCGGTCGGCGGGGTGCTCATCTGCGCCCCGTTCGGCTACGAGGCAGGCTGCGCCCACCGCACCCTGCGCACCATCGCCGACCGGCTGGCCTCGCGCGGCCACCTGGTGCTGCGGTTCGACTACGAAGGCGCGGGCGCATCGTCCGGGCTAGTCACCGAAGCCGACCTGCCAGACCGCTGGCAGGACAGCGTCCGGGCCGGTGTCGCGGAGCTGCGCCGCCTCGGTGTCCGGCGTCCGGCCGTGGTCGGGTTGCGGCTGGGTGGCGCGCTCGCGCTGGCCGCCACCCGTGACGATCCAGATCTCGGCCCGGTCGCAGCGTGGGCACCGGTGACGTCCGGTCGCCGTTACTGGCGCGAGTTGCGGGCGCAGGCGGCGATCACGCCCGGCGGCATCCCGGGCGACGGCTCGCTGAACGTTGTCGGTCATCGGCTGTCTGCCGCCGCCGTCGGGGCCATCAAGGCGTGGAATCCGCTGGCCGGCGTGCGGCCCGTGACCACCGCGCTCCTGCAGAGCCCCGGCTGGCGCGACGCCGAGGCGACGGCCGACGAGCTGGCCGCGGCCGGGGTGCACCCGGTGCTGCTCGAGCTGGACGGCACGTCGGAGGTGTTGGAGCAAGACGCCGAGATGGTCAAGGTGCCGGTGCGCCTTGTCGAGGGACTGTGTGACTGGATCCACAACGCGTCAGCAGCGACACCGACCAAGGAGCCCGCGTCGATAGGTGATCCGGCGCGGTGGCTCGACGACGGAGTCATCCAGGAGGAGATCGTCAGCATCCCGCCACAGGGGCTCTATGGCGTGCTGACCCGGCCGGTCGGGGAGCCGTCGCAGGCCGGACTGCTCTTGCTCAACAACGGCGTGGCCACGGCCGCCGGGCCTGGGCGGGCGTGGGTCGAGTTCGCCCGGACGTTGGCCGCCGACGGCGTGACGTCGTTGCGGCTCGACTTCTCCGGCCTGGGCAACAGCCCCGATCCGCGACGCTGGTGGATGCGGCGCGATCGGGTGGTGCGTCGCGAGCGCGGGGTGCCGCGTACCTCCGGCGCCGAGCTGCTGGCGGCCGCCGAGTTCCTGCGCCGACGCGGCGTCCGGAGCGTTACCGCGGTCGGCCTGTGCACCGGCGGGCAGATCTCCGTCCGTACCGCAGCGTATGGCGATGGTCTCGACACGGTGTTCGCGATCAACCCGCCGCTATGCTATCTGGCCGATCTCGGCATGGGTCCGTGGCGGCGTCGGCTGTGGGCGCTGACCGCGGAGGCGGTCGGCAAGCGGCCGGTGCGCGCCGCCATGCGCCGGCTGCCTGAATGGGTGTGGACGGCGCTGGATCGCCTAGGTCTGTTCCCCTCGCCGACCCACCACTTGCGCCGGGCCGCTGCCCGAGGGAGCCGGGTACAGCTGGTCTACTCCGTGGACGACGAGGGGCTTGTCGACTTGCAGGCACTGGCCGGTCGCGATCTAGGCCGGCTAGTCGGGCGGGGTGACGTTGCCATGCTGCTCGTGGACGGCATGGATCACTCGATGTTCGACCACGCGCGCCGCGCTGACGTGCTCGACGCCTTGCGCGAGACGTGCGGCGTGCGGTCTATCTGGGAGGTCAACGCGGAATCCATTGCCGCACAAGCCTGACCCGGCTTACTGGCGCGGCCCGCAGTCACCGCCAGCGCTTCATCGCCCGCTTCCCGAACGACACCGAGGCCTCGATCGGTCGGCTGTGCTGCTCGACAGCCGCACGGATCGTCCCCGGACTGTCGTCCTCCGTGACGCTATAACGCGGCTGCAGCCACGACGCCGGACGCGCGGCGCACCGGTCACTGGTGAAGACCCGCGAGTACCCGAGCTTGCGTAGCCGGGCCAGCACCCGTCTGTCGTACTCGCCGAGGGGGCACGCGGCCGTGTCTACAGTTGTCCCGGATTCCTCCGCGATAAGCGCTCGGGCAAGAACCAGCTCCTCGTCGAGATCAGCATCAGGGAGCCGCCGCCAGCTCCGGTGCCGCATCCCGTGCGAGCCGATGTCCATACCCTGCTGGACGAGAGCGCGCAGGCCGTCGCGGTCGATGCTGCCGGTGCGGCCGATGCGGGCGGCGACCGGGAAGAACGCCGCCCGCAGGCCGTGCCCGGTCAGAGCCGGGAGTGCGATCGCCGCGTCGGACGCGTTCCCGTCGTCAAAGCTGATCTGCACATTCGGTGTCTCCGCAAGGTAGCCGAGGATTTCGTCGAACTGATCCGTGCTGACCCAGTACTTTCGCTCACCGGGTTCGAGTTCCCGGTTCGGCGTGCCGATGCCATGAAAGCAGATGTTCGTCTGGCGCTGCACGACTCGCCTCCGGCCGCTGGTGTTGAGAATCGTGGTGCGTGGCAGGTGTGCCTCTCATGCACATCCTTACTGTGTCTCGACGCCGGCGATCCTGGTCGTCGCGCGATGGCGGGCTGTCGGCTTGACGGGACGCGGCGACGCGCCGAGCCGATCCTTCAACGCCAGGGCCCTCTTCTCGACGACGAACCAGCTCGCGACGGCGAACGGCAGTGTGAACACGACGGAGAGGATGACCGTGACGCCGACCGGAAGCCGATGTCGACCTAGCACCACCATGATCGTCTGCTGTACCGGGAACGCGTAGATGTAGACGCCGTACGAGAAGTCGTTGAGCCGGCCGACCTTGTGGAATGGCAGCACGGCACCGAGCCACATGCACACGTATGCGATCGGCAGCGCTCCGAGCCACGGGATTGCGCCCAGCTCCGCGCTGACCGCCGCGATCCCGATCGCGAGGATGCCGATCCGCCCGTCGAGCGGGACGCGGTCGGCAAAGACAGCCATGACCGAGCCGGCGAAGAAGACAGCGCTGAGGAAGGCGACCACTCCGAGCATGCTGTTTTCCTGGCCGAGATGCCGCTCCACGACGTACAGCCCCGCTGTCGCAACAAACGCCGCGACGACCACGGAGCGGTGCCGGCGGGCGGCGACGCCCAGCAGCACTCCGACGGCCAGATAGCAGCCGAACTCGTAGATCAGGGTCCACAACGAGCCGTTCCATGCGGGGCCGTTCGGTACGCGTGTCAGAGTGCCGCTGATGCTGTACTGGTGCACTTTGAGCAGCAGGTTGTCGAAGACGTACGAGAACGCGCTCGGCCAGCGGACCGAGCCGGGACCGATCGCCGCTGACACGGGCGCGAAAGCGAACGCCACGACGACCAGACAGGCCAGGTAGCCCGGATAGATGCGCAGCACGCGCCGCGCCAGGAACGTGCTCATGGTGCCGTGCAGACGGCTCTTGGCGATGAGGTAACCGGAAATCGCGAAGAACCCGGCAACCGCCCAGGTGCCGAGTTTCTCGCCGGCGATTCGCGGGTCGTTGCCGTAGCCGCCGATCGGCCACGTGTGCGACACGATCACCATCAGTGCGAACACGAGGCGCAAGAAGTTAAGACTATTCCGGCGCTGGGCGAAGCCAGCCGCGAGTGTTGCCACTGAATCCCCCGATTGTCCCGGCGCTTCCCCCTGGTCGCGCCGAACGCACAGAGTATGTGGCACGCGCGGCGGTTTGGCTAGATGGCTGATTCCAAGGGCTGTTGCTGGTGTGGCTGATGTGATTTGACGACGAGGCCCGAACCTCCCGATCGCGGTCCGCGACATCCTCGGCTCGGTACTCGGCCGGTCGATCCCGCCGACCGGCCCGCGTACGCCATCTACACCTCCGGCACGACAGGCACACCCAAGGGTGTCGTCTCGGACGCCGCGCATTCGCGACGGCGGTCTGGTCCTGGAACGACATGGTCGGGCTCGATCGGACCACACGCGCGCTGTGCGTGTCGCCGTTCCACTTCGACGGCTCGTTCGCCACCCTGTTCCCGCCGGTGGCCGCGGGCGGGTCGCTGGTCATCCCGCCCGGCGAGTCACAGCTGTTCCGCCGCTACTTCTTCCGGACGCTCGCCCGCGAGCGGATCACGCTCACCGGCCTCTCCCCCAGCTACCTGCGGCTGCTGTTGGCCAGCCCGCACCTCGCTGGCCTCGCCGACAGCGCGCTGGACATCCTGCCGCTGGGCGGCGAGGCCTGCCCGGCGTCCGACATTGCGAAGCTGTGGGACACTGCGCCGCGGGTTCGCTTGTTCAACCAGTATGGCCCCACCGAGACCACGATTCGCGGTGAGCCACTTCGAGATCACCCGCGAGGTTCTCGCCCGGGGCGGGGCCATCTCGATCGGGAAGCCCCATCCGGACAGCACGTTCCACCTCGTAGACGAGAACGGACGCCTCATCGACGAGCCGGACCGGGTCGGCGAGCTGCACATCGGCGGCGCCCGCTCATGTCCGGCTACTGGGGCGCGCCTAAGTTAACCGCGCAGGCGCTGCGCACCGACGTCGTCCCCGGACAGACTGTCTACCGCACCGGCGATCTCGCCCGCCGCGACCACGACGGCAACTACGTCTACGTCGATCGCGCCGATGGGGTGGTGAAGCGGCACGCGGTGCGCATCTCGCTGGTGGAGCTGGGCGAGGTGCTGTGCGCCCTGCCCGGCGTCACCGCCGCGACCTGCGTCGCCTACGACGACGACGGGGACTTCGGCATCGCGGCCTTCGTCGTCACCGCAGGGCGCGGCCCGGTCGAGCAACGCTCACTGGCCGAGCTGGGCCGTGCCACGAGCGAACGACTACCGGCGACGATGCTGCCCGACGTGATCGAGACCGTTGACGTGCTGCCGATGACGTCGTCGAACAAGGTCGACGAGCGCCGGCTGCTCGCCGAGGCCAGGCTGCGGGCGAGCGGCCATGCCTGACCTTGCGGCGTGTCTCGGCTTGGCAGACGCGGTGTTGCAAGCGTAAAGTCCGGAGGCGGCGCGCGACGTTTGGCAACGTGCCAGCGCGTTATCGGGGGACATCGGGGGGCACCATGATTGACGTTGCCATTGTTGCCATTGTTGGCATGGGCGCTTGGGGCTTGTGCGTTCGGGAGCGCACCGATCAGCCGGGCGCGCCTTAGCGCGGGCTTCCAAGCAGCTTCTTCGGCCTCGTGTTAGCTGAATTCGAAGTGAAGGCGGCGGCCGTGCCACAAGGGCACGGTGGTGTCGGCGGGGAGTCTGGCCTGACCCAGCCGCCGGTAATACCTGAGTTCCAAACTTCGCAGATCCTTTTAAATGCGTCACTACAGACGGGGGTTCCAGTGCAGAGTGTCCTTGAATTTGCGTTCCAGCGTGAGGAACTATTTAAGCTTGCGGACAGCCTTCGGGACGAGTACGCAACAGCCGAGCCGTTTCCACATGTCGTGATCAATGATTTCCTCCCACCTGAAGTCTTGGAACCGATCCTCGCTGAGTTCCCGGAACCAGGTCAAACCGACTGGCAAACATTCGACACGTCGCGCGAGGTCAAACTGGCGCTTGCCAACACGGAGCTCATGGGGCCGGCAACTCGTCATCTACTCGCCGAGTTCAACAGCGGCGTGTTCGTGGACTTCCTTGAGCGGTTGACTGGGATCGAGGGACTCATACCTGATCCGTATTACGCGGGGGGTGGACTACACCAAATTCGTACTGGCGGTTATCTCAAAGTACACGCAGACTTCAACCGGCATGCCCGGCTGAACCTAGATCGCCGGCTCAACGGGCTTCTCTACCTCAACAAGGGCTGGCAAGAGGATTGGGGCGGTCATCTGCAGCTGTGGAACAAAGACATGTCTGAGTGTGTGCACCGGGTGCTTCCGGTATTCAACCGCTTCGTAGTGTTTTCTACGACCGACGACGCCAACCATGGACACCCAGACCCGCTCACTTGCCCGGCCGACCGAGCGCGGCGATCGATGGCTTTGTATTACTACAGCAACGGTCGGCCAAGCCTAGAGGCTTCTGAGGATCACACAACGCTATTCAAGCACCGACCTGGCGAGCAGTGGAACAGCAAGCCTCGTCAAGTCATCAAACGATGGGTGCCTCCTGCCGTCAGCGACTTCGTCGCTCGGCGTCGCTCTCGATAGCAGTGCGACAATAGCCTACGGTCGGGTCTGCTGCACGGGTAGGTGACATCTGATCTGTGGAGACGCGTATCTCCGCTGGAAGGATGTCGAGGGTGCCGAAGCAGTTTCCGAAGGAGTTCCGCGAGGACGTGATCCGGGTTGCCCGAACCTCGGATTCCTCTGTTGCGCAGGTGGCCAAGGACTTCGGGATTTCCGAATCCTGCCTGCACCGCTGACTGGCCCAAGACGATGTCGACCTGGGCAACCGTCCTGGCGTGACGGCCGGTGAGTCGGCGGAGCTGCGGGAGCTGCGGCGTCGCAACAAGCTGCTGGAGCAGGAGAACGAGGTGCTGCGTCGGGCGGCGGCGTATCTGGTGCAGGCGAACCTGCCGGGCAGCCTGGGGAAATGATGTGTCCCCCGTGCACCTGTGCGACCATGTTGCAATGGGGGGTTCATCAGCACGGGGTACGGCAGGTCTGGCCAGCATCGTCATTCCTGCGCACAACGAAGAGGCGTCGATCGCGCGATTGCTCGAGTCGCTGAAGGCTGGCGCACAGCCCGGCGAGTTCGAGGTAATCGTCGTCTGCAACGGCTGCAGTGACCGCACCGCTGAGATCACTCGCGGCTTCGGCGTCCAGGTCGCCGAGCTGGCGGAACCGTCGAAGGCAGCGGCGCTGGCGCATGGGGATTCGCTGGCGCACCACTATCCGCGCCTGTACGTCGATGCCGATGTCGACCTGGACGTACCGGCAGTGCGCGCGCTGTGCGCCGCGCTCGACGGCGACGTCCTGGCGGCGGGCCCACGACGGGAGCTCGTGCTGGATGAGGCGAGCTCGCTAGTACGTGCGTACTACGCCGTATGGAGCTGCCTGCCGCAGGTCCGCACCGGGTTGTTCGGACGTGGCGTGGTTGCGGTGTCGGCCGCCGGGCATGAGCGCACCCGGGCACTGCCGGCGGTCATGTCCGACGACCTGGCGATGTCGGAAGCTTTCGCGCCGTCGGAGCGAGCGGTGGTCGACGAAGCCGTCGTGATGATCCGGACACCCCGGACGCTGCGCGATCTCCTTCGCCGGCGGATCCGGGTTGCGACCGGGAACACCCAGCTGGATCAGGCCGGACGGCGATCGGACGCGGCGAAGACGTCCTGGGCGGATCTGCTTCGCCTGGCGCGGACCGAACCCCGGGTCGCGGCCGGTCTGCCAGTGTTCGTAGCGGTGGCTGTCGTCGCCAGGTTGGCCTCGCGCCGACGGGTGCGGTCCGGTGACTTCAGCACCTGGCTGCGTGACGACAGCAGTCGCCGGACTCGCCGCGGGGCGCTGCCGCTGCCGGATGTCCCGCCGCAGGTCGACATCCTCGTCGCGGTGGTGACTTACAACAGTGAAGACGTCGTCGCCGACCTGCTGAAGACCATGCCGGACGCCCTCGAGGGCTGCTCGTGGCACCTGGTGGTCGCCGACAACGACTCGCGGGATCAGACGCTCGCAGTGGTCAGAGAGCTCCAGCCGGGCGCGACGATCGTCGAGACCGGGCGCAACGCCGGCTATGCCGCCGGTATCAACGCCGCCGTGGCCGCCGGGCCGCCCGCGCGCAGCGTGTTGATCCTCAACCCGGACAACCGCCTGGAGCCGGGATCGATCGCTGCGCTGCGCGCCAAGCTCGACGAGCCCGGGGTCGGCATCGTGGTGCCGCGGCTGCTCGGGAGCCGTGGCAATCTGGGGCTGTCGCTGCGCCGTGAACCAAACATCCGCCGTGCCCTGGGTGACATGGTGTTGTCCACGCGCTTCGCCGGCCGCTTCCCGATGTGGAGCGAGCTGGTGACCGATCCCCGTTGTTACGCGCAGGATTCCACCGCGGACTGGGCGGCTGGGCCGATCATGCTGGTCTCCCAGGAGTGCTTCGACGCCTGCGAAGGCTTCGACGAGTCCTTCTTCCTCTACTCGGAGGAGACGGAGTTCTGCCTCCGGGCTCGCGACCGCGGCTACCGGCTGGTGCTCACCCCTGATGCGGAAGCGATCCATCTCGGCGGGGAGTCGGGCAGCTCGCCCACCCTGCGGGCATTGCATCTCGTCAACCGGGTTGTGCTCTACCGGCGCTCACACTCGTCCGTCGCGACCGGGGCGTTCTGGCTGGTCACGGTCCTGCGCGAGGTGTCGCGCCTGCCGTGGCGCCGTCCGGCCACCCGGCATGCGCTGGCCGCGCTGCTCGTCCCGGGCCGCGCCCAGGCGACAATCGCGGAGGCCACCCGGCAATTGCCGGACGTCGACCGACGCCGCGCGCTCGCACAGGCCGCACCCACGATGCCACCGCACTGATCGCCCCTCCGATCGCGCAAGAATCGCTCGTCCCAGGCCAGGAATTCTTGCGGAATCGGGAAATTTCAGTATGCCCCGCTTGCTGTGGCAACTGCGGTGGGCGTCTTCCAGAGAATGAGCAGATCGGTGCCCAGGGACCAGTTCTCGACGTAACGCAGGTCGAGCTGTTTCGTCTCTTCCCACGACAGGTCATTGCGGCCGCTGATCTGCCACAACCCGGTGATGCCTGGCTTGACGAGCAGGCGCCGGCGCATGTCGTCGCCGTAGCGGGCCACCTCGGCGGGCAACGGCGGGCGCGGGCCGACCAGCGACATCCTCCCGCTCAGCACGTTGAACAGCTGCGGCAACTCGTCGAGTGAGTACTTGCGGATCACCCGACCAACGCGGGTGATCCGTGGGTCGTTGCGCACCTTGAACAGCACACCGTCGGCGTTGACGTTGCGCGCCTCGAGCTCGGCGCGCCGCGCCTCCGCGTCGACATACATCGAGCGGAACTTGACCATCTTGAACGTCCGCCCGTTGCGCCCCACGCGCACCTGCCGGAAAAGGACCGGCCCGCGGCTGGTGACGCGCACCGCGACGGCGACACCAAGCGCGACCGGCGAGAGAATCGCCAGCGCCAGTAAGGCAATAGTCCGGTCGAACGCGCCCTTGAGGACGCGCCGGAAGCCGGTGAACTCGGGCTCCTCGACGTGGACGAGGGGCAGCCCGGCGACAGGCTGGATGTGCAGACGCGGCCAGGCGACCTCCATGAGCCCCGGTGAGATGACCAGGTCGGTGTCGCTGCCTTCGAGCTGCCAGGAGATCCATCGGGTCCGCTGCGGGCCGATCACCGACGACGCGACGATCGCGACCGTGTCGGCTTCGCTCGCCTCGACGGCGGCGTTGATCGAGTCGAGATTGCCCAGCAGCGGGATGTCGTGCTCACTCAAGAGTCGCAAGGTCACCGGGTCTGCGACCAGCTCGGCCGGGACGCACGCACCCACCACGCTCATGCCGGCGTAGCGATCGCGGCGCAGCAGTTCCGCGAACTCGACGATGGCGCCGCCGTCGCCGAGAAGCAGCATCGAGCGCATAGCCCGTCCCTGGGTGCGGCGCCGGTGCAGGTACTTGCGCGCCGCGTACCGCCCGACAAGGTCTAACGCCAGCGCCAGTGGCAGTGCGATCACGACGAAACCACGCGCGATGTCGATGCGCGTGGCGTACGAGCCGATCGCCACGAGCGCCGTCAGGTACAGGAACGCCTTGAACAGCCGGTCGAACTCGGCAGGCCCGGCGCCGACGTAGCGCCCTTCGTAAGCGCGGTTCATCGCGACCACGGCCACCCACGCCAACGGCGTGAGCACGCATACAAGCGCGTATACGCGCAGATTCGTGGAACGTTCTGGCACGCCGAAGCGGACCAGGTACGCGATCGTGACGGCGACGCCAGCCGCGATCAGATCGACTCCAACGAGTCCACGCTGATAGCGCCGCATCCATCGCGCCCGCGCCCTCGGCGACGTCGCGCGAGGCGCGGTTACCAGATCTGTTGGCCGCTCCGGCGCATGGGTAAGCACACCGTGCCCAGAATCGAGCGCGTCACGCTGTCCCCCGCCGGCAGCCTTCAGGCCACCCCGATACATGTGCCCCCCGTTTTCCGTCGTGCGGGCCATGGCTGGCCCGCACGACGCCCCCGATTTCAAGCAGCGGCGAGGGGGAATCTGTCAGCTCGCTTCCCCCCGGCCGATGACTGACCTCACGTTTATAGCGCGTGTGGTCGCGCTGGGGAAGCCCAAATGAGCAGTGTCCCGAAAGCTAGAGGTTCAAAACGAGAATGGTCAACCATGAGTACTGCAGTCGCTACGATGCGTGAGAGGTTCGTCCGATGCTCGCAGTATCGTCGCAGGCGCGCCGCATTGGGCCGGTTGGGCAGTACGCGCTGGTCCGCGCGCGGCCGGGCCGGCCAGGCTGCGGGACAATCAGGTATGTGACCGACGCGCCGAATGTTCTCATGCCGAACGACGTCGTCCTGCCCGCCCATACCGGCACCGACGACTCGGAGCTTCGTGCGGACGTGCGCCGTGTCGGCATCCTGCTGGGTGAGTCGCTCGTCCGGCAGGAGAGCCAGGCGCTGCTCGACCTGGTCGAACGGGTGCGCGCGCTCACCAAGCAGAGCAAGGAGCCGGGCGGTGACCGTGCTCGCGACGAGGTGCGCGCCCTGCTCGCCGGGCTGCCGATCGATACGGCGTCCGCGCTGGTGCGTGCGTTCGCGGCGTACTTCCACCTGGCCAACGTCGCCGAGCAGGTGGACCGGGTGCGCAGCTTGTCCCGACGCGACGCCGACGCAGGATGGCTGGCCAGTTCCGTCGCGGCCGTCGCCGCCGAACTGGGTGCCGCCGCCCTGGAGGAAGCGGTCGACCGGCTGGCCGTTCGTCCCGTGTTCACGGCTCATCCGACGGAGGCGAGCCGTCGCTCGATCTTGACGAAGGTGCGCCGCGTGGCAGATGTGCTGGCCCGCCCCACCGCCCCGGGTTCCCGGGCGCGCGAACGGCAGGACCGCGCGCTCGCTGAGGCGATCGACCTGATCTGGCAGACCGACGAGCTTCGCCAGCACAGGCCTACGCCGGTCGACGAGGCGCGCAACGTCGTGTTCTACCTGCAAGATCTGGTCGACGAGACCATGCCCGAGCTGGCCGACGACCTGGCCGGCGAGCTGAGCCGCCACGGCGCGCTGCTCGCCCCGGACGCCGCCCCGCTGACGTTCGGCACCTGGATCGGCGGCGACCGCGACGGCAACCCGAATGTCACTGCCGACGTCACTCGGGACGTGCTGCGGCTGCACCACCATGTCGCCGCGCGCGCCATCACCCGCGCCCTCGACGCGTTGATCGCCGAGCTGTCGTCGTCCACGACGATCGTCGGCGTGACGCCCGAGCTGCGCGAGTCGATCGATGCCGACCTCGCCGCGCTGCCCGAGATCGACCCGCGGCTGATCAGGCTCAACGCCACCGAGCCGTACCGGCTCAAGCTGACGTGCATCAATGCCAAGATCGCCAACACCCAGGCACGTGTCGACTCCGACGCGCCGCATCATCCGGGCCGCGACTACCTCGGTAAGTCCCAGCTACTGGGCGAGCTCGCGCTGCTGGCCGACTCGCTGCGCGCCCACGCCGGCGCGTTGATCGCCGACGGGCTGCTCGCGCGGGTACGGCGCACCGTGGCCGTGTTCGGGCTGCATCTCGCCACCATGGACGTTCGCGAGCACGCGGACGCACACCACCACGCGGTCGGCCAGCTCGTCGACCGGCTCGTCGAGCAGACGTGGCTGTACGCCGATATGCCCCGCGAGTACCGTTCGCGGCTGCTGTCGCGAGAACTCGCCTCCCGGCGGCCGCTGAGCCAGACACCGCCACCCCTGGACGAGCCCGGCGCCCGCACGTTCGCCGTCTTCACCGCGATCCGACGGGCGCTCGACACATACGGCCCCGAGGTGATCGAGAGCTACATCGTGTCGATGACACGCGGCGCCGACGACATCCTGGCCGCAGCTGTACTTGCCCGCGAAGCGCGGCTCATCGACGTGCATGGCGCCGGGCCGGCCGGACGCTTTGCGCGCATCGGGTTCGTGCCGCTGCTCGAGACCATCGACGAGCTGGGTCGTTCGGGTGACGTGCTGGACGAGCTGCTCTCGGACCCGACCTATCGCGCGATCGTCCAGCTGCGCGGCGACGTGCAGGAGGTGATGCTCGGCTACTCCGACTCGAACAAGCAGGCCGGTATCACGACGTCACAGTGGCAGATCCACCTCGCACAGCGAGCATTGCGCGATGTCGCCGCACGACACGGGGTGCAGCTGCGGCTGTTCCACGGCCGCGGCGGCACGGTGGGCCGCGGCGGCGGTCCGACGTACGACTCCATCTTGGCCCAGCCGTGGGGCGTTCTCGACGGCGAGATCAAGTTCACCGAACAGGGCGAGGTGATCAGCGACAAGTACACCCTGCCGGCGCTCGCCCGCGAGAACCTCGAGCTGACGACGGCTGCGGTGCTCCAGGCGTCGACGCTGCACGTCGCGCCCCGCCAGTCGGTCGAACAGCTGGCGCGGTGGGACGCCACGATGGACGTTGTCAGTACCGCGGCGTATGGGGCATACCGCGCGCTGATCGACGATCCCGACCTGCCCGGCTATTTCCTGGCATCCACTCCGGTCGAGCAGCTTGGGTCGCTGAACATCGGGTCGCGGCCGGCGCGCCGCCCCTCGTCGGGCGGTGGCATTGACGGCCTGCGCGCCATTCCATGGGTGTTCGGGTGGACGCAGTCGCGGCAGATCGTGCCCGGCTGGTTCGGCGTCGGCGCGGGGCTGCAGGCCGCGCGCGAGGCAGGCCTGGACGACGTGCTCAAGGAGATGCACGCCGAGTGGCACTTCTTCCGGACATTCGTTTCCAACGTCGAGATGACGCTGGCCAAGACGGATCTCGGAGTCGCGGAGCACTACGTGTCCTCGCTCGTCCCTGAGCCGTTGCGCCGGCCGTTTGACGTGATCCGCGTCGAGCACGACCTCGCGGTGGCCGAGGTGCTGCGCATTACCGGCGAATCACAGCTGCTCGACAACTCCCCCTTGCTGCAAAGGACGTTCGCGGTGCGCGACGCGTACCTCGACCCGATCTCCTACTTGCAGGTCGACCTGCTCGCCCGGCTGCGTGCCGACGAGTCGGCGGTCCCGCCGGAGCTACGCCGGGCACTGCTGCTGACCATCAACGGTGTCGCCGCCGGCCTTCGCAACACCGGCTGACGCGGTATCTCGGGCTAACACGCAAGTTGGTAGTTGCCCACACTGGCTGAGGCGCGTCCTATGGTCACGTGGACGGCGACGAGGAACTCCTCGACGGCAACCCGCGCATCGGCCGCCCGGTGCGCCTTGCGGCGGGCCTGCTAGCCGCCGCAGTAATCGCCGCGCTGATCATCGTGCACCTGTGGCCGCAGGCACGGCATGAAGCGACTACGGCGCCGTCGTCCACGGTGCCGCCGGCGTCCACAGCGCCGCCGCAGCCCTTGTGGCCCGAGGCGCCCGGCGTATGCGGCAGCACCCAGGTGCCGTTCGTGTCCAGCAGTCGGCCTGCCGAACGCACCGGCATCCGGGTGCTGCTCGGCGGCGATCGGCTGCGCACGGTCGACTTCGACACCGGGCGATGGGCCGATACTCCGAACCTGCCTATGGGGCCACACGAGTTCGTCAGCGCTATCGAGCCCGGCGCCGTGGCGTTGGCGCAGTGCCTTTCCGGCGGCGCCCAGCTGATGCGGGTCGGTGCCGGCGGCAGCACCGTCGTGGCGCAGGGTGGAGTGGCCCTGTTGGGCCAGGGCCGCGGGGTGATGGACACGACCGTTGTGCCGCTCGGCCGCGGCGGGACAGCGCACTTGCCGTCCGACTTTCAAGCTGAAGCGGTCGCGGGCAATTTCGTCGCCGGACAGGACCCGCCCGGGCTGGCGCTGGTCGACGCGGCAACGGGAAGCATCCGCGTACGCCTCGGCCAGGGCGCCACCGTGGTAGCAGACGACCGCATGCTGATATGGACCGGCACGTGCGACAACCCAAGCAACCCATGCCCGATACACCGGCGCATGCTCGCGACCGGCGCCACGACCGACTACTTCGCCGCCCGCTCACCGCGAGCCCTCGACGGTGCGATCAGCCACGACGGCACGCAACTCGCGTTCACGCTGCGCCGCGCCCAGCATGATCCGCGATTCGCTGCCGAGCATCCCGCACCGCCGGCCGACATCGCGGTTCTGCACTTCGACACCGGTCGGGTCGACATCGTGCCGGGTATCGAGCTGCCGCCCCAGGGGTACGGCGCCGCACTGGCCTTCTCGCCGAACGACCAATGGCTCGTTATCGCACTGAACGCCGGCTCCAGTACGCGACTGCTGGCATGGCGCCCCGGGCTGGCGCGCCCGTACGAGTGCCGGCCGATACCGGCGCGGGCGCTCTATACACCGGCTCTCGAGGTGCTGGGGTGACGTCCGAAAACCGCTAGCCCTTGTCAGACCGCTCACCCAGACTGAATGACGTGATACCTGAACCGGAGACCTGCTACCGGGCTGTGCAGGGCCGGGACGCGCGCTTCGACGGGTGGTTCTTCGTCGCCGTGCGCACCACGGGCATCTACTGCCGGCCGTCCTGCCCGGCCATCACCCCGCAGCGCAAGAACGTCACGTTCTACCCGAGCGCTGCTGCCGCGCAACGCTGCGGATACCGCGCATGCAAACGATGCCGACCCGATGCGTCCCCGGGCTCGCCCGAATGGGACGTGCGCGGCGACCTGGCCGGTCGTGCGATGCGCCTGATTCGCGACGGAGTTGTGGATCGCGAGGGCGTTGCTGGCCTGGCCGCGCGGCTCGGCTACTCGGAACGGCAGATCCATCGCACACTCGTCGCCGAGGTCGGCGCCGGCCCGCTCGCACTCGCCCGGGCACAGCGGGCCCAGACGGCGCGCATCCTGCTCGAGACGACGGACGTGCCGGCAGGAGACGTCGCGTTCGCCGCCGGGTTCGCGAGCATCCGCCAGTTCAACGAGACGATCCAAGCGGTGTTCGCTACGACACCGACCGGCCTGCGTGCGACGCGCCGCCCGGGCGTTACGCCGTCCATCGGCGTGCTCGACCTACGACTGCCGTACCGCGCACCGATGGATCTCGCCGCGACGCTCGAATTCCTCGGTGCGCGAGCGGTTCCTGGCGTCGAGGCGTTCGATGGCGACACGTTCACCCGGACGTTGCGACTCCCCGGCGGACCGGCACTGGCGGCGCTGCGCGATGGCGGGGGCTACGTCCGTTGCCGGCTGCGGCTGACGGATCAGCGCGACCTGATCACCGCGGTCGCCAGAATCCGGCGCCTGCTCGACCTGGACGCGGACCCCGTCGCGGTCGATACCGTGTTCGACGCGGACCCCCAACTGGCGCCGCTCGCCCGCAAACATCCGGGACTACGCTCCCCCGGCGCCGTCGACGGGTTCGAAATGGCGGTGCGGGCAATCGTCGGCCAGCAGGTGTCGGTGCCAGGCGCGCGCACGTTGCTCGGGCGCATAGCGACGTCGTTCGGCACGCCGGTGTTCGACGAGTGGCGGCTGTTCCCTGCGGCGGACTCCTTCACGGACACCGATCCGGACGTGCTGCCGATGCCGCGCAGGCGGGCAGCCACGCTGCATACCGTCGCTGCCGCAATGGCGTCGGGTTCGCTCGTACTCGACCCGGGCGCTGACCGCGGTGCGAGCCGGACGGCGCTACTCGCAACACCGGGCATCGGCGCATGGACCGCCGACTACCTGCTGATGCGTGCCATCGGCGATCCGGACGTCCTGCTCACGGGCGACCTCGGCGTCCAGCACGCGGCGGCATCCCTCGACATCGAGATATCTGACGGACGAGCTGGCTGGGCGCCGTGGCGCTCGTACGCGACGCACCAACTCTGGAGGCACCTATGAAGTACACGTATATCGACTCGCCGATCGGAGCGTTGCTAGTCACCCGCGACAAAGGCGGTGTCACCGGTCTGGACCTGCCAAAGGCCCGGTATCCCAGGCAGATCCGGGACGCCTGGGAACGCGACGACCCGGCGTTCGACGACGCTCGCACCCAACTCAGCGAGTACTTCGCCGGCAAGCGGCAGCAGTTCGATCTGCCGTTGAACGCGCGGGGAAGCACATTCCAGCAGGCTGTCTGGCGGGCGCTCACCGAGATCCCGTACGGCGAGACGACGAGCTATGGCAAGGTCGCCGCCTCCATCGGGCACCCGGACGGAGCGCGTGCTGTCGGTGTGGCCAACGGCCAGAACCCGATCCCGATCATCGTGCCGTGCCATCGTGTCATCGGCGCTGACGGGTCGCTGACCGGCTACGGCGGCGGGCTTCCCGCCAAGCGCTGGCTACTCGACCACGAGGCGCACCACGCCGGCTTCACCTTGGTCTGACTGCGTCATTGCCTAGAACGCCTTGGCCACGGCCCGGGCATCGGCATCGGCCGTCAGCCGCGCGTCGTCCACGTCACCGGTCAGTGTCGGGTGGAAGCGGATCACTGCGATGTCCGCGATTCCGGTCCACCGCAGCCAGTCGGCGAAGTACGTCGACTGAAAGTTGCTCCCGAACTCCGGCCCCAGATCCGGCCCCCACACACCGCTGGAGTAGATCACCGCGGCCTTCTTGCCGCTGCCGGCCAGCAGGTGCTGGTATCCGGTCTGTGGGTGGACACCGAAGATTGAGCCCGGCTGCGACACCACATCGATGAACTGCTTCAGGATGTACGGGATGCCGGCGTTCCACATCGGGACGCTGAACAGCAGGCGATCCGCCGCGAGAAACCGCGTTATAGCAGCCCGCACGGCGTGCCAGGCCGGCGCTTGGTCGCCGGCCGGCTCGCCGCCTCCGAGAACCGTCATCTTGGCCGCCGCGGCGGCGCGGCCGAATTCGGGCAACGTGCCGTCCCAGAGGTCCCACGTGTCGATCTGGTCGTCTGGGTTGGCGTCTCGGTAGACATCGACGAACGTGCCGGCGATACGCAATGACTCGGACGCTTCTCCACGAGGCGACGCCGAGATGTGCAGCAAGCTGGCCATGATTGCTTCCTTCACTCATTCGGACTAGAGTCCGGTTATGCCTTCAGGCCACCATACGGACCGAAGTCCGGTTCGTCAACGGCTTCCGATCGTGGGCGAGCCGCCGGCTACCGAGCGAGCCGACGCTGCGCGCAATCGCCGGCGTGTCCTCGATGCGGCCAAGCAGCTGTTCGGCGAACGTGGCATCGCTGCCGTGACACTCGACGACGTCGTCGCCGCCGCCGGAGTCGGGAAGGGAACCTTGTTTCGGCGGTTCGGCGACAAGGCTGGCCTCGCCGTCGCTCTGCTGGACGAGCAGGAGCGCGCACTCCAAGACCGCATCCTCAACGGCCCGCCGCCCCTCGGGCCCGGCGCCGAACCCGTGGAGCGCCTGACAGCCTTCGTGCGCACCTACGTCGGCTACGTCGCACGCAACACGGAGCTCGTCGCGATGAGCCAGACGTCCAGCCCAGGCGCGCGCCTGCGTACCGGTTCCCACCAGTTCTGGCGCCAGCACTGCGAGTTCCTACTTGCCTCCGCCGGCGCCGCCGACCCGGGAGTGCGCGCCGACATCCTGCTCGCCGGGCTCACTGCTGAGCAGATCGGCTATTGGCTGCACGACCAGGGCCGGACGCCGCGCCACCTGGCAAACGCCGTCGCGCGCACCGCCCAGCAGCTGGCCTCCTCCCCCACACCGCGATGATCTTGGAGTTGTGGTTGCTATTCGACCAAAAGTCCAAGATCACGCCGCACGGGGCCGGCATGCCCGGCCGCTAGTCGTTGAACGCGTTCTGCGCGGCTTCGAGCCCCTCTGACAGCAGCGCCTCGACCGCGTCCGCGGCGCGATCGACGAGATAGCCGAGGTCCTTGCGCTCAGCTGCGGAGAAGTCACGCAGCACGTAGTCAGCGGGATCCTGCCGCCCGGGTGGTCGGCCGATGCCGAACCGTACCCTGGCGTATTCGCGACTCCCCAGCGCGGCGGTCGCGGAGCGCAGCCCGTTGTGGCCGCCGTCGCCACCACCGCGCTTGAGCCGCAACGTTCCGAACGGCAGGTCGAGGTCGTCGTGCACGACCGTCAGCCGGTCTACAGGCACCTTGTAGAACCGCGACACCGCGACGATCGGCCCGCCTGACTCGTTCATGTACGCCCTGGGCTTTGCCAGCACGACGGGTGCGCCGGCAAGCCGGCCCTCCATGACGTCGCAGAGCCCACGCCTTCGAAACCGCCCACCCATACGCTCAGCCAGCAGATCGACGACGAGAAACCCGGCATTGTGACGCGTGCCGGCGTAGCGGGACCCCGGGTTGCCGAGTCCGACAACGAGCTGACGATCCGCGGTTCCCGCGGAGCGCGAGGGCCAGTGCACGTGCTATTCGGACGAGCCCTCGGCCTCGGCGGCCGGCACTCCCTCGGCCTCCGGCTCCTCGGCCTCGCCCTCGCCTTCCTCTTCCAGGTCGGCCGCCGTCGGCGCCTCCTGGATGAGCACGAGCACCTGCCGCGGATCGGTGACCAGTGTCGCGCCCGAAGGCAACGTGAGGTCGCCGGCAGTGACGTGCGAACCGATCTCGAGGTCGTCGATGTTCACCTGGATCTCGGACGGCAGCTGGGTTGCCTCAGCCTCGACACTGACGACGTTGCTCTCTTGGGCCAGCAGGCCGCCTCGGGCGACCTCGCCGACGACGACGATCGGCACGTCGATAGTGACCTTCTCACCGCGGCGCACTGCGAGCAGGTCGACGTGCTCGAAGACACCCTTGATCGGATGCCGCTGAATCGCCTTCGGGATCGCAAGCTCCTCGGCGCCGTTCAGACTCAGCGTGAGCAGCACGTTCGCACCGCCGTGCTTGATGGCGTGGCCGAACTCCTTGGCGGGCAGCGATACGTGCCGTGGCGCAGCGCCATGTCCGTAGATGACGGCGGGGATCTTGCCGGCGCGACGGGTGCGGCGAGCGCCGCCCTTGCCGAACTCGGTACGGGGCTCGGCCGGCAGGCGGACCTCGGACACGGTGCTGCTCCTTACTACATAAGAGGACTTGTCGCAGATGTCGCCGCGCCGACGGTGACACCGCGTCGATGACGGACACACCACCGGTGCGGTCCCTCGCCGGGCAACTTGAATAGCCTACCGGCGAGGCGAGGTCACGTCGAACGCCGGGCGGTCACTTCGATCTCGATGCGCATCCGCGGGTCGGACAGGCCGCATTCGATCATGGTGGCCGCGGGCCGGACGTTGTCGAAGTAGCCGCGCAGCACCGGCCAGCACGACTCGAAATCCGTGCGGTCCGGCAGCAGGTAGCGCACCCGCACGATGTCCGCGGACGTCGCGCCGGCCTCGCCGAGCGCTGTGTCGATGTTGGTCAGGCACTGCTCGGCTTGTGCCACCACGTCGTCGGCGATCGTCATCGTGGCGTAGTCGAAGCCGGTCGTCCCGGACACGAATACCCAGTCGCCGTCGACAACCGCCCGGCTATAGCCGATCTGCTCTTCGAACGTGGACCCGGAGGAGATGCGGATGCGTTCCGTCATGCGGTTAGTGTCGCCTAATGCCGGTCCGTGTACGGGTGCCCGCGAAGGTGAACCTGCACCTGGCGGTCGGCCCGCTGCGCCCCGACGGCTACCACGAGCTGGTCACGGTGCTTCATGCAGTCGACCTGTATGACGAAGTGGTAGCCGCGCCGGCCGACGGAATCGAGCTCGCGGTCACCGGCGATGGCGCTGCGGACGTACCTACCGACGAGCACAATCTGGCCTGGCGTGCGGCGGCGTTACTGGCGGCGCGGGCGGGCGTATCGCCGAACGTCCGGCTCGAGATCGTCAAGGCGATCCCCGTGGCGGGCGGCATGGCGGGTGGCTCAGCCGACGCCGCCGCGACACTCGTCGCCTGCAACGCGTTGTGGCGAACCGGATTGTCGCGTACGGCGCTGTGCGAGCTGGCAGCGGAGCTGGGCAGCGACGTGCCGTTCGCGCTGCTCGGAGGTACCGCGGTCGGTACCGGCCGGGGCGAGCGACTCAAGGGCGTGAGCACCAAGACGATCCTGCACTGGGTGTTTGCCCTTGCCCAGCACGGCATTTCCGCGGCGGCCGCATACCGCGAGCTGGACCGCCTCGGCGGCGGCACGACGACACAGCCCGACGCAATACTCGACGCGCTGCACCGCGGTGATCCGAAGCTGATCGCAGCCAGGCTGTACAACGACCTGCAGCCGGCCGCCTTGTCACTGGCTCCAGCGCTCCGGCGCACGCTCGACGCCGGCCGGGAGTTGGGCGCCCTCGGCGGGATCGTGTCCGGGTCGGGACCTACCTGCGCGTTCCTGGCAGCAAGCCGCGACGACGCGATACGCCTCGCCGCGGCCCTCGCTGCCGAGGGGGTGTACCGGGCAGTCCGGGTCGCGACCGGCCCGACCCTCGGCGCCCAAGCGCGATGAAGCGCTCGCGCGAAGAGCCGCCCGGCGCGCGACGCAGATTCACTAACCGGCGGCTTCGTGTCTCGTGCTGATGCTCAGCGTGGGCTTCGGCTCCAGGCCGCGCAGGCCGTTCCAGCCCAGGTTTACGAGGTGCGCGGCCACCTCCTCGCGCTTCGGCTTGCGTGCCGAAAGCCACCACTGGCCGGTAAGCGCCACCATGCCGACCAACATCTGCGCGTACATGCCGGCGAGCTTCGACTGCAGGCCACGCCGGTCGAACTCGCGGGCCAAGATGTACTCGACCTGTGAGGCGATGTCGTTGAGCAGCGACGAGAACGTCCCGGAGCCGGACACCACGGGCGCGTCCCGGGTCAGCACCCGGAACCCGTCCGTCTCGTCCTCGATGTAGGTAAGCAGAGCAAGGGCAGCCTGCTCGACAAGTTGGCGCGCATGCCCCGCGGTCAGCGCCGAGGTCACGCGGTTGAGCAGCGCCGACATCTCCCGGTCGACGACGACCGCGTACAGCCCCTCCTTGCCGCCGAAGTGCTCGTACACCACGGGCTTGCTCACTCCGGCCCGGGAGGCGATCTCCTCGATCGACGCCGCCTCGAAGCCCTTCTCGGCGAACAGCGACCGGCCCACGTCGAGCAATTGCTCGCGGCGCTCCTTGCCGGTCATCCGTACCCGGGGTCTGGAGGGTGTCACAGCCGTAACTTTGCCAGGCGGTCCGGCTTGGGCCAGCGCACGTCGGAGGCCCAGCCCAGCTTCTCGAAAATCCAGATGAGGCGCGCCGACGCGTCCAGTTGCCCGCGCAGCACGCCGTGCCGGGCCGCGGTCGGATCGGCGTGGTGCATGTTGTGCCAGCTCTCGCCGAAGCTCAGGACCGCGAGCGGCCAGAAGTTCGTGCTCTTGTCCCGGGCGGTGAAGGGACGCTCGCCGATCATGTGACAGATCGAGTTGATCGACCACGTGACGTGGTGCAGCAAGAAGATCCGTACCAGGCTCGCCCAGAAGAAGGCCGACAGGGCTCCGATCCACGACCACGAGATCAGCGCTCCCAGCAATGGCGGCGCCAGCACCGATGCGAGCGTCCATAGCCAGAAGCGGTCGCTTACCCGGACGATGTCGCGGTCCTGCAGCAGGTCGGGAGCAAACCGCTCCCGGTTGGTGTGCTCGATGTCGAACAGCCACCCGACGTGGGCGTGCCACATCCCCTTGGCCAGCGCGCCTGCCGTGTCGCCGTAGCGCCATGGCGAGTGCGGGTCTCCCTCGCGGTCGCTGAATGCGTGGTGGCGGCGGTGGTCGGCCACCCAACGGATGACCGGGCCTTCCACAGCCAAGCTGCCGGCGATCGCCAGTGCGATGCGGAGCCAGCGCCGTGCCTTGA
The DNA here is from genome assembly GCA_035263725.1 of Jatrophihabitantaceae bacterium. Taxonomy (GTDB): domain Bacteria; phylum Actinomycetota; class Actinomycetes; order Mycobacteriales; family Jatrophihabitantaceae; genus DASXRA01. The sequence goes on along the minus strand of DATFRC010000258.1, from coordinate 17,653 downwards.
ACGACCCGTGCGTGAAAAGCCGGTGGTATCCGATCGTCACCCCCAAGCCGGACACGTAGTAGAACGCGATCATCAAGATCACGTCCGTCCAGTTCAGGCCCCAGCCCCACGCCACAGGTATCGCGGCCAGAAATGCGAGGAACGGCACGATCACGAAGGTGTAGAGCAGGAACTGTTCCCCGTGCCGTTTGTTGCCCTCGGTCGCCGGTTTCGGGCCGCGCCCGGCCGGCGCCGCACTGTCGAGCAGGGTCATATATGCGGCCTTCCTCGGCTGGTTACCGCAGCGTAACCTACGCGAGCGTAGGCAGGCCGCAGACGTCGACGAGCATTCACCGCCGGTAGGCTGAACGTTCGATTGGGGGATGGGGTAATCGGCAGCCCGCAGGCCTTTGGAGCCTTGCAGTCTCGGTTCGAGTCCGAGTCCCCCAGCCATTCACGTACGTTGCGCGGCGAAATTCGCACCTCGTTCCGGCGGGTCATCTGCGAGGGTGGCGACATGGACGACGTCATCGATCGCTCCGGCATCGAACGGACCTACGAGGTGATCGCCCCGCACGTCCGGCACACCCCGGTACTCGACCTCGACGGCGTCACGCTCAAGCTCGAGCAGCTACAGCACGGCGGCTCGTTCAAGGCCCGCGGCGCGATCGCCAACCTGCTGCTGCGCGACGTCCCATCGGCCGGGGTCGTGGCGGCATCGGGCGGCAACCACGGTGCCGCGGTCGCATGGGCCGCGATGACCCGTGGCCTGCCGGCGACGATCTTCGTGCCGACCGTGTCCTCACCGGCGAAGATCGCTCGCATCAAGGATTACGGCGCCGCGCTCGTCATCGGCGGCGATCGGTACGCGGACGCGCTAGAGGCATGCCGTTCGTGGACGGCGACGCACGAGGCGCTCGAGGTCCATGCCTACGATCAGCCGCTGACGTTGCTGGGACAGGGCAGCGTCGCTCTGGAGCTGCGTGCGCAGGCGCCCGAGCTCGACTCCCTGCTCGTGCCGGTCGGCGGCGGCGGGTTGATCGGCGGCATTGCCGCTTACTACGCCGGGGACGTCCGGGTTATCGGCGTCGAGCCCGAGGGTGCGCCGACGCTTACCGAGGCGCTGCGCGCCGGGCACCCGGTGGACGCCCGCGCCGACAGCGTGGCGAGCGACGCGCTGGCCCCGCGCCGGGTCGGCGAGCTCATGTTCCCCATTGCCAAGCAGTTCATCGAGACGGTCCTGGTTGACGACGACGCGATCCGGGCCGCCCAGGCCGCGTTGTGGGACATCGCCCGCGTGGTGGCCGAACCTGCCGGAGCCACGGCCTACGCCGCAGTGCGCAGCGGCGCCTACCGTCCGGCCCGCGGCGAGCATGTCGGCGTCGTTATCTCCGGCGCGAACACCACCGCGGTCGAGTTCAGCTAGGACCGCCGGCCCACGAGCTGGTCACCGAGCGGGCTTCGCAGGTAGAGCACAGCCCGGCCGCTGCGGGCCCTGGCCAGCAGCCCGGCGGCACGCAGCACACGTAGATGCTGGCTCACCGCGCTCGGCGAGACGGCCAGCCGATGCGCCAATTCGGTGGTGGAGGCAGGCCGGTCGAGCAGGGTGAGCAGCCGCGCTCGCGGTACGCCGAGCAACTCGGCGAGAGCCGCGTCGGTGGCGACATCGGCGGTCTGCCACACCGTCGCCCGCCCGCGAGCCGGGTAGGTGATCAGCGGTGGCTCCTCGGCGCTGATGTAGGTGATGGCACCCCGGCAGAACAGCGACGGGACGAGCGGTAGCCCGCGCCCGTCGATGTCGATGACGTAGTCGACGCCCGGCAGCCGATCGACGTAGAGCACTCCGTCGGCCCAGCGCACACGCGAGTCGAGGTCGGCGAACAGCGCCCGCGCCCCGCCCAGGGCGAGTTGCCGCGACCGGTAGACGATGTCAGCCTCCAGCACCGCCCGGATGCGTGGCCACCACGGCTCGAGGCACGCCTGCCAGTACTCGGAAAGCGCCGCCACCATGCGGGCCAGCGCCACGTCCGGACGCCCGCCGAGGACGGCAGGCAGCGGTGCGCCGTCGTACGCGGTCAGCAGCCCGTCGGCGACACGCTGTGCCGGCGTCGCTCCCACGATTGCGAGTTCCGCGGCGAACTCCGTCAATGGCGTCGCAGGTCGTGGAGTGAGGAAGTCCGGCACCCACCGGCGCGGTGCGACCAGCGCGTCGAGCATCTCTACGTCGCAGCGGCCCCAGGCCGCGGCCGATGCGCGCCGCCACGGCAGATGAAACGCCTGCCGCCCAGGCGCGCGCCACACCCAGAGACTGAACACCGTCTCCTGCAGCGGGGAGACCGCGAAGCTCGTCTCTGCCAGGTCGGCAACCCGCAGGCGCATCTCGATCATTAAGGAGAAGCCTAAATCAATCGCCGACGCTCCACATGCCGGTTCGGATCAATGGCATGCGGCTCGTCCCCACCGACCCGTTGGTCCGGCGCCTGGCGCTGTCCACGCTCGTGAACCGCTTCGGCAGCGGCCTGTTCATGACGACGAGCGCGCTGTTCTTCACCCGCTCGGCGGGCCTGTCCGTGGGGCAGGTCGGCATCGGGCTCACCATCGCCGGCGCGTGCGGCGTCGCCGCGAGCATCCCGGCCGGACATGCCGCCGACCGTTGGGACCCGCGCAAGCTGGTCGTGGTACTCGCCCTGATAGAAGCCGCCGGGATGCTGAGCTATGTACGGGTGCACTCGATGGCGACGTTCCTCCCGGCGATCTGCCTCGTCGCGATCGTCGATCAGTCCGGCAACGCAATCCGCAACACGCTGATCGCGGTCGGCCTGCCGCTGGAACGCCGCACGCCGACCCGCGCGTACCTGCGCGTCGTCACCAACCTCGCCATCGGCGCGGGGGCAGCGGTAGCGGCACTGGCCTTGCAGGCCGACACCCGCACGGCCTACCTCAGCGTGATCATCGTGGACGCGCTCACGTTCGTCTTCGCCGCCGCGCTGCTGGTCCGGCTGCCTCTCGTGGCGAGCCCCGAACAGGGCAACGGCGGCCCGCCCCGGCGTGCGCTCACCGACTTGCCGTACTTGACCATCACCGTTCTCTGTGCAGTTCTCACCGTGCAGTTCGGGATCCTCGAGGTGGGCCTGCCGCTGTGGATCGCCGGGCACACGAGCGCCCCGCGGGTAATGGTCTCAGTGGTGTTCCTGCTCAACACCGCGATGATCGTGCTGCTGCAGGTGCACGCGACGCGACGGATCGACTCGGTCGGCGCCGCCGGGCGGGCGGCCCGGCGCAGCGGGCTGCTGCTCGGCCTTGCCTGCCTTGTGTACGCGGCTGCAGGCGGCACGGCCGCATGGATCGCCGCCGTCATATTGATCGTGGGTGGCGTCGTGCAGACATTCGGCGAGATGATCTCCGCGGCCGTGGGCTGGACGCTCAGCTACGACCTGGCGGCGCCCGATGCCCCGGGCGCCTACCAGGGAGTGTTCAACGGTGGCTTCGCCGCCGGGCAGATGCTGGCACCACTGGTCGTAACGACCACGGCGCTCCATCTGGGTCGGCCGGGTTGGCTGATCCTGGCCGTAGTGTTCGTCGGCGCCGGCGCGGCGCTCCTACCCGCATCGCGCTGGGCCATACGGACCCGTACGGTCAGCGTTCCGGCGTGAACGGATTGAGCGTGCGCACTCCGGTCCCCGCGACGTCCGCGGTATTGCGCGTGACCAGTGTCCAGTCATGGACGAGTGCCGTGGCGGCCAGCAGCCCGTCAATGACCGCTACCCGACTGGGAACGGCGAAGTGCCCCCAACGATCAGCGATCTGCGAAGTGATCGGCACGATCCGGCGGCCGCAACTGACGACCAGCTCGCCTAGCCACTGCTCCAGCGCCGCGGCCGCGACCTCATCCCTACGGCGACGGGCTTCAACCCAGCGTCGCAGCTTGCCGAGCGTGAGGACGCTGAGATGCCGTTCGTACGGCAACGTATCGACCAGCCAGTCCAGCACCGATCGATCCGGGCGGCGCTTATGAATCTCGGACACGACATTCGTGTCGAGCAGGTACGTCACTGTGCATCGAGGTCGATATCGCGCGGCAGGTCGTTCGTTCGATCAGCGACGATGTGATCCAGCAGATCAGCCAGTTCGTCACTCTTCAGCCCGTGCAGCAGCGGATCGTCGACGTACGTCGAACTGTGGAAGCGCCGGAACTCCTCGATGTCGATCACTCCGGCGACCGCCTTGGCGCTATCGCAACAGGGGGCATCTAGGCTCACTGCCGTGGCCTATTCCGCTCGCCCGGTCGCCGTCATCGTCCTTGCCGCGGGTGAGGGCACCCGCATGAAATCCGTATCGCCGAAGGTGCTGCACGGCTTCGCCGGGCGAACGCTGCTCGGCCACGTGCTCGCCGCGGCGGAGCCACTAGACGCCGAGCGCACCGTCGTGGTGATCGGGCACGGCCGAGACGCCGTGCGCGAGCACCTCGCCGCCATCGCGCCGGACGCCACGCCGGTCGTGCAAGAAGAGCAGCACGGCACCGGCCACGCGGTGCGTGTCGCCCTGGACGCGGTGCCACCGGACGCGACCGGCACCGTCGTCGTCCTGCCCGCCGACGCACCGCTGCTGACGGCGGCAACGCTCCAGGCGCTCGTCGCGGCGCACGACGGCGCGGCGGCCACGATCTTGTCCAGCATGGCTGACGACCCCACCGGTTACGGCCGGGTGGTACGCGAGGGCGACACCGTCACCAAGATCGTCGAGCATCGCGACGCGACCACCGAGGAGCGCGCAATCAACGAGGTCGCTGCCAGCGTGTACGCGTTCGACCACACACTGCTACGCGACGCACTCGGCAAGCTCACCACGGACAATGCCCAGGGCGAGCAGTACCTGCCGGACGTCGTGTCCATCCTGGTGAGCCAGGGGCAGCCGGTGCGCGCCGTGATCGCCGCACACGACGAGACCGCCGGGGTGAACGACCGAGTGCAACTCGCCGCCGCGCACCGCAGCTACAACGCGCGGCTGCTCGACGCGCACATGCGCGCCGGGGTGACCGTCGTGGATCCGGCCACCACCTGGGTCGACGCCGGCGTCACGCTCGAGCGCGACGTGACGTTGCTGCCGTCCGTCGATCTGCACGGCACGACGGCGGTTGCCGCCGGTGCCGTGATCGGCCCGCAGACGACGCTTCTCGACACCGCCGTCGGCCCGGGGGCCACCGTCGAGCGCGCCGTGTGCCGGCAGGCGAATATCGGCGCGGACGTGACGATCGGCCCGTTCGCGTACCTGCGCCCGGGCACGGTGCTGCACGACGGCGTCCACGTCGGCACGTACGTCGAGCTCAAGGGCAGCGAGGTGGGTGCCGGGAGCAAGGTGCCGCACCTGTCGTATGTCGGCGACGCGACGATCGGCGAGCAGAGCAACGTCGGCGCGGCCACGGTGTTCGTCAACTACGACGGGATGGCCAAGCACCGCAGTACGGTGGGCGACCACGTCCGCATCGGGTCGGACAGCATGATCGTCGCTCCGGTGGAAATCGGCGACGGCGCGTACACCGCAGCAGGCTCCGTTGTCGTGAAGGACGTCCCGCCGGGAGCTTTAACCCGGTCGAGCGCGCGCCAGGAAAACGTGCCAGGCTGGGTAAGACGGAAGCGGCCGGGCACCGCAGCCGCCAAGGCCGCTGAGCGCGCCGAAGGGGACCAGGCATGAGCAGGAGACACCTGTCGACGAGACACCTGTCCGCACGCAAGACGCTGGTGCTGTTGGCCGGGCGCGGGTACCCGGAGCTGGCAGACGAGATCGCCGAGGATGTCGGCATCACGGTGACCCCGACGACGGCGATCGACTTCCCGGCCAGCGAGACGTTCATAAAGCCGAACGAGTCGGTGCGCGGCAGCGACGCGTTCGTCATCCAGTCCTACACGACTCCCATCAACCAATGGGTGATGGAGAGCCTGATCCTCTGCGACGCGCTCAAACGCGCGTCGGCCAAGCGGATCACCGTCGTCATGCCGTTCTACCCGTATGCGCGTCAAGACAAGAAGCATCGGGGCCGCGAGCCGATATCCGCGCGCCTGATGGCCGACCTGTTCAAGACGGCCGGCGCGGACCGGCTCATGGCGGTCGACCTGCACACGGCACAGATCCAGGGCTTCTTCGACGGGCCCGTCGACCACTTGTTCGCGCTGCCGCTGCTCTCCGACTACGTCAGGAAGAAGTACCCGGTCGACGACTTGATCGTGGTCTCGCCCGACACGGGGCGCGTGCGGGCCGCCGAGCAGTGGGCGGACCGGCTGGGCGGACGGCCCATCGCCTTCGTCCACAAGACGCGCGACCCGGACGTCGCGAACAAGGTCGTGGCGCACCGCGTCGTCGGTGAGGTTGCCGGGCACACCTGCTTGCTCGTCGACGACATGATCGACACCGGGGGCTCGATCAGCCAGGCCGCTGACCTGCTCTTCGAGAGCGGCGCCACCGACGTCATCATCGCTGCCACCCACGGCATCTTCTCGCCGCCGGCGACCGACCGGCTGAAGAACAGCAAGATCACCGAGGTGATCGTCACCAACACGCTGCCGATCCGAGCGGAGCAGGCGTTCGACAAACTCACCGTGCTCTCGATCGCCCCGATGATCGCTCAGGCGATCGTCGAGGTCTTCGAGGACGGCTCGGTGACCAGCCTGTTCGACGGCCGCTCCTGACTAAGCGCGGTGGTACGCTCGCCTCGTGAGTGGGACGTATCCCGTCGTGATGGGAGACCGGGGACGGCTGGTCATCCCCTCGGACCTACGTGAGCGCATGCACCTGGAACCGGGTACGCAACTCGTGCTCGTGGAGACGCGTCGTGGGCTCGTCCTCGCAACCAGAGAGCAGGTCAAGCAGCTCGTGCGCGACGAGCTGAAGGGACTCGACCTTGTCGGCGAACTGCTCGCCGACCGGCGCAAGGCGGCCGCAGCGGAAGACGCTGCGTGAACCTGTTCGATTCCTCAGCCCTGCTGTGCTTCTTGCAGGGTGAGCGGGGTGCCGATGTCGTCGAGCGGCACATGAGCCAGGGCGGCGCGTGCAGCGCGGCAAACTGGTCCGAGATCGCGCAGAAGATCATCGCGCACCAGCGCGACTGGGACTTCGCCCGCGGCCTCCTGCTCAGCTATGGACTCACCGTCGAGCCGGTGCACGACGAGGACGCCGAGCTCGCAGCGCGGCTGTGGCGCTCCGGCAATGGCCTCTCACTTGCCGACCGGTTGTGCCTGGCGACGGCCAGACGGCTGTCCGCAACCGTCTGGACCGCCGACATGGCGTGGGGCACGGCCAAGCCGGTCCGCCAGATTCGCTGACATCCTCAGCTCACCGCGCAGGCGGGCGGCTCCGGCGAGCGAGGCCGGGCTGCGGCGATTCGAGCGAAGGCGGCGACGTCGAGCATCTCCCCGCGAGTGGTCGGATCGACGCCCGCTTCGCGCAGCACGTTCGACGCGGCGGCTGCCGAGCCGGCCCAGGACGCCAGCGCCGAGCGCAGCATCTTGCGGCGCTGCCCGAATGCGTGGTCGACCACCTGGAACACGTCCTGCCGCGCCGCTCCCCTAGGCGGGGAGTGCCGCGTGAACCGGACCAGTCCCGAGTCGACGTTCGGCACCGGCCAGAACACCGCCCGCGGCACGGCGCCCGCCCGGTTCGCGGCGGCGTACCAGGCCACCTTGACGCTGGGCGCGCCATACGCCTTCGTACCCGGCGACGCGGCCAGCCGCTCGGCGACCTCCGCCTGCACCATCACCAACCCGGTACGCAGCGTCGGGAGCAGTTCGAGCAGGTGCAGCACGACCGGCACCGCGACGTTGTACGGCAGGTTGGCCACCAGCGCCGCGGGTTGCGGGTCCGGCACGCTCTCCAGCCGCAGCGCGTCCGCGACGAGGACGGTGAGGCGCCCGGCCGAGTCCGGCGCGCGGGCGGCCACGGTAGCCGGCAGCGCCGCGCCCAGCACGGGGTCGATCTCGACAGCGACGACGCGGGCGCCGGACTCGAGCAGGCCGAGCGTCAGCGAGCCCAACCCCGGGCCGACCTCGAGCACCACGTCGTCTGCGGACAATGCTGCCGTACGAACGATGCGGCGCACCGTGTTCGCGTCGTGCACGAAGTTCTGCCCGAGCGCCTTTGTCGGCCGCACCCCGAGCTGCACAGCCAAGCTGCGGATCTCGGCGGGGCCGAGCAGGGCGCTGTCGCCGCTCACCAGAGGCCGTCTCGTCTCACGCCATGATCTTGGGCTTCCGGTCGAATAGCAGCCACAAGTCCAAGATCATCGGCCATGGGCGGACGAGTACCAGCCGCGGGGCTAGTACCAGCCGTTGGATTGCCAGAAGCTCCACGCGTCGCAGGGCGTTCCGTACCTACCGGCGATATATGCCAGCCCCCACTTGATTTGGGTCGCCGCGTTCGTCTGCCAGTCGGATCCGTAGGCGGCCATCTTGTCGCCGGGCAGTGCCTGCGGAATGCCGTACGCGCCGCTCGGGTTCTGGGCGTCCACCCGCCAGCCGCTCTCGTTGTTCCACAGCTGGTACAGGCAGCTGAACTGGTCGGCGCCCCAACCGCGCTGTGCGGCAAGTTGCTTGCCGGTCGCCTGCGCGGAGCCGGGATCGACATTGATCACCGGAGCGGGCGGTGCGGGTTGGGGTTTCGTGCCGACCTTCACGATCGCCGCAATCGGCGGCACCGTTACCACCCGTTTGACGATCGTCTTGCCGACGACCTTTCCGTCGACATACACGACGTCTGTCGTGACCGCCTCGACGCCGTTCTTGCCGTTGCGCACGAGCGTGCTCTGCCCGACGTACATCGACGAATCGCCCACGCGCTGCGTCGGGAACGGCACCGGGTGGTTCTTGACCACGCTGTTGGCGCGCACCCGCGTGACGTTGATGATCTCGCCGTCGCGCAGGGGTGAATTCGCCACGGCCGAAAGCATGTCCTGGGGGCCGACGGCGATGCGGAGTTCGGCGAGGAGCGCCGCCACGGTCGGTGCAGTTGTGGTGACAATGCGGGTATGCCCGTCGGCGGTGATGCTCACCTGCTTGGGACGCCGCAGCGTGATAAGGGTCGGCGAGAGCGGCAGGCGTTGGTCGCGCGAGACCGACGAGTAGTCACTGTCCGAGTAGCCGAGTTGGCTGAGCGCTTCCGCGACGGTCGGAGCGGTAACCCACACCTTGCGCGGTACGCCGTCGACCATAAGCCGCAACAACCGGCCGCGCCGCAAGACGATCTGGCTGCCGTTGTGGACGCGGGCGTCCAGAGCCGGAGCGACGACGTCGTGCGGTCCGACGGGATAGTGCGCAACCTCGAGCACACCGAGGACGCTGCCTGCCACCGTGTGGACCTTCTGCACCTGGCCGTCGACGCGCAGCGTGACCGTCTTGTCGACGTTAGCCCAGGCGACAGTTGCGCCGACCACGCCGGCGAGTACGGCACTGTACAAGCCGTACTTCATGCTGCGACGCACAAACACACTCCCGTCCGCAAGTCACGCGCGATGCGTTCCCCCCGCAGCATGGAGCCAGACCCTAGCGTGCTTTCCCAGCAAAGCTCAATCCCGGCGACTGCGTGTCGCGGCGTGGCGACGCGCAGTGCCGGGATTGAGGTTTTGCCTTTGTGAGAAGGCAGTCTACGAACGGCTTACAAGTACTGACCGCAGACTGGCCAAGGGCTCGAGCCACGCGCCGCGTAGAGCTTGTTCGCAATCGCGATTTGCTGTTCGCGGCTTGCGAGGTCGGCGCGCGATGCGTACTGGCCGCCGCCGTTGGCGAGCCAGGTGCTGTAGTCGAACTGGAGTCCGCCGTAGAAACCGTTTCCGCTGTTGATGTGCCAGTTCCCACCGGACTCGCAGTTGGCGACGGCGTCCCAGTTCAGCCCACTCGTGTCCGCCGGCGCCGACGATGAACTCGAGCCTGAACTCGAACTCGATGGCGGAGGCGGAGCGGGACGTTCCTGGGTGCCGACGTTCACGATTTTCGACACCGGAGCGACAACGACGCTACGCGACACCTGTGCCTTGCCGACGAGCTTTCCGTCGACGTAGACGGCCGCGTACTTGACAGCGGCGACGCCCGCCTTGCCATCGCGTGCGACGCCGCTCTGGTCCTTGTACATGGACGAGTCCTGCTGATAGCTCGTCGAAAAGCCGATCGACTGGCGTTCGACCAGGAACTTGTGGACCACCCGCTGGACCAGGATCTGCGTGCCATTCTGCAGCACGGCTGTGGATGCCGGGCGGAGCCGATCATCCTGGTCGACCTTGATGCGCAGATCTGTCAACAGCTGCCGGACCGTCGCATCGGTCGTGGTGACAGTCTGCTTCTTGTGATCATGAATGATCGTGACCTGCTTCGGTGACCGGATCTCGATCGAAGTCGGCGACAGCGGCAAACGCTTGTCGCGCGACACGGAGGAGAAGTCCGCCGTCGAGTAGCCGAGTTGGGCCAGGGCGTCCGCGACGGTCGGAGTGGTCACCCACACGTCGCGTTCCTTGCCATCGATCGTCAGGTGCAGCAGCCGCCCCCGCTTGAGGACGATCTCCTCGCCGCTGTGCACCTTCTCCGTCGCCGCCGGTGCCACTACGTCGTGTGCTCCGACCGGATAGCCCGCCTTGTCAAGGGCGGCACCAACGGTATTCGCCGTGGTGTGGATCTGCTGTGATTCGCCGTCAATTTTCAGATTCAGTGTCTTGGTGTCGTCCGAGGTGGCCGCCCAGGCCACTGTGCCCCCGACGACACCGGCTAAGGCAAAGCCGGCGACGGCGTACATGACGCTGCGACGCAACTTTGGAACTCCTCTCGTCGATTACGCATCGTCTGCGTTGACGCTGCCTGACCCAACCTGGAACCAGTCCAGGCAAAGTCAAGGGACGGTAACTGCGCTTTCAACGAGCCGCCAAGTCCGCGGCCAGTTGATGACATGAGTTTTACGTTAAGTCGAGCCCAAAAAACGTGTACACCGTCCGCGCCATCGCTTGGCACAGTTCGGCCGTGCTGAGGCCCATCACCGAGGCCAGGGTCAGCAGCGTTTGGGCAAGTAAATATGGGCTATTGGGGCGTCCGCGAAAGGGGTGGGGAGCCAGGAAGGGGGAGTCCGTTTCGCCCAAGATTTGATCTGCGTTAACAGAGGCTGCAGCTTCTCTCACCCGTGGCGCGTTTGTGAAAGTGACCACGCCCGCGAAGGACAGGACATATCCGGCGTCGACGCACGCCCGAGCCATTGCCGCATCTCCGGAGAATGCGTGGAAAACTACCCGGTCCGGGGGGTCTTCCTCGCGCAGGATGCGCAGCACGTCGTCATGCGCCTCCCGGTCATGGATCATCAGTGGCTTGCCGACACGCTTCGCCAGGTCGATGTGGCGCCGGAAATGGCCCTGCTGATCTGCCGGCGCGGTGCGATCCCAGTAGTAGTCGAGCCCGGTCTCCCCGACGGCCACGACCTTCGGGTCACGGGCGAGGCGTTCCAGCTCGGCATAACCCGAGTCGGTCAGGCCGGCGATCTCCGTGGGATGCACGGCCACCGCCGCGTACACGTCGGGGTGCTCGCGAGCCGCCTGCACACACCAGGACGACGAGGCGAGCGTGTCCCCGACCGTGATCACCCGGGTGACGTTGACGGTGCGAGCCTTTGCCATGACGTCCGCCACGAACTCAGGGGTGGGCTCGACGCCGGCGCGGCGCGCCATCGCGTCGAGGTGGCAGTGGGCATCCAACGCGGGGGCCGGCAAGGCCGGCGGACCGCTTGGCTCAGACACCGGCCGCGTCGGCCAGCCGGGCCAGCTCCTCGTCCACCACGGAGGGGTCGAGCTTGGTGAACACCGGCGTCGGCGCAGCGAGCGGGCGCCCCGCCTCGATCGGGGTCGAGCGCCATCGCGCGCCGGTGTCGTAGTCGCCCGTCAGCACGTGGTACGACGGCGATCCGGCCGCGGTCGGCTCGTCGACCTCGACCAGGTCCGGCATGGCCGCCCACTCGCCGGTGCCCCCGAGCAGCGCATGCACCTTGGACGACGACGACGGCAGGAACGGCGTGAGCAGCGTCTTACAGTCGTCGACCACCTGGAGCGCGACGTGGAGTACCGACGCCATCCGCTCAGGGTCCTCGGTGCGCAGCTTCCACGGCGCCATGTCGGACAGGTACTTGTTCGCGGCGCCAACCACGCTCATCGCCTCGGTGATGGCAGCCTTCTGCCGGGACCGGGCCAGCAACTCGCCCACCGTGTCGAACGCCCGTTGCGCCTGAGTAAGCAGAGCAAGGTCCGCGTCGGTGAGGGTCCCCCGGGACGGGATGGCGCCGAGGTTCTTGGCAGTTATGGAGATCGTACGGTTAACGAGATTTCCCCAGCTTGCGACGAGTTCGTCGTTATTGCGGCGGACGAACTCTGCCCAGGTGAAATCGGTGTCCTGATTCTCCGGGCCGGCGACTGCGAGGTAATAGCGCAGCGCGTCGGCGTCGTAACGCGACAACAGGTCGCCCACGTAGATGACGACATTGCGCGACGAGGAGAACTTGCGTCCCTCCATGGTGAGGAACTCGCTCGACACGACTTCGTGCGGGCGCTCCAGCACGCCGTACTTGCCCGGCGTCCCACCCCGATCGCCCTGCCCGGAGTAACCGAACAGCATTGCCGGCCAGATCTCGGCGTGGAAGACGATGTTGTCCTTGCCCATGAAGTAGTAGCCCTGTGCCTCCGGGTCCTGCCAGAACGCGCGCCACGCCTCGGGCTCGCCGGTGCGACGTGCCCACTCGATCGACGCGGACAGGTAGCCGATCACCGCGTCGAACCAGACGTAGATCCTCTTGTCGGAACGGTCACGCCAGCCCTCGAGCGGAACCGGCACGCCCCAGTCGAGATCCCGGGTGATCGCCCGGGGCTTCAGGTCATCCAGCAGATTGAGGGCGAACCGTTGCACGTTAGGACGCCAGTTCTGCCGGCTCTTCAGCCACTCGCCGAGCGTGTCGGCGAACGCCGGCAGATCGAGGAAGTACTGCTCGGTCTCGACGAAGAGCGGTGTCTCACCGTTGATCTTCGAACGGGGGTTGATCAGGTCCGCGGGATCGAGCTGATTGCCGCAGTTGTCGCACTGGTCGCCGCGTGCGCTCTCGTACCCGCAGATCGGGCACGTTCCTTCTATATATCGGTCGGGCAGCGTGCGCCCCGTCGAAGGGCTGATCGCGCCCAGCTGCGTCTGCGGGAACACGTACCCGTTCTTCAGCAGCCCCAGAAAGATCTCCTGGGTCACCGCGTAGTGATTGCTGGTGGTGGTGCGGGTGAACAGGTCGTAGGACAGGCCGAGCTTTCGGAGGTCCTTCGCGATCACCAGGCTGTACCGGTCGGCTAGGTCGCGGGCGGACACACCCTCTCGATCGGCCTGCACCTGGATGGGCGTGCCGTGCTCGTCCGTGCCGCTCACCATGAGCACGTTGTTCCCGGCCAGCCGCTGATAACGGCTGAACACGTCGGAGGGCACGCCGAATCCGGCGACATGGCCGATATGCCGTGGACCGTTGGCGTACGGCCACGCCACGGCAGTCAGGATGTTCCTGCTCATACTCGCAAGCCTATCGATGAGCGCTTGCGCGAAGAGCCCGCCGCCGCGACGCGGCCCGCGCCGAAGGCGCGGAGCGGAGACGCGGGTCCACCCGAGCGCAGCGAGTGGTGGGAACGCGGATCCGCCCAGGCGGGATGTGCTCGATGAGCGCTTGCGCGATTGGGGGCTCAACGCTTGGCGGCGACCACGGCGTCGAACACGTCACGCTTGGCGACACCGTGCGCGGTAGCGACTGCGGCGATCGCGTCCTTGCGGGCCACGCCCGCGGCTTCCCGTTCCGCGACCGCTGCGGCGAGCGCGGCCCCGTCGGGCGGGGCGGTAGACGCCGGCGCGCCGCCCACCACGAGCGTGAGCTCGCCGCGGACGTCGCCCTCGGCCCAGGCGGCGAGCTCAGCGAGGCCGCCCCGGAGTACCTGCTCGTACTTCTTCGTGAGTTCGCGGCACACCGCAGCGGGACGGGCCGCGCCGAACGCGCGCGCCATGTCCGACAGCGTCGCGGCGAGCCGGTGCGGCGCCTCGAAGAAGACCAGCGTGCGCGGCTCGGCGGCCAATGCCGCCAGGGCGCGCCGCCGCTCCCCGGCACGCCGCGGCAGGAAGCCCTCGAAGCAGAACCGGTCCACCGGAAGACCGGAAACCGCAAGTGCCGCGGTAACCGCGGACGGGCCCGGCAGTACCGTGACCTCGATGCCCTCGGCGATGGCGGCCACCACCAGGCGATACCCGGGATCCGACACGGACGGCATACCCGCGTCGGTCACGACCAGCACGTCTTCGCCCCCGTGCAGTGCGGCGAGTAGCGACGGCAGCCGTGCTGACTCGTTCGCGTCGAAGAATGAGGTGACGCGCCCGGACGGCGTCACACCCAGATCGGCACACAGCCGGCGCACCCGGCGGGTGTCCTCGGCGGCAATCACCGGTGCGGCGGCGAGCGCTGCCGACAGGCGCGCCGAAGCGTCCCGTACGTCGCCCAGCGGAGCGGCGGCCAGGATGACCCGCCCCGGAGCTTCGCTCATGCGCAGACCCTACGATCGGTCGCCGTGACGGCGACCGCGGAGGAGGCACTCGCGCAGCCGGAGGTGGCGGCTCCGCCGACCCATCCGGTTCCTGCGTCGCTGTCCAGCTGGCGGGACCCGGCGCCCGCGATCGGCTGGGCGGTCACTGCCACGGTCACGCTGGTCGCAGCGTTCACCCGGCTCTGGTCCCTGGGCTGGCCGCACGGGAAAAGTTTTGACGAGGTGTACTACGCCACCGAGGCGCAGGAGATGCTGCGCTTCGGGTACGAGGACAACCGCGGCTATATGTTCATCGTGCATCCGCCGCTGGGTAAGTGGCTGATCGCATTCACGTCCTGGCTGGGCCAGCGCGATCACTGGCTGTGGCACCAGCAGGAGATCGGCTGGCGGATGGCGCCCGCACTGGCCGGCATCGTCAGCGTGCTGCTGCTCACCCGCATTGCGCGACGGATGTTCCGATCGAACCTGTTCGGGGGCATCGCCGGGCTGCTGCTCGCGCTGGAGGGCGTGTCCGTAGTGCAGTCGCGGGTCGCGCTGTTGGACATCTTCCTCCAGCTGTTCATCGTCGCGGGTTTCGGCGCCCTGGTGCTCGACCGCGAACAGACACGCGCCCGGCTGGCCGGGCTGGTCGGCGCCGGCGTCGACCTGAGCGACGGGGTTCCGACGCTCGGCCCGCGGCCCTGGCGGCTCGTAGCGGGCGTGATGTTCGGGCTGGCGCTGGCCGTTAAATGGTCGGCGCTCTCCTTCTATATAGCGTTCTGGATCCTCAGCCTGCTGTGGGACCGGGGCGCGCTGAAGTCGGCCGGCGTACAGCGCCTCTGGCGGGCCTGCCGGCGGCCGTGGCTCACCTCTCTCGGCCCGCTGCTCGTCGCTCCGCTCGCTGCATATCTGATGACCTACCTGGGCTGGGTCGCCGGCGAGAACGGGTGGAACCGGCACTGGGCCGACACCCACTCGGCGAGTGGGCGCCTCAGCGTGTTCGGCATGCACATCCCGTTCTGGTGGGGCTGGGTGCCGGCACCGATCCGCGCGCTCGGCGACTACACGCTGCACGCTTACCGGTTCCACGAGACGCTGTACTCACCCCACCCGTACGGCTCGAAGCCGTGGAGCTGGCTCGTCCTCGGACGTCCGGTCGACTACTACTACAACGGGAACGCGACGGGCTGCGGCGCCAACCAGTGCGCGCGGGAGATCCTGCTGATCGGGACGCCGCTGATGTGGTGGGCGTTCATCCCCGCCTTGCTCTGGCTGATCTGGCACTGGCTCACGACACGCGACTGGCGCGCCGCCGCCGTCTGGGTCGCCTTCGCGGCCGGCTGGCTCGTGTGGTTCCCCGATCTGAAGCGGACGATGTTCCTCTTCTATATGACGCCGCTCGTCCCGTTCCTGATCCTCGGCGTGACGCTGGGGCTCGGGGCGTTGCTGGGCCCAGCCGTGCTCAGCACCCGTAGCGCTATGGCATATCTCGCGGCGGAACGCCGCCGACGGTGGGGCGCACTCGCGGTGGCGACCTACCTGGGCATCGTCATCGCGGACTTCGTGTGGATGTGGCCGCTCTACACCGGCGGGTTGATGACCCTGGACGAATGGAACGCCCACATGTGGTTCCCATCCTGGATCTGATGGGTTTAACGCGGTCGGCATCGGCGCCGCCTGGTGATCGACGTGCTCACCACCCGGAGGCGCAAGTCGAAGCTGAAGCCGGCCCACGCGCAGCCGCTCGCCTCAAGCCCTTGTAACGGACCGACTCCCTAGAGTAGTCGGCACCTAAAACAATCAAGCGCGCTTGCTTTTTGCGGTACCGGGTGCCAGGCTCCGGACGTGACCTCGCCGATCCGCATCGGCAACGCGTCGGGCTTCTACGGCGACCGGTTCACGGCGGTGCGCGAGATGCTCGACGGTGGGTCGCTCGACGTCCTGACCGGCGACTATCTGGCCGAGCTGACGATGCTCATCCTCGCCCGCGACCGGGAGCGCGACGACCACCTTGGCTACGCCAAGACGTTCCTGGGCCAGATGGAGGACTGCCTCGGCCCGGCGCTGTCGCGGGGCGTCAAGATCGTGACGAACGCCGGCGGGCTCAACCCGGCCGGGCTGGCTGCGGCGTTGCGGTCTCTTGCTGCGCGGCTGGGGCTTTCCGCTCGCATCGCGCATGTCGAGGGCGACGACCTGCGCAGCCATGCCGCCGCGCTCGGTCTCGGCGAACCACTCGCCGCCAACGCCTACCTCGGCGGCTGGGGTATCGCGGCTTGTCTCTCGGCTGGCGCCGATATCGTCGTCACGGGACGGGTCACCGACGCCTCGCTGGTGGTCGGCCCGGCGGCGGCGCACTTCGGCTGGGCACGGTCCGACCTCGACGCGCTCGCGGGCGCGGTCGCGGCGGGCCACGTCATTGAGTGCGGCGCCCAGGCGACTGGCGGCAACTACTCGTTCTTTACTGAGATCGCCGACCTGCGGCATCCCGGCTTCCCCATCGCCGAGATGCATTCCGACGGGTCGAGCGTGATCACCAAACACCCCGGTACTGGCGGTGCGGTGACCGTCGGCACGGTCACCGCGCAGCTGCTGTACGAGGTGACGGGCGCCCGCTACCCGGGCCCGGATGTGACCCTGCGGCTGGACACGCTCCTGGTGGCGGCCGACGGCACGGATCGGGTGCGACTCACCGGCGCGCGCGGCGAGCCGCCGCCGCCGACCGTCAAGGTATCGCTCAACACACTGGGCGGGTTCCGCAACCAGGTCGAGTTCGTGCTTACCGGGCTCGACGTCGAGGCCAAGGCGGCACTGGTGCGGGAGCAGCTCGACGTGGTGGGCGCCGAGTGGACGCTGGTGCGCACCGACGATCCGGACGCGCCAACCGAGGAGCGGGCGAGCGCACTGCTGCGCTGCGTGGTGCGCTCGCCGGATCGCGCCCGGGTCGGACGGGCATTCTCCAACAGCGCCGTTGAGCTTGCGTTGGCCAGCTACCCAGGCTTTCACCTCACGGCGCCGCCAGGAGAGGCGTCGCCGTACGGGGTGTTCACGGCGGGCTATGTCGACCCGAAGGCAGTGGAGCATACAGCTGTGCTGCCGGACGGCACCCGCGTTCCGATTGACCCGCCCGCCTCGACA
>DATFRC010000257.1:0-17009 GCA_035263725.1 Jatrophihabitantaceae bacterium | reverse complement strand
TACCGTGCCAGGTCTTGAACATCCTTCGAAGCCCTTGCGGTTAGCGCATGGGGACGCGAGTTCGTATGCGGCTGATGAGTGCGCAGTATGCTCTGCCAGCTGCCACAGCAGCACCGTGACAATCGCTGCGCCCAGCCGGTTCATTGTGTGATCGCTTCCTTCCAGTCAACGACGAACCAGCGGGCCCCGGCCCAGCGCACCCAGATTCGGTAGGTGATCTTGGGTATGGCAGCCGCGTGCGCAATGACGCGGCCGCCTCTGTCCAGAGTCTCGAGTGCGGCGACACTCACTGTCACATCCGATACTGCGGTCGAGTCCCTGCGATGATCATTCGGCTGGATAGACGACGATACGAATGACACCCGCCCACCACGGAAATGTTCGCCTTTTGCTCGCGCACCATCAAAGTTACCCTTCACAAAGCGCTCGCAGTCCGTACACAAGGGTAGGAAAGCCTGCCTTGCAAGCGTCGAATCCGTCGTCGCGTAGCCCCAGTCCAGGGTCTGCATCCAATACTTGGCATACACGTCCGCGGCTACCCGATCGTTCCTGTTTAGCGACGCGGGGAAGGTTGGTGGCTTCTCGCCGGGGCGGACGTTGGGGCCGGTTGTTATCGGTGGCGTGCTGGCGGGGGCGGTCGCGTAGGTGGGTGGTGAATACGTGCTGAGCGTCGGCGTGGAGGTGTCGCCCTGGGCTGGCTGCTCGCTGGTGCATCCGGCGAGCGCGGCGGCAGTGAGCAGGCACAGGAGCAGGACGCGATGCTCACGCACGCGGCAGAGTATGGCACTTCGGGCATCTGCCGAAAACGGCACGGCGACAGTGTGCCAGTTTCGCGACGCGTCCGTCTGAATTCATCCACATGCCCGCTTCGGGCGCAGCACGCCGACGCGTGGAGGGCTTGATGATCTCCGTTGTAGCCGCGAGATTGGCGGAATCGACAGAGATGATCAACAGCTTGGGCGGCTCAACGGCTCGGGCGGCGGGACACCCCAGGCGGCGGAACGACCGGGTGTGATGTCCGGGTTGCCCGCTCCGATAGCGTCGCGGCGTGCGCGGCCGCGGCGTCCGGTTCTACATCACCACCGGTGTGACGGTTGCGGCACTGTCGCTGGCCGCGCTCTCGTCCATCATTGTGGGCAGCCTGCACGGCAGCGCCCGGGCCTGGTGGATCGCGATCAACCTGCTCAGCGTGGCCACGGCTGTCGTCGTCCAGGCCATCGAGCAGCGCCGCCGCGAACGGGAACGGCAGGCGGCGGAAGTCGTCGCGATCGACATGCGCACCGCGATGAACGACTCGCTCGACCCGATCGTCCGCCAGATCGGCCGCATCGCTGTGGCGGCCGACCGGGGGGAGCGCCTCGCGCTGCGGGAGCAGACGGTGCCGATGGTGCTCTACTCCGCGTCGCTGCTGATCGGCCCGGACCGCGTCCGCGCGTCCTGGTTCCGTCTCGACACGCGGACGCCACGCGCACTGCGACCCGAACTGTCGGAGGGACGCGCCGGCGGCCCGCGCACGACGTTCATAGAAGGCACGCGCGTCGGCGACCCGGTGTTCGAGCTGCTCGCCAGCAACGAGCACCGCTTTTGCGCCGACGTCCTGGTCCAGCCGCCACCCGGCTGGGATGCGTCGCATTCCCACGATTACCGCACGTTCCTGTCGGTGCCCGTGGTGGCCGGCGCGCGCGCATTCGGGCTACTGACCGTGGACTCGTTGCTGCCCGGCGACCTCACGGAGGGCGACGTGCCGCTGCTGCGGCTGCTGGCGGGATTGCTTGCCGACGCGCTCGCCTACGGGTCCTGAGCGGGTAACCTGATAGCGAGGGGGTGCAGCAATGGCCGATGGCATAGTCGTTGCCGACACCGACGATCGTGCCGAGCAGATGCTCGCCGACCCGAGGGGCTATTTCGAGCGGGCTCGGGAGCGGGCGCGCGCGCAGGTCAGGCGCGAGATAGCGGACGGCTTGTCGGCGCGGCGCCTCCAGGTCCACCCGGCCTAGGGGCCTGCGCGTCCGCCCCGTCTAGGGGTCTCTGGGACCACTCCGCCGAGGGCCTCACTAGGGGCGGCGCATCGGGACGTGCGCAATACCGTCCTCGACGAACTCGTCCCCGTCTGGAACGAAGCCGAACCGCTCGTACCACCGCGCGAGGTATGACTGCGCATCGAGCACGACCGAGCGGTCACCGGCCAGTACCAGTGCCCGCTCCATCAGCTGCCCGGCAAGCCCGCCGGAACGCGCGCCCGGCGCAGTGGCGACCCGGCCGATGCGCAGTGCGGCGCCGTCGTCCAGCATCCGCAGTGTCGCGACCACGTCGCGGGACTGCTCGATCCAGAGCTGCCGCGCGCCGGGTTCGAGGTCGCGGCCGTCGAGTTCGGGGTACGCACAGACCTGCTCGACCACGAACACGTCCACCCGCAGCTTCAGGATCTTGTAGAGCGTGGTGGCGTCGAGATCCGCGGCGTGCGCGTCGCGTACGTCCACGCCGCTCACCATACGGTTGCCGGCCGGGGCCCCTAGGAATCGGCTCTCAGCTCGCGCCTACACTCGGAAACACCAGCTCGTGAAGCCGTTCACAAGGCCCGAAGGACGGGAGAGCGCGCATGCCGGAAGCAGCGTTGGGCGCTCAGCGCTACGACGCCGACGCGATCGTGGTCGGTGCCGGCCCGGCCGGCAGTAGCGCCGCGTATTGGCTGGCCAGCGCCGGGCTCGACGTCATACTCCTGGAGAAGGCGACGCTCCCGCGCGAGAAGGTGTGCGGCGACGGGCTGACCCCGCGCGGCACCCGGGCGCTCCTCGACATGGGAATCGACGTCAGCCAGGACGCCGGGTGGCTTTCCAACAGGGGGCTGCGCGTCATCGGCGGTGGCCTGCGGCTGCACCTCGACTGGCCGACGCTCACCAGCTTTCCGCCCTACGGTCTGGTGCGTCCGCGCGCCGACCTCGACTCGCTGCTCGCCGGTCAGGCGGTGAAGGCGGGCGCCGTCCTGCACGAACAGACCGCCGCCACCGAGCCGGTGTTCGACCGCACCGGGCGGGTCGTGGGCGTCGCCGCGAAGACCGGCCCGGACAAGCGCGACGCCTTCTACAACGCGCCGGTCGTGCTGGCCTGTGACGGTGTCTCCGGGCGGTTGGCTCAGCACCTGGGCGTGCACCGCAACGATAAACGTCCGATGGGCGTCGCCGTACGCCGCTACTACCGAAGCCCGCGCACCCACGACGACTACCTCGAGTCGTGGCTCGAACTGCACGACGGCACGGTCAACGCCATGGATCGGGAGCGACTGCTGCCCGGCTACGGCTGGATCTTCGGTATGGGCGACGGCACCGTGAACGTCGGCCTCGGGGTGCTGAACTCGTCGGCAAGCTTCCAGAAGACCGACTACCGGGGCATGCTCACCCGCTGGCTGGACGGCACGCCAGAACAGTGGGGACTGCGCGAGGCAAACGCCGTAGGGCCCGCCCGCGGCGCCGGGCTGCCGATGGGCTTCAACCGCACCCCGCACTACACCCGGGGCATGCTGCTCGTCGGCGACAGCGGCGGCGCGGTCAATCCGTTCAATGGCGAGGGCATCCCGTACGCGATGGAGTCGGGCCGGTTCGCGGCCGAAGCCGTCGTGGATGCCCTGGCGCGCCCGGAGGGCCCGGAGCGGGAGCGAGCGTTCTCCGCCTATCCGGCCCGGCTGGCTATGGAGTGGGGTGGCTACTACCGGCTCGGGGCGGCGTTCGTGAAGCTGATCGGCCAGCCCGCAGTGATGCGTGCGTGCACCCGGCACGGGCTGCCGCATCCGGCCCTGATGCGGTTCGTGCTCAAGCTGCTGGCCAACCTCCACGACCCCCGCGACGGGGACGCGTCGGACCGAATCATCACGGTACTTCGGAGGCTCACCCCCGCGGTTCGCTGACCCTGCCAGGCAGTTAGCCTGACGAACGCCGAAAGGAGAGAAAGGATGCTCGCGCCGTACCTGCCGATCGTGCTGCTGTTCGCTCTCGCGGCGGCGTTCGCGCTCTTCTCGGTCACGATCGCGCCGTTCGTCGGCCCGCGCCGGTTCAACCGGGCGAAACTCGACTTCTACGAGTGCGGCATCGAGCCGACACCGCAGTCGATCGGCCCACACCGCTTCCCGATCAAGTACTTCCTGACCGCGATGATCTTCATCGTCTTCGACATCGAGATCATCTTCCTGTACCCGTGGGCGGTCGAGACGAGGGCGGTGGGCGGCGCAGCGTTCGGGCTGTTCCTGCTCGTCGAGATGATCATTTTCATTCTGGTCGTCTTCGTCGCGTACGCCTACGTGTGGCGTCGTGGCGGCCTGGACTGGGACTGAGGAGGCGGCGGCGATGAGCGCTTGCGCGAAGAGCAGGAGGGGTTATGGGGCTTGAGGAGAAGCTGCCTGACGGCGTCCTGCTTGCCCAGGTCGAGAAGCTGGTCAACTGGACGCGCAAGTCGTCGCTGTGGCCGGCCACGTTCGGGCTTGCGTGTTGCGCCATCGAGATGATGACGTTCGGGGCGCCGCGCTTCGACTCCGCGCGTTTCGGCATGGAGGTGTTCCGGCCCTCGCCGCGCCAGGCCGACCTGATGATCGTCGCCGGCCGGGTCAGCCAGAAGATGGCGCCCGTGCTGCGCCAGATCTACGACCAGATGCCGGAACCGAAGTGGGTGCTCGCCATGGGCGTGTGCGCCAGTTCCGGCGGGATGTTCAACAACTACGCGATCCTGCAGGGCGTCGACCACGTGGTGCCCGTCGACATGTATCTGCCCGGCTGCCCGCCGCGTCCTGAGATGCTCATCGACGCAGTGCTCAAGCTCCACCACAAGATCATGAACGAGCCGCTCGGGCCCAAGCGCGCCAAGCGGCTCGCCGACCAGAAAGTCGAGCTCATCCCGTCAACGCAGAGGTTTGGGCGATGAGCGAGCCGACCGACGAGCCGACTGAGCAGGCGGCGCACGAGATCGAGAAGGCGACGGTGTTCGGGGAGACGCCGAGCGACCTGCCTGCCCCGCAGCACGGCATGTTCGGAGTGGAGGGCACCGGTGACACCTCCGGCTACGGCGGCCTGGTGCGTCAGTCCTGGGAACCGCCCGCCGCGCAGCGCCCGTACGGCGGCTACTTCGACGAGCTCGTCGACGCGCTAGCGAGCGCGTACCCCAAGTTCGACCAGGCGGTGACGAAGGTCGTCGTCGACCGCGATGAGCTCACGCTGCACGTCGCACGCGAACATGTCCGCGGGCTTGCGCGAGTGCTGCGCGACGACCCGGCACTGCGCTTCGAACTGCTGTCGAGCGTCTCCGGTGTCGACTATCTCGGTTGGGAGCACCGCCTGCACGCCGTCTACCACTTCACGTCGATGACGTATCGCCGGCGTGTCCGCCTCGAGACGGCGGTCGACGTCGAGGACCCGCACGTCCCGTCCGTCACGCCGGTGTACCCCACCGCGGACTGGCAGGAGCGCGAGACCTACGACATGTACGGCATCATCTTCGACGGCCACCCGGCACTCACTCGCATCCTCATGCCGGATGACTGGGACGGCTTCCCGCAGCGCAAGGATTACCCACTCGGCGGAATCCCCGTGCAGTACAAGGGCGCCACGATCCCGCCGCCGGATGAGCGAAGGGCGTACCAATGAGCGGCTTCGCGCCGCAGCGTGAGACCACCGAGGGCACCGTCTACGACGTCACGGGCGGCGACTGGGACGACGTCCTCGGCAACGTCCACGACGACCGCATCGTCGTCAACTTCGGACCACAGCACCCGTCGTCGCACGGCGTGCTGCGCCTCGTCCTGGAGCTTGACGGCGAGACGATCACCGACTGCCGTCCCGTCGTGGGTTACCTGCACACCGGCATCGAAAAGAACACCGAGTTCCGGACGTGGACGCAGGGCGTGACGTTCCTGACGCGTGCCGACTACCTGTCCTCGTTCTTCAACGAGACGGTGTACTGCCTGGCTGTGGAACAGCTGCTGGGTGTCGAGGCGCCCGCTCGGGCGCAGCTTATCCGCGTCCTGATGATGGAGATGAATCGCGTCTCGTCGCACTGGACCACGATCGGCCCGACCGGCATGGAACTTGGCGCGCTGACCGTCATGACGAACAGCATGCGGGCGCGGGAAAAATGCCTGGACGTGTTCGAATTGATCACCGGGCTGCGCATGAACCACGCGTACATCCGACCCGGTGGCGTGGCCCAGGATCTGCCGGACGACGCACCCGACGCGATCCGTCACTGGGTCGGGGAGATGCGCAGCGAGCTGCGCGATCTCGACACACTCGTGCGTGGGCAGCCCATTTGGGTGAATCGGCTGAAGAACGTCGGGTGGCTGGGCGTCGACGGCTGCATCGCGTTGGGCATCACCGGCCCGCTACTACGCGCCGCCGGGCTGCCGTGGGATCTCCGCAAGACCGATCCCTACCTCGGTTACGAAACATTCGACTTCGAGGTGCCGACCGACGACCGCGGCGACTCGTGGGCGCGCTTCGCGGTGCGGGTCGCAGAAATGCACGAGTCCCTCAAGATCGTCGAGCAAGTAGTCGACCGGCTCGAGCCCGGCCCGACGATGATCGACGATGCCAAGATCGCATGGCCGGCACAGCTGTCGATAGGCCCGGACGGCTTGGGCAACTCGCTCGACCATGTCGAACAGATCATGGCGACATCGATGGAATCGCTCATCCATCACTTCAAGCTGGTGACCGAAGGGTTCCGCGTGCCCGCCGGGCAGGCCTACACCACGGTCGAGGCGCCCCGCGGCGTACTCGGCGCCCATGTGGTCAGCGACGGCGGCACCCGGCCGTATCGCGTGCACTTCCGCGAACCGTCGTTCGTCAACATCCAATGCCTGCCGGCATTAGTCGAGGGCGGACTGCTCTCCGACGTGATCCCGTGCATCGCGTCCGTCGACTCGCTGATGGGTGGCTGCGACCGATGAGTGACGTCTACAGCCCGAGTCGCGAGACCACCGAGGGTCGCGTCTACAACCTGCTCGGCGGTGACTGGGACGCCGTCATGGGCGGCGGCGACCCGATCCGAGACGAACGCATCGTCTTGAACATGGGCCCGCAACACCCTTCCACGCACGGCGTGCTGCGCCTGGTGCTCGAACTTGAGGGCGAGACGGTCACGGATTGCCGACTCGTGATCGGCTACCTGCACACCGGCATCGAGAAGAACACCGAGTACCGCACGTGGACGCAGGGCGTCACGTTCCTGACTCGGGCCGACTACCTGTCGCCGATCTTCAACGAGACGGTGTACTGCCTGGGCGTCGAGAAGCTGCTCGGTATCGAGGCGCCCGCGCGGGCACAGCTGATCCGGATCATGCTCATGGAGATCAACCGCGTCTCGTCGCATTGGGTGTGGCTCGCGACCGGCGGCCTGGAGCTCGGTGCGCTGACCGCGATGACCAACGGCTTCCGAGCCCGCGAGCGGTGCCTGGACGTGCTGGAGCTGATTACCGGGCTGCGCATGAACCACGGCTTCATCCGACCCGGCGGTGTCGCACAGGACCTGCCGGACGGCACGGTCGACAAGGTCCGCGAGTGGATCAAGGAGACCCGCGAGGAGCTGCGGGGCGTCGAGAAGCTCTTGCACGGACAGCCGATCTGGGTCAACCGGCTCAAGGACGTGGGCTGGATCGGGGTGGACGGCTGCCTGGCGTTGGGCATCACCGGGCCGATCCTGCGCGCGGCGGGCCTGCCCTGGGACCTGCGCAAGACCGAGCCGTACCTGGGCTACGAGACGTTCGACTTTGAGGTGCCTACCGATGACCGCGGCGACTGCTGGTCGCGCTTCGTGGTGCGTGTCGCTGAGATGTACGAATCACTCAAGATCGTCGAGCAGGTGCTCGCGCGGCTCGAGCCAGGGCTCACGATGGTCGACGACCCGAAGATCGGGTGGCCGGCCCGGCTGTCACTGGGGCCGGACGGACTGGGCAACTCGCCCGAGCACATCCAGCACATCATGGCTACCTCGATGGAGGCGCTGATCCACCACTTCAAGCTGGTGACCGAGGGGTTCCGGGTGCCGGCCGGGCAGGTGTACACGCAGGTCGAGTCGCCGCGTGGCGAACTCGGCGCGCACGTAGTGAGCGACGGCGGCACCCGGCCCTACCGCGTGCATTTGCGCGATCCGTCGTTCGTCAACCTTCAGTGCACCGCGACCCTCGCGGTCGGTGGGCTGATCGCGGATGTGATCGCCTCGGTGGCCTCGATCGATCCCATCATGGGCGGAGTGGACAGGTGACCAACTTCCGTACCGCGGTTATGCAGCTGGAGCGGCCGGGCGATCCGAGCGTGTTCGGGCAGGACGTGCGCAGTGCAGCCGCCGAGCTCGTGGCGCGCTACCCGGCCGGACAGCAGCGGTCGGCGCTGCTGCCGATGCTGCACCTCGTGCAATCCGAGCAGGGCCATGTCAGCCCGGACGGCATCGCGTTCTGCGCCGACTTCCTCGGCCTGACGAAGGCACAAGTGGTCGCGGTCGTCACGTTCTACACGATGTTCAAACGCCGGCCGACCGGCGAGTACCTGGTGAGCGTGTGCACCAACACGCTGTGCGCGCTGATGGGTGGCGACGAGATCTACCAGTCGCTGTCGAAGACCCTTGGTGTCGGGACGGACGAGACCACCCCGGACGGCATGATCACTCTCGAGCATGCCGAGTGCCTGGCCGCCTGCGACTATGCACCCGTGGTCACCGTCAACTACGAGTTCTTCGACAACCAGAGCGTCGAATCGGCAGAGCAGCTGGTGGCCGCACTGCGCCGCGGCGAACGGCCGCTGCCGACACGAGGCGCGCCGCTGTGCTCGTTCAAGGAGATCGAGCGTCAGATCGCGGGATTCCTCGACGAGCGGCCGGAGTCTCTTGACGCCGAGGCAACCGGTACGCCGACCGAGATCGGCGTGCGGCTCGCGATCGAACGCGGCGAAGGCGCCCCGTCGTATGCGGTATCGCGCGACGGTGAGCCCGCGGATCCCCCGGAGGACAAGCGCTGATGCCGCTCACCCCCGTCCTCACCAAGCGGTTCGGTACGAACCAGCCCTGGAAGATCGCCAATTACGAAGGGCTCGACGGCTACGCCGCCCTGCGCAAGGCGCTCACCATGCAGCCCAACGAAGTGATCAGCGTCGTCAAGGACGCCACCGTGCGTGGCCGCGGCGGCGCAGGTTTCCCGGCCGGCATGAAATGGCAGTTCATCCCGCAGGGCGACGGCAAGCCGCACTACGTCGTGGTCAACGCCGACGAGAGCGAGCCCGGTACCTGCCGTGACGTGCCGCTGATGATGAACGACCCGCACTCCGTCCTCGAGGGCGTGATCATCGCCTGCTACGCGGTGCGCGCCGAGCACGCGTTCATCTATATCCGTGGCGAGGCCGTGCACGCGATCCGGCGGATGACCCGCGCCGTTCGCGAGGCGTACGAACGGGGCTATCTCGGCAAGGACGTGCTGGGCCGCGGGGTGGCCGTCGACGTCACCGTGCACGGCGGGGCGGGTGCGTACATATGCGGCGAGGAAACCGCGCTGCTCGACTCGCTCGAGGGCAAGCGCGGCCAGCCTCGGCTCAAGCCTCCGTTCCCGGCGACGAACGGCCTCTACGACTCGCCCACGGTGGTGAACAACGTCGGCTCCCTGGCCAGCGTCCCGTACATCGTGCTCGGCGGCGCGGACTGGTTCCGTGCGATGGGCCCCGAGGGCTCGCCGGGCCCGAACGTCTACCAGCTGTCCGGGCGGATCGTGCAGCCCGGGCAGTACGAGGCGCCGATGGGCACCACGCTTCGCGAACTGCTCGATCTCGCGGGTGGGATGAGCCGCGGCAAGGAGCTCAAGTTCTGGACGCCGGGCGGTGCGTCCACCCCGCTGTTCACCCGGCAGCACTTGGACGTGCCGCTCGACTTCGACTCGGTCGTGAAGGCGGGGTCGATCAACGGCACCTCCGCGATCATGGTCTTCGACGAGGACGACAGCGTGGTACACGCGGTCTGGAAGTGGACGAAGTTCTACGAGCACGAGTCGTGTGGCAAGTGCACACCGTGCCGCGAGGGCACGTACTGGGCCGCCCAGATTCTGGAGCGGATCCTTACCCGGCGGGGACGCCCGGAGGACATCGACACGCTGCTCGACCTGGGCGACAACATCCTCGGCCGCGCGTTCTGCGCGCTCGGCGACGGCGCGGTGAGCCCGATCGCGTCATCCATCGAGTACTTCCGCGATGAGTACGAGGCGTTGGTCCGCGAGCCGGTAGGAGCAACCGCATGACGCAGGCACCGGCCAAAGAAGACCTGGTCACCCTCACCATTGACGGGTTCGAAATCTCCGTACCGAAAGGCACGTTGATCATCCGGGCAGCGGAAGAGCTCGGCGTCCAGATCCCGCGCTTCTGCGATCACCCGCTGCTCGAGCCGGTGGGTGCGTGCCGCCAGTGCCTGGTCGAGGTCACCGACATGGGCAACGGCCGCGGCATGCCGAAGCCCGCGGCGTCGTGCACGACGACGGTGACGCCCGGCATGGTCGTCAAGACGCAGCTCACGTCCCCGGTCGCGGACAAGGCGCAGCAGGGCGTCATGGAGATGCTGCTCATCAACCACCCGCTCGACTGCCCCATCTGCGACAAGGGCGGCGAGTGCCCGCTGCAGAACCAGGCGATGAGCAACGGGCGCGGCGACTCCCGGTTCGTCGACGTCAAGCGGACCTGGCCGAAGCCGATCGCGATCAGCCCTAACGTGCTGCTCGATCGCGAGCGTTGCGTCTCGTGCCAGCGGTGCACCCGCTTCTCCGAGCAGATCGCCGGTGACCCGTTCATCGACGTGCTCGAACGCGGCTGGCAGCAGGAAATCGGGACGTCGCCCGAGCAGCCGTTCCAGTCCTACTTCTCCGGCAACACCGTGCAGATCTGCCCGGTCGGCGCGCTCACGGGTGCGTCGTACCGGTTCCAGGCGCGGCCGTTCGATCTTCAGTCGACGCCGTCGGTGTGTGAGCACTGCGCGTCGGGATGCGATCAGCGCAGCGACTGGAGGCGCAGTCGCGTAACCCGGCGGCTGGCCGGCGACGATCCGGAAGTGAACGAGGAGTGGGACTGCGACAAGGGCCGCTGGGCGTTTCACTACGCGACACAGGCCGACCGGCTGCTCACGCCACTGGTCCGCGACGAGTCGGGCATCCTTGTCGAGACCTCGTGGCCGGACGCTCTGGAGCGTGCAGCGGCGGGGCTGCGCGAGGCCGTTGATCGCGGCGGCGTCGGGGTGCTGCCCGGTGGGCGGCTCACCGAAGAGGACGCGTACGCGTACGCGAAGTTCGCCCGGGTCGCGCTTGCGACCAATGACATCGACTACCGCGTTCGCCCGCATTCCGATGAGGAGCTGGCGTTCCTCGGCTCGTACGTCGCCGGCGTGAGCCCGGAGCACGTCTCGTACCGCTCGGTCGAAGCCGCCCCCGCGGTGCTGCTTGCCGGCTTCGAGCCGGAGGACGAGTCGCCGATCGTGTTCCTGCGGCTGCGCAAGGCCGTACGCCGGGGTACGCGCGTCTGGTCGGTGGCCCCGCTGGTGTCGCACGGCCTGGCGAAGCTCTCCGGGACGCTACTGCCGACGGTGCCCGGCAGCGAAGCGTCCGCGCTGAACGCGTTGCCGGCCGACGTCGTCGAGGCGCTGAGCGCCGATGGTGCGGTGATCCTCGCGGGTGAGCGGCTGGCGTCCAACCCAGGCGCCCTGTCGGCGGCTGCCTCGTTGGCGACACGGACCGGCGCCCGCCTTGCGTGGATCCCTCGGCGGGCCGGCGAGCTCGGGGCAATCGACGCCGGCGCGCTGCCGACGCTGCTGCCCGGCGGACGTCCGGTCGCCGATGACAGCGCGCGCGCCGAGGTCGAGCAAGCTTGGGACGTGTCGGTGCCCGCGACGCAGGGGCGCGACGCGCAGGGAATTCTGGCGGCCGCCCATGACGGGGCGCTGGCCGCGCTGGTCATCGGCGGGGTCGACCCGGGCGACTTCGCCGATCCGGCGTTGGCCGGCGAGGCGCTGGATCGTGCCGGGTTCATCGTAAGCCTCGAGATACGCCGCAGTACGGTCACGGAGCGCGCGGACGTAGTGCTGCCTGTGGCACCGCCGGCCGAGAAGTCGGGCCGCTATGTCACGTGGGAGGGCCGGCGCCGCCCGTACGACCTCACGCTGCACGGCACCGGCGCCATCTCAGACGCGCGGGTACTCCACACCCTGGCTGAGGAACTCGACATCGACCTGGGGCTGCCGACGGTCGAGGCGACGCGCGCCGAACTAGCGCGACTGGCGCCGGGAACCGCCCGCGTAGCGGCCCCGCAGGTCGCCCCGGCGACGCCGGCCGCGCCCGGGAAGGGGCAGGCTGTTCTCGCGACGTGGCACGAGCTGCTCGACGCGGGACGGATGTCCGACGGCGACGAGTACCTGGCCGCCACTGCGAAGCCGGCCCGCGCGCTGCTGTCGCCGGCGACCGCGTCGGAGCTGGGCGAGAGCGTCACCGTGTCGACGGAACGGGGATCGATCACCGTTCCGGTCGAGGTGGCAGACATGCCCGACGGTGTCGCGTGGCTTCCCACGAACGCGCGAGGCTGCGCGGTGCGGGCCACGCTCGGCGCCGTCGCAGGTGACATCGTGACGATCGCGCCGGGAGGTGCTCGCGCATGAGTCTGGCCGCCGCCCAGGACGTCCCGGGCTTCGGGGGCGAGCCTGTCTGGCTTGTGATCATCAAGGTCATCATGGTGTTCGCGTTCCTCGTCGTCATGGTGCTGTTCTCGATCGTGTTCGAGCGCAAGGTCGTCGGGCGCATGCAGAACCGCATCGGCCCGAACCGCACCGGACCGTGGGGCACGCTCCAGTCGCTGGCCGACGGCATGAAGCTCGCCTTCAAGGAAGAGGTCATCCCGCTGCTCGCTGACAAGCCGGTGTATTTCCTCGCGCCGGTTCTCTCAGCGGTGCCGGCGTTTCTGGCGTTCTCGGTGATCCCCTTCGGCCCGCAGGTGTCGATGTTCGGCCACCAGACGATGCTGCAGTTGACGGACCTGCCGGTCGGCGTGCTGGTGGTCTTCGCGTGCTCGTCGCTCGGCATTTACGGCGTGGTGCTGTCCGGGTGGGCGTCCGGGTCGACGTACCCGCTGCTCGGCGGGCTGCGCAGTGCGGCGCAGATGATCTCGTACGAGGTCGCGATGGGCCTGTCGTTCGTCGCGGTGTTCCTGTTCGCCGGAACGATGTCGACCTCGCAGATCGTGTTCGAGCAGCGCCATACCTGGTACGCGCTGCCACTGATCGTGTCGTTCATCATCTATGCGGTAGCGGTGGTGGGTGAGACCAACCGCGCCCCGTTCGACCTGCCCGAGGCGGAGTCGGAGCTGGTGGGCGGGTTCCACACCGAGTACTCGTCGTTCAAGTTCGCCATGTTCTTCCTCGCCGAGTACATCAACATGGTCACCGTGTCGGCGCTCGCCACCACGCTGTTCCTGGGTGGCTGGCGGGCACCGTGGCCGATCTCGCTGTGGGACGGCGCCAACTCCGGATGGTGGCCGGTGCTGTGGTTCGTGATCAAGGTCGTGTTGCTGATCTTCGTCTTCGTATGGCTGCGCGGGACGCTGCCACGGATGCGCTACGACCAGTTCATGCAGCTCGGCTGGAAGACGCTCATCCCGATCAACCTGGTGTGGATCCTCGCCGTGTCGTCCATGCATGTGCTGCGCGACCGCGGCTGGCCGACCTGGAAGGCGGCGGCAATCGTCCTCGTGCCGGTGTTGCTGGTCATCCTGGTCGTCCTCTCGGCGCTCGAGGGCGCCTCCGCGAGACGCCGGGCCGCACAAGCTGCCGAGGACGAAGCCGAGGCGCGTCTTGGTCCTGCGTTCCCGGTGCCGCCCATGGACCTGCGAGTACCGCGGACACCGATGCTCGTCAGGGCATCGGCGCCCGCGTCCGTCCCTGACCAGAAGGGGAGTGACGCCGATGGCTGAGCCGCCCGCCCGGCGCGCCGACCGTGCACCGGTGTTGCCACCTGGCCACGAGCCGGTGCGGCCCGCGCCGACGCCCGACCCAACCGGCAGCCCCGTAGGGTTCGCCAAGGGGTTCGGGCTGACGTTCGGCCAGATGTTCAAGAAGGTCTACACGCAGCAGTACCCGTTCGACTTCTACCCGACCGCGCCGCGCTACCACGGACGGCACGTGCTCAACCGGCACCCGGACGGGCTGGAGAAGTGCGTCGGCTGCGAGCTGTGCGCCTGGGCCTGCCCGGCGGACGCCATCTACGTCGAGGGCGCCGACAACACCGAGAGCGAGCGGTACTCGCCGGGCGAGCGCTACGGCAAGGTGTACCAGATCAACTACCTGCGCTGTATCTTCTGCGGGCTGTGTATCGAGGCGTGCCCGACCCGTTCGCTGACCATGTCGAACGAGTACGAGCTGGCCCTCGACAACCGCCAGGACCTCATCTACACCAAGGAGCAGCTGATGGCGCCGCTGCTGCCCGGCATGGAAGCACCGCCGCACCCGATGCGCCTCGGCGACAACGAGAAGGACTACTACGTCGTCAAGACGCAGGAGCCCTTGATGAAGGGCGCGCCGCAAAGCGCTGCGAATGCGGGTGCCAAGCCGGTCAGCGCCCCGGCAATCGAGGTAGGCGGCCACCATGGCTAACGACTCTCTCGATTGCGCAAGGATTCCTCGCCTTAGGCGAGAGATTCTTGCGCAATCCGGTGCGGGGAGGGTGGCATGATCGCCGCGGCTCCCCTCATGAACGGGGAGGTGCCGCTGGGGGAGGCGGTCTCGTTCTGGATCCTCGGGCCGATCTCACTGGCCGGCGGCATCGGCATGGTGGCCTTCCGCAACGCCGTGCACTCGGCGCTCTCGCTCGCGGCCACCATGATCGCCCTCGGCGCCATGTACATCATCGAGCAGGGACCGTTCATCGGGCTGGTGCAGGTGATCGTCTACACCGGCGCGATCATGATCCTGTTCCTGTTCGTGCTGATGCTCGTCGGGCGTGACTCGTCGGACTCGCTCGTCGAGACGCTGCGCGGTCAACGGTGGGCGGCTGCGCTGGCCGGCATCGGTTTCGCGCTCCTCGTCGCGATCGGCGTCGGCCGCGCCTTCAAGGGCATCACGCCGACGAACCTCGACGCACACAACTCCGGTGGCCGCAACGTCAACTCGATCGCCGAACTGCTGTTCACGAAGTACCTTTTCGCGTTCGAGCTCACCGGGGCGCTGCTCATCGTGGCGGCTGTCGGGGCGATGGTGCTGGCCCACATCGAGCGGGACGGGCCCCGCGCCTCGCAGAAGCTGATCGCGCAGGCGCGCATCCGGTCGGGACGGCCGCAGCCGTTGCCGGGGCCGGGCGTGCTCGCGTCCGGCAACTCGATAGGGACGCCGGCACTGCTGCCCGACGGCACCGTCTCGCCCGAGTCTGTACTCGTGACGACGCCCGGCGTACTCGAACTGCCGGAACTTCCTCCAAGCGAGGAGGACCTGTGACACCGACGTACTACCTCGTGCTCTCCGCCGCGCTGTTCACGATCGGTGCAGTCGGGGTGCTCGTGCGGCGCAACGCGATCGTGGTCTTCATGTGCGTGGAGCTGATGCTCAACGCGGTGAACCTGACCCTCGTCACCTTCTCGCGGATCAACGGCTCGCTGGACGGGCAGGTGATCGCGTTCTTCGTGATGATCGTCGCCGCAGCCGAAGTCGTGATCGGCCTCGCGATCATTATGTCCATCTTCCGAACCCGGCGGTCGGCGTCCGTGGACGACGCCAACCTTCTCAAATACTGAGGAGCACCGAGTGATCGTGCCTGCCGGCACCTCCACCGGAGTTGTCCGCGTGTCGCGTCGTCATAGCGTCGCGACACACGGACAACTTCGACGGGCGGGCCTGTGACTACCGCTCAAGGCGTCCAGTCGGGGGCATGGCTGCTGGTCGCGCTGCCGGCGCTGTCGGCTGCGGTGCTGCTGCTGGCCGGCAAACGCGCCGAC
Organism: Jatrophihabitantaceae bacterium; assembly: GCA_035263725.1. GTDB lineage: Bacteria > Actinomycetota > Actinomycetes > Mycobacteriales > Jatrophihabitantaceae > DASXRA01. The sequence goes on along the minus strand of DATFRC010000257.1, from coordinate 1,044 downwards.
AAGTGGGGACACTGGCTCGGCGCACTCGTCCCGGCGGTGCTGTTCGTCTATACAGTCGTGCTGTTCTTCTCGGTGAAGGGCCAGTCCGACCGAGAGGTCACCAAGGACTACTACACCTGGATCGCGGTCGGCGGGCTCCACGTGAACTTCGGCATCCTGCTTGATCCGCTGTCGCTTGTCTTCGCGCTGCTGATCACGGGCGTGGGCGGCTTGATCCACATCTATGCGGTCGGCTATATGGCGGGCGACCCGGGGCGGCGGCGTTTCTTCGGCTGGTTCAACCTGTTCATCGCGGCGATGCTGCTGCTCGTCCTGGGCAACAACTACCTGTCGCTGTACGTCGGATGGGAGGGTGTGGGCCTCGCGTCCTACCTGCTCATCGGGTATTACAACCGCGAGTCGGCAGCCACCGCCGCGAAGAAAGCGTTCATCATGAACCGGGTCGGCGACGTCGGCCTGTTGATCGCGATCTTCACGATGTTCGCGTACTTCGGAACGACGTCGTTCAGCGGTGTGTTCGCAAGCATGGGACACGCGAGCTCCGGAGTGGCGGCGGCGCTGGGCTTGATGTTGCTGCTGGGCGCCTGCGGCAAATCCGGTCAGTTCCCGCTGCAGGCGTGGTTGCCCGACGCCATGGAGGGCCCGACGCCCGTGTCGGCGCTCATCCACGCGGCGACCATGGTCACCGCCGGTGTGTACCTGATCGCCCGGTCCGCGCCGATCTTCAACCACACGCAGGCGGCACGCACCGCGGTCGTGATCGTCGGGGCCATCACGTTGCTGTACGGGTGCATCTGCGGATGCGCGCAGGACGACCTGAAGCGTGTGCTCGCCTGGTCGACAGTCAGCCAGATCGGGTACATGTTCCTCGCGGTCGGCCTCGGCCCCGGCGTATACGCGATAGGCATCATGCACCTGCTCGGTCACGGCTTCTTCAAGGCAGCGTTGTTCCTTTCCGCGGGGTCGGTCATGCACGCCATGAACGACCGCATCAACATGAGACGCTTGGGCGGGCTGGCCAGAGTCATGCCGATCACGTATCTG
>DATFRC010000256.1:0-2107 GCA_035263725.1 Jatrophihabitantaceae bacterium | reverse complement strand
TCGGCGGATGAGGCGTAACCGGCTCGCCCGGCGTCGAAGGCGATCTCATCGGACTCCAGATCCGCGTGAGCGCCCTCGTCCGGGGCGACCAGGCGGCCGGCCCGTTCGTCGGGTTCGGAGTCCGCCCACTCGGATGATCCGACGTCCGGCTCTTCCTCAGCCAGGTGCTGCTCGATCGACTCGCCGGCACGCTGCTCCTCGGCGGTGGTCCCGTAGCGAGTGGCGTGCGGCTCACGGTCAGGGGGCGAATAGCCGGCGTCCAGCGGGTCGTCGGTGTTGTCGCCGGTCAGCGACTCCGACGGGTCGATCTGATCGCCGCCTTCGAAAGCGCCGTCATAGAGGTCATCGCTCATACCCCCAAGCCAAGCACGTCCGCGCGGACGGCCGGCGAGCAGGACGGCGATCAGATCGGCGTGATGCCCCAGGCGCCGGTCCACGCACCGCCCGGCTTGAGCACCAGCAAGCCGATACCTGTGTTGAACGCGTTGGCCGGGCAGGTCATCGGCTCGACGGCAATCGCCGGCGGGCCGCCGCCCAGGTTCTCGTGCGTGAACACCTGCACGTAGCCGAACGCGGCGTCGTACCACAGGTGCGCGCCGCCGGAGGAGGTGCGCACGTCCACCGTACTTGGGCCCGGCGCGGTGAACGTGTCGTCCATGCGCAGTGCCTTGAGCCGGCGTGCGCGCCCGAAGTCGTAGGGCGTACCCGCGACGTCTTGGGTGCCGAGCGGCAGCTGCGTCTCGTCAGTCACGAATCGCTGCTGCGCAGGGACATGCAGCGTCGTCTCGTCCAGCCGGTGTCCGTGCAGCGCGAGGTATGGATGGAACCCCGCACCAAAGGGTGCCGGCGTCTCGCCGTGATTACGGGCCACAGCCGTCACGGTGAGCCCATGATCCGGGTGCAGCGCGTAGGTCACCTCCGCTCGCAGCTCGAACGGCCAGCCGGCCTGCGGCGGGATGTCGCAGGCCAGCGTGACCGACGAGGCGTTCACTGCGACCGGCACCCAGCGCGCCCAGCGAGCCAGGCCATGTATGGCGTTTCCGAGTGCCACATCGGTGATCGGCAGCTGATATTGCTTGCCTGCGAACGTATAGCGCCCGCCGTCCAGCCGGTTCGGCCACGGCATGAGCACGGTGCCCGCTGCGTACGGCGGCAGCTCGTCCTCTGCGTAGGGTGCCATTACGTCCGCCTCGCCGTGCGTGTACCGGCGCAGCCCGCCGCCCACCTCGACGGCGGTCAGCTCGTGTTCCCCCGCGGTGATCGTGAACTGCTTACCTGTCAACGCCACGGGCTCTCCTACCCCCCGGAATTGCTGGCCTCCAAGCGATTCGGCCAGGGCGCGTGCCAGCCACGTGCCATAACCGGCCCGGCCGCGTGGTGAAGGCACTATGGCCGAGCCTGACCGGAAGGAAGGTTCCGGCTGTGACAACCCCACCACAACCACCGCACGGCGGCGAGCCCGACTGGGCTACCGAACGACAGACCATTGTCCGGCTGCACCAAGCGAGCCCACGCGCGACGTGCACCGAACTGCAGAACGCCGTCCAAGTCGTCTTGGAGGCGGTTACCGACGCGATCGACGCCGCCGAGAGGCGCACCGACCGCGAGTGGCTGCAGCAGCGCGCCAGGGGTGCCGCGGCGGTGCTGCACGCCATCGCTTCGCAAGTGATCTCGTCGTGACCGTCGGGGTACAACCGACCAGGGTCGACGGCGACGGCACCGGGGTCGTGTGCCCGCCGGTCCGTCAGTTCGGCAACACCGGCGAGGGTCAGTCGTCGGTAGCTCGCCGGGTCGGGCGGACCTCCAGATCGTCGGCTGTCAGCTCCAACTCCTCCATCGCAAGATCGTGCGACGTCGCGTCGAGTGCGGGTCCAGTCCACTTGACCGGTCGCGCCTGCTTGAGTATGAAGACGCATGCTGGCTCGCGCCGCGCGTCGAGGAGTGTCACGGTCACCGTGCGGGGTTCCGGATCGCGCGCCCACGCCCACACCGCAAGATCGCGGCCGGCCGCACGCCGCAGCGTCACCGCCGTGACTTGCTGCAGTTCCGGTTCGTATCCGAGTCCCGACACCTGGCTGAACCCCATGATCACGCCGCCCACGTCGAC
>DATFRC010000255.1:0-2879 GCA_035263725.1 Jatrophihabitantaceae bacterium | reverse complement strand
GGCCGAGGGCAACCACCTCGGGCCGACGCTGAGCTTCAAGGGCCTCGACAACCCGGCGTACTACCGGCTGGTCGAGGAAGACCCGCGCTACTACATGGACTACACGGGGACGGGCAACAGCCTCAACGTCCGGCACCCGCACTCGCTGCAGCTGATCATGGACTCGCTGCGGTACTGGGTGACCGAGATGCACGTCGACGGGTTCCGCTTCGACCTCGCGGCGGCCCTGGCTCGCGAGTTCTACGACGTCGACCGGCTCTCGACGTTCTTCGAGCTCGTGCAGCAGGACCCGGTCGTCAGCCAGGTGAAGCTGATCGCCGAGCCCTGGGACGTCGGCGCCGGCGGCTACCAGGTCGGCAACTTCCCACCGCTGTGGACGGAGTGGAACGGCGTCTACCGCGACACGGTGCGCGCGTTCTGGGCGCACGGATCCGGCGGGGTGCGCGACCTGGCGTATCGGCTGTCCGGCTCGTCCGACCTGTACGGCGATGCCGGGCGGTTACCGTTCGCCTCGATCAACTTCGTGACCTCCCACGACGGGTTCACGCTGCGGGATCTGGTCTCGTACGAGCGGAAGCGCAACGAGGCCAACGGCGAGGACAACCGCGACGGAACTGACGACAACCGCTGCTACAACTGCGGCGTCGAGGGACCGACCGACGATCCGGCGATCAACGAACTGCGGCTGCGGCAGGTCCGCAACTTGCTGGTGACGCTGCTGCTCTCGACCGGCGTTCCGATGCTGCTGGCCGGCGACGAGAGGTGGCGCACCCAGAACGGCAACAACAACGCCTACGTCCAGGACAACGCGACGTCCTGGCTCTCCTGGGCACCGTCGCCGGAGGCCGACGACCTGCTCGCGTTGACGCGCCGGGTCATCGCGCTGCGGCGCGCGTCGCCGGTGCTGCGGCAACGGGCTTTCTTCGAGGGACGGCCGCTCGAGGATGGCTCCAAGGACCTCGCCTGGTTCCACCCGTCCGGCCGTGAGCTGATCGCCGCGGACTGGTTCGACAGCGACCTCCGTACCCTCGGCATGTACCTGGACGGACGCGGCCTGCGCAGCCGCGGCCCGCGCGGTGAGCGCATCATCGACGAGTCCTACCTGCTGGTACTCCACTCCGGTGACGACCCCGTGTCGTTCACGCTGCCCGGGCCTCCATGGGCCGAGTCCTACGAGATCGTGATCGACACTGCCTCGCCCGCCGGCGCAAGTACAGCCAGCCTGGCTGTAGAGTCGGTGCTGTCGATCGGCCCGCGCGCCACGCTGCTGTTGCGAGTCCAGCGAACGTAGCCGGTGCTTGGCCGCACTGCACGATAATCCTTGTCGAATAGGCGGATTCTCTCTAGACAGGTTGCCGAGGACGCTGCTACAATCGCTCATGTGTTCGACGTCATCCCGCCGCCTCCGAGGCTGTCGGATGTGCTCGATTCTCCGGATGCAGTAGCAGCCGAGCTGGCGGGTGCCGCCCCGGGACCGGACGGCATGGTGCCGATGTCGTTGCTCGACGCAGCGCGGCTCTCTCACGCGGGGCGGGTCGATCTGCTGGTGGCGCTCGAACGGCAAGCCGCCTGGGTGGCAGCGCTCCAGCAGGAGGTCCTCGCCGCCATGGCCGCTGATCCGGCGTCTGCGGCCGACGAGGTCGATCGATCCGGTCGCGACTGGCTGCGCGAGGACGTGTCGTGCGCACTGCAGCTCTCCGGCCTGACGGCGCAGCGGCGGCTGGACGTAGCGCTGGCGCTCACGCAACGACTTTCGACCACGCTCGCGCTGCTGCGGCGGGGCGAGATCGGATACCTGCACGCGATGGCGCTGGCCGAGGCCGTGGATGGGCTGGACGACGAGGCTTGCGGCGAAGTCGAGCACCGCGCTCTGCGTCGAGCCTCAGAGCAGTCCGTAGCGGAGTTCCGCCGCACCGTGCGGCGCGCCGTTGCCTCGGTGGCCGCCACCACGGTGGATGACCAGCGCACCGAGGCGATGCGCGACCGCCGGGTGTGCACGAGCGCCCGCGGCGACGGAATGTCCGAACTCTGGGCGCTGCTGCCGGCCGAGGGAGCGGCTGCCGTGATTGCGGCGATCGACGCGCTCGCCGGCGTGACGTCCGCCGACGATCCGCGCAGCGCCGACCAGCGTCGGGCGGACGCGCTCGTCGACATCGCTGTGGCCGCGTTGCACGACCCGCTGTTGCCCAAGGCGCAGGGCATGCGTCCCGCTATCCAGGTCACCGTCGCCGTCTCGACGCTGCTCGGTTGTGACGATGAGTCCGGCGAGCTGGCCGGCCACGGCCCCATCTCAGCCTCGGTGGCCCGGCGCATCGCGGCGGACGAGACCGGCACGTGGCGCCGGCTAGTCACCGACCCGCTGAGCGGGCAATTGCTCGATTACGGCCGTACTACGTACCGGCCGCCACGCGATCTTGCGGAGTTCGTCATGGCACGCGACCAGGTCTGCGCGTTCCCGCACTGCAGCAGGCCGGCGCACCGATGCCACCTCGATCACCGCATTCCGTACGCCGCGGGCGGCGCCACGAGCCCCGACAATATCGGCGCGTTGTGCGAACGGCACCACATCTGCAAGCACCAATCAGGTTGGCGCGTAAGCCGTGAAGTTGACGGCACCAATACGTGGACGAGTCCCACGAGGCATCGCTATCGGTCGCGGCCGCCCGACTTACCCGCAGGCAGCAACCTGAGCGGAGAACCGCCCCCATTCTGAGTGGATCAGCGTCGCGCCCGACCGCTTAGGCCCTGCCGTGCGCGCTCCGCAAGATCGGCTTCCTAACTTGGGGGTTCACCAGGTAGCGCGGTTGCCGCGCTGCGGGAACGCCTGTCCCAGGTTGGCGTTGGCGAAAGCCGGTGCAACTGAGCCGGAAGCCGCGTAC
>DATFRC010000254.1:0-6327 GCA_035263725.1 Jatrophihabitantaceae bacterium | reverse complement strand
GCGGCTCGTTGCGGGACAGCGCTACCCGGTCGAGGTCCAGTACCACGACACCATCCCCACCGCCAACTTCAGCCTCGACTGGCTGCCGCCGCCAGACCCGTACGCTGCCGCCGAGAACGCCGCGCGCAGCGCTGACGTCGCGATCGTCTTCGCCAGCGACGAGGAAAGCGAGAGCTACGACCGCCCGAATCTCTCGCTACCGGGTGCGCAGGACACTTTGATCAGCAGAGTGGCCAGCGCGAATCCGAATGTGGTTGTCGTGCTGAATACCGGAAGCGCCGTGACCATGCCGTGGCTCGACAAGGTCAAAGGGGTGATCGAGGCGTGGTATCCCGGTCAGGAGGACGGCAGAGCCCTCGCGGCTGTGCTATTCGGCGACGTCAATCCGTCGGGAAAGCTGCCGATAACGTTCCCGAGATCGACCGCCGACACACCGGCTCACGACAGTCAAGAATGGCCAGGAATTGACGGCAACGCAGACTACAGCGAAGGAATTGACGTCGGATATCGATGGTATGACTCACAGCAGATCGATCCGCTCTTCCCGTTTGGCTACGGCCTGTCCTACACGACGTTCGCGGTCCATGGCCTGGTGGCGACCAAACAGTTGACGCGCAACGGTACGGAGAAGCTCAGCGTCGATGTCACTAATACCGGGCATCGCGCCGGGGCCGAGGTCGTCCAGATCTATATAGGCATGCCGGCGATCGCAGACGAGCCGCCTGAGCAGCTCAAGGGCTTCCAGAAGGTGACGCTGGCGGCGGGCCAGACGCAGCGGGTTCGTTTTACGCTGACACGTGCCGATCTCGCCTACTGGAGTACGGAGGCAGGCGACTGGGCTACCGCATCCGGCAATTACCGAATCATGGTTGGCACATCGTCTGAGCAGACCGCCGCACGTGGCACGTTCCGCATTAGTCCGCCGCCGACATCGACCGCATTACCGCACTGATATCGATTAGCCGCGGGGCACCGAGCAGAGGCCGACATTGGCGATGATCAGGTACCAGCCGGAGTCCCACCGGTTGAATGTCGACGGCGAGAAGACGTGAGACCACGAGTGCCGCCACGCGTCGAGCCCCCACCCGAGCACCAGGGCCAGCAACGGCGGACCGAACGCGTCCGGCCGCAGCCACCAGGTGCGTGACGCGACGCGCTCGGCGGCGTCTCCGCTCGCGAAGCGATCGACCTCGGTGTCGGCGGTCATCGGCGGGTCCGACCGCTGCCGGACCCGACCCGATACCACGGCACCCGGCTCGCTGGGCTGTGCTCGACGTTCATGGCCGATGGAGCCTTATCGGGCGTTCCTAGCGAAGACGCGGAGGCTAGTGAGTCGCGCCTTCCGCATCGCCCGCGTGTGCCGCCTCGGCCTCCATGCGTGCTGCCTCCATGCCGGACACCCGGCGCAACGGCACCTCTTTGATGCACAACGACAGCACGACGGCGGCCAACAGCACGAACGCTCCGGTGACGAACACCAGGTCCATTGCCTGTGAGAAGCCGGCACGGAACGGGTGCGCCAGCACTCCGTCGATCCGCGACAGGAAGGACGTGTCGTTCAGACTGCCGTGCCCGCCGGAGAGCAGCTCGACCTGGTCCGGATGCGCCTGCGCCGCCGCCTGGAATTGCGGCGTCTGCTCTGCCGCGGCGTACTGCGAGGCGATCCGATGCGGCGCCGCGGAGAATAGGATCGATAAGAAGACTGCTGTGCCGAGCGTGCCGCCGACCTGGCGGAAGAAGATTCCGGACGACGTAGCTACGCCCATGTCTCGTGGCGGAACCGCGTTCTGCATCGCCAACTGGATGGTCTGCATGTTCAGCCCGATGCCGAGACCGAACAACGCCATGTAGATGTCGGTGCGCCACAGCGGGGTGTCGGCGCCCACGGTGTGCAGCAGAACCAGCGACGCCACGAGCAGCGCGCTGCCGGTGATCGGGAAGAGCTTGTAGCGCCCGGTGCGTGACGTGAACTGGCCCGCGCCCATCGAGGCAACCATGAGGCCGGCCACCAGCGGCAGGGTTAGCAGCCCGGCTTTCGTCGGCGAGGCGCCCTTCACGATCTGGAGATACAGCGGGATGCAGGCGATGCCGCCGAACATGCCAATGCCGATCACGAACGACTGCGCCGCGCCGACCGAGAAGGGCCCGGCCCGGAAAAGCCGCAGCGGTATGAGCGCCTCGCCACCCATCCGGCCCTCGACCCATACGAACGCGGCGAGTCCCCCCAACCCGATCAGATAGCACGCAAACGCACCAGAGGACGCCCAGCCCCATTCCCGCCCTTGCTCGGCGACGACCAGCAACGGCACCAGGCCGGCGACCAAGGCGGCCGCTCCCATCCAATCGATGCGGTGGTTACGGCGCTGGTGCGGGAGGTGCAGCACGCGCATGACCACGACGAGTGCCAACAGCCCGATCGGAACGTTCACATAGAAGATCCACCGCCAGCCGGTGACGCCCAGGATCGAGTTCTGACCGGAGAGAAAGCCCCCGATCAGCGGCCCCAGCACGCTCGACGTAGCGAACGTTGCCATGAAGTAGCCCATGTAGCGCGGGCGTTCCTGTGGCGAGACGATGTCGGCCATGATCGCCAGCGCCAGCGAGAACAGGCCGCCGGCGCCGAGACCCTGGAAAGCGCGAAACCCAGCCAGCATGTACATCGACGTCGACAATCCGCACAATGCCGAGCCGATGATGAAGATGCTGATCGCGATCAGGAACAGCGGCTTGCGCCCGTAGATGTCCGAAAGCTTGCCGTACAGGGGCGTTGCGATGGTCGTGGTGATCAGGAATGCGGTCGTCACCCACGCCTGCGCCGACAGACCGTTCAGGTCGTCGCCGATGCGACGTATCGCCGTCGCGACGATCGTCTGGTCGAGCGCGCCGAGGAACATTCCGAGAAGCAACCCGGTCAGGATCGTCAGCACCTGCCGGTGAGTCAGCGCCCCGGTGCGCTCGGTTGCTATCGCGGTAGCTGAGGACATCAGCTCTCCCCCGCGGTATCTAGATCATCGAACCAGCTCTTGCGGTGCGCCTCGAAATCCGCGGTGAACCGCTGCAAGAGGGTTGCGAACTTCCGCACGTCGCGCTCACTCCACTGAGCGAGCATGCGCTGGTAGCGCTCGTTGCGCATCCGACGGTGTTCGCCGTGGGCGGCCGTCCCTTTCTCGGTGGCGGCGAGCAGGCTCGCCCGCCCGTCCGCCTGATCTGCGCGCCGCTCGACGTAGCCGTCTCGGACCAGCTGCGCGATCTGGCGGCTCACCGTCGACGGATCGGAATCGACCAGGCCGGCGATCGCGCTGGCCCGCAGCGGCCCCTCATTGACGACGCACGACAGCAGCACCTGAGAGGTCCACTCGACCTCGCGTTCGGCCTTGAGCAGAAAGTTCTGGTGGGCGCGCTTGAAGGCCCGCATGAGGCCGCTGAAGGTGGTGGCGAGCTCATCGATGTCGTCGGCGGACGGCGCCTGGGCCGGCTGCGGCTGGGACGCCGGGGCCGGAGGCCGCTCGCGCTGCAGCGTCATTGCCGAAGCCTCCTGGTTGATTGCAGGACACAATTAGTTGCGTGCTACAAGCATCTTAGTACATGCCTCGGCCGGACATACGTCAGCGCCGCACCGGAGCGGATCCAATGCGGCGCTGACGTTTGCGGAGTTGGGTTCTCAGGCGTCCACGGTGCTGTTCGTGTTGCCCTCGAGCAGCGAGCGGACCTCGGATTCGCGGTAGCGGCGGTGGCCGCCCAGCGTACGGATCGAGGTCAACTTGCCGGCCTTTGCCCACCTCGTGACGGTCTTCGGGTCGACGCGGAAAAGCGTCGCGACCTCGGACGGAGTGAGCAGCGGCTCTGATTCCGGACGGTGACGTGGAGTCGTCATCGCATGGCCCCCCTTCTGGGCACTATGTAACACCGGTCCTGTTCGGCGTCACGAGTCCAGTATGCACATCGGAGCAGAAAGTTCCTACGGAAACTTTCTTAGATGTCCACTGTGTGCCAACGGTTCAGCGAGGGGTCGTTCGGGTGACCACGGGTCTTACGTCGGATCCAAGTGACTCGCCGGGCTGGCGGCAACTGGTGTGCGCGCCGCTGTGCGGGCGAGGTACGCTGGCTGTACGAGATGACAACTTTCCCGGCGACTGCCGCAGCCGCAGCCCGGACGACCGTGTGAGCGAGGGGGTCGAGCCATGGGGCGCGGCCGTGCTAAGGCTAAGCAGCAAAAAGTGGCCCGAGAGCTCAAGTACAGCACGCACAACACTGACTTCGACGCGCTGCAGCGGGAGCTGTCGACGGGTGCTGACCGCTCCTTCGAGCGCAAAGACGAGGACGAGGACCAGGACGACGGCTGGGCGCGCGCCAGTCGCTAGTCTGCGCGCCGGGCGTTGACGCCTGGCGGTTCCACGTTAGTCCCAGGCGATCGGGCAGCTACGCCGCCTCGTCGGTGAGCGATCTATGACGCGCGCCCTTCACGATTAGGCGTTTAGTCGTCGGCGTCTGAAACGCGGCCAATTCCCTCAGCCTCGGCGCGACCAGTCAGTGACCACGGAGCGTAGTCGTGCGAAGGCCTTCTATGAGATCTTGTCGAACATAATCTGAACGCTGAGCGAACAGGCCATGACGCCGCGTCTCACGGATGCGCCCCGACGACGGTCGCGGACCCCACACCCGGGCGTACCTCGCCGAGCCGCCACGCGGAGACGCCGCGAGCGCGCAGCACATCCAGCGCCGCATCGGCATCGGCGACGACCGCGACCATGCCTACGCCGAGGTTGAACGTCCGCTCCATGTCGGCCTGTGCGACGGCGCCGGCGCGGGCGATGCGTTCGAAGATGGGTTGCGGCGTCCACGTCGCGCGGTCGACGACGGCGTCGGCCGTCCCGGGCAGCACCCGGGCGAGGTTCCCCGCAAGGCCGCCCCCGGTGACATGCGCGAACGCATGCACCTCACACTCGGCGGCGAGGGCGAGGCAGTCCCGGGCGTAGATGCGGGTAGGGACGAGCAACTCGTCGCCGAGGGTGGCGTTCCCGAACGGCGTGTCGAGCGGCGTACCGGCGAAGACCCGGCGTACCAGTGAGTAGCCGTTGGAGTGCAGCCCGGACGAGGCCATCGCCACTAGAGCGTCGCCGGCCCGCACGCGCTCCGGACCGAGCACGGCATCGGCGTTCACCACCCCGACCGCCGCTGCGGACAGGTCGTACTCGTCGGGCTCCATAAGCCCCGGATGCTCGGCCGTCTCGCCGCCGAGCAGCGCACATCCGGCCTGCACGCAGCCCTCGGCGATGCCGGCCACGATCGTGGCGATCCGCTTGGGCACCACACGCCCGGTGGCGATGTAATCGGTCAGGAACAGGGGTTCCGCGCCCACTACGACAAGATCGTCAACGACCATGGCCACCAGGTCGATGCCGACCGTGTCGTGGCGGTCGACGGCGCGGGCAATCGCGAGCTTCGTCCCGACCCCGTCGGTGGAGCCGGCCAGCACCGGCTGCGGGTAACGGGACAGGTCGAGCCGGAACAGGCCCGCGAAGCCGCCCAGCCCGCCGAGCACCTCGGGACGGTCGGCCCGCCGTACGGAGGCCTTCATCAACGCGACAGCGCGTTCGCCGGCTTCTATATCGACGCCGGCGTCCTCGTAACTGGCCACGCCCGTACCGTATCGACAGTGGTCGCCGCGGATAGCCGATCTGTTGCAACACGGTTGCATATCTGGTTCATGTTTGCTCCGGGCACGAACTGGGGACATGCTAAGCGGCGCGGGGTACGGCATAGGCGATATCGCCTATGCCGTAGGGGCCAATTCGACGGCTATGTCTGATTGGAGTCCGGCAGTGTCAAGCACCGCGCAAGATCATCCACCCACAGCCCGGCGTCACGCCAGGTGGCGGCTGCGCAGCTTGTGGTTCCTTGTGGCAGCCCTGGCGGGCCTCGCGGTCGTGCTGCTACAGGCGGGCGGCGCTGCCAGCGGTAGCCCTCCGCAGGCCGTGTCGCCTCTTTTCTACTCGGGGCAGGGCATTCCGCTCCAACAGCAATGCGATGCCGACAACACGCCATTCCTGCAGTTCAACTTCACGTTCGGTGGCAACTTCAGCCCGACCGACGTGACGCTGCACGGCATTACGGTCGTATCAGAGCGCCAAACGGGCAACGTGATCCAGTTCATCACCGTGTTCGAAGATCCAAGTACGTTGATCGGCGTGGTCAACGTCACCTGGAATGGCCAGGTCGGCAACGCGCAGCTCGTGATCAGTCACGGCTGTCCTGGGATGACCGAAACAACGACGCCGGCCACCACCACACCAGCGACCACCACACCGGCCACCACCACACCAGCGA
>DATFRC010000253.1:0-12313 GCA_035263725.1 Jatrophihabitantaceae bacterium | reverse complement strand
CTGAAGAACGAACTCGGCCCGGAGTTCTCCGATGTCGATCTCCAGGCGCTGCGTGACCTGCGCGCCCTGAACCCGCGGACCGCGATTACCCGGGTCCTGCTCGGGGACGACGAGGACGCCGGCGTCGCCGCGACCCAGCCCCCTTCCCCACCGGAGCCACCGCCGCCGCCCCGTCCGGCTGCACAGCAGCCGCTAGGCCGCGGGGAGAAGGCCCCCTACGACGAAGACGCAACCTGACCAAGTGCGCCACGGCGGCTGCCACGCAAGCGTCGCTTCGCGACGCGCGGGGCGCACGCTTGTCGCGCGAGCGCTCATCGCCCGGTGGTTGAGTTTCCTTTGGTCGCCAGCCGCTCAGCGTTCGCCCACGGCGGGATAAGTCAGCGGGCTGTGAGGCCGAGGGATCGGCCGACGAGGCTGCGCTGCCGGGCTGCAAGCGTGTCGGCGACGCGCCCGTACGCCTGTGCGGCCGGCGAGTCCGGATGACTGAGCACGACCGGGGCGCCCGCGTCGCCGCCCTCGCGCACGTGCTGATCGATCGGCACCTGCCCGAGCAACGGCACCCGGGTTCCGGTCGCCCCGGCAAGCGAGTCGGCGACGGACTGCCCGCCGCCTGCCCCGAACAGGTCCATCCGGGTGCCGTCGGGCAGGTCCAGCCAGCTCATGTTCTCGACCACGCCGACGATCTGCTGATGGGTCTGCAGCGCGATGGAACCGGCCCGCTCCGCGACCTCGCGCGCGGCGAGCTGCGGCGTGGTCACGACGAGCAGCTCGGCGGAGGGGACGAGCTGGGCGACCGAGATCGCGATATCGCCCGTGCCGGGGGGTAGGTCCATGAGCAGCACGTCGAGATCGCCCCAGAACACGTCCGCCAGGAACTGCTGAAGCGCACGATGCAGCATCGGGCCGCGCCACACGACCGCGGTGTTCCCCGGGGTAAACATCCCGATCGAGATGACGCGCACGTCGTGCGCCACCGGCGGCATGATCATCTGCTCGACCTGGGTCGGCTTGCCGGTGACCCCGAGCATGCGGGGCACCGAGAAGCCGTAGATGTCGGCGTCCAGCACGCCGACCGCCAGGCCGCGAGCCGCCAGCGCGACCGCGACGTTGACAGTGACGGACGACTTGCCTACCCCACCCTTTCCGGACGCCACCGCGTAGACCCGGGTGCGCGAGCCGGGCTGCGCGAACGGGATCTCGTTCACCGGAGCATCGCCGCGCAACTGCTGACGCAGTTCGGCACGCTGAGCGTCGCTCATCACGCCGAGCTCGACGTCGACTGCGGTGATGCCGGAGATGCGAGAGACCGCCGCAGAGACGTCGCGGGTCAGCCGATCCTTCATCGGGCACCCCGGCACGGTGAGCAGCACCGCGACGCGGGCGCGCCCGTCCGGCGCGATGTCCACTGAGGAGACCATGTTCAGCTCGGTGATCGGCTTGCGGATCTCCGGGTCGAGAACGGTGGCCAAGGCGGAGATCACGTCGTCACGAGTGGGCACGGACACGCTTCCGATCGTACGTGCGAGGCCGCCGCGAGCCCGCACCGAAGCAATTCGCCTGTAACGCGACACTAGGATCATCGGTCATGAGCGACGCTTGCGGAGGGAAACGGGAGCGCGCGCCGCGGGCCGCGCTCGGGACCCGCCTGTCGGCGGGGAGGAGGGTCGAGTGTTGACGCGAGTCGACCAGCCGGTTCGTGCCTCAGACTGGCGCATAGCCGCGTGGCGGGCGTTCCTGCGGGCACACGCGTCCGTGGTGCGGAAGCTGGAACGCGATCTTGTGAACGAGACCGGAATGCCGTTGGGCTGGTACGACGTCCTGGTGCAGCTTGCCGAAGCGCCGGAGCGGCGGCTGCGTATGGCCGATCTCGCCGACAAGGTGCTGTTGTCCCGGTCCGGGCTGACGCGGCTGATCGACCGGATGGAGACCGACGGCCTGGTCACCCGCGAGCCGTATCCGGGCGACGCGCGTGGCCTGTACACGGTGCTGACCCCGCTCGGCTACGAGAAGCTGCGCGCCGCGTCCCCGACGCACCTCGCAGGCGTGCAGTCGTACTGGTTGTCGAAGTTCTCGGACCGTGAGCTGCACGACCTGCACATGCTGCTGGGTCGGGTCGCGCCGGAGCCGGTCAGCGTCGAGCCCGCAGCCGAAAGCTGCCCTTGACCAGAAGCGAAGCGAGCGAGCAGGCCCGGCACTGGCCGCATCCGGTCTTCGCCGGGACCGATCTGCTGCTTGCCCGCTACGTCACTCACCGGTTCGGGCGCCACCGCCACCCGCAGTACACGTTCGCGACGGTGACCGCCGGCGTCGAGGAATTCGAGTACCGCGGCATGCTGCATCACGTCGTGCCGGGAACGCTGGCACTGGTCGACGCCGAGACCGTGCACACCGGCCAGCCCGGAATCGACGGCGGCTGGAGGTACGAGGTCCTCTACGCCGATGTCGAACTCGTGCGCGAGGTGGCCGGCGGGGTGCGGCCGAGCTTCGCGGACCCGGTCGTCGACGATGCCGAGGTGGCGGCCACGCTGCGGCGGGCGCACCGGGCCTCGGCGGGACGCGACCGGCTGGCCGCCTCGGCGCTCACCCGGGAGCTGATCGAGCTCCTGGTACACCGTTACGGCCGTCCGGCGCCGGCAGTGGCGCCACCTGACCTCGGCGCCCGCCCGGTCCGCGAATGCGCGGCGCTACTGCGCGAGCGGCTGGTTGACCCGCCGAGCATCGACGAGCTGGCCGAACTCGCCGGATGCAGCCCGTTCGCGCTCACTCGCGCATTCCACCGGCACGTCGGGCTGCCGCCGCACGCCTATCTGACACAGTGCCGCGTCGACCAGGCGCGCGTCCTGCTCGGCTCCGGCGCGGACGTGGCGAGTACCGCGTTCGCGGTGGGCTTTGCCGACCAGGCCCACCTAACGCGGCACTTCCGCCGGCACATCGGCGTCCCGCCTGGGCGCTTCGCCCGCGAGCGCAGGAACGTTCAAGAATCCCGAGAGCCTGCCGCTTAACGTCAGAACCTGTGCTGGAGGAGAGCCCGCGCGCCGTGGTGCGCGACTCGGTGGGCGTCGGTCTCGCGGTCGGTGCGTACGGCGTGGCGTTCGGGGCCGCGTCGGTGGCCGCCGGGCTGTCCGTGCTGCAGACCAGCGTGCTGTCGCTTTTGGCGTTCACGGGTGGGACACAGTTCGCCGTCGTCGGCGTGGTGAGCGGCGGCGGCACGCTCGCCACGGCGCTGGGCGGCGGCCTGTTGCTCGGCGCACGCAACACGCTGTACGCGATGCGGCTGGCCCCGTTGCTGCGGCAACGTGGCCTGCGGCGGTTCGTCGCGGCGCAGGGGACGATCGACGAGTCGACCGCCATGGCGGTGGCCCGCCGCGATCCGGCCCTCGCTCGGGTGGCGTTCTGGTGGACGTTCGTTGCGATTTACGTGTGCTGGAATGCCACGACGCTTGCCGGGGCGGTAGGGGCGCAGGCGCTGGGTGATCCGGCGAAGTTCGGGCTGGACGCGGTTGTGCCGGCGGCGTTCCTGGCCCTGCTAGCTCCTCGGCTGCGCAACGGCGACGAGCGCTCGCGCGACGCGAATGGTGCAGACACCGCTGCGCGCAGCCGGGAAAGTCTGCGCATCGCCGCCGGTGCGGCGCTGATCGCGCTGGTGCTGATTCCGTTGACGCCGCCGGGTGTTCCGGTACTGGCCGCCGCTGCAGCGGTCCTGCTCGCCGGGCGGCTGCGGTGAACCTCTGGGTGCTCGTGCTGGCCACCGCCGGCGGCTGCTACGCGCTGAAGGTCGCGGGCTACCTGGTGCCGGCGCGGCTGCTCGACGCGCCGCAGGTGCGCCGCCTCGTGGAGCTGCTGCCGGTGGCGCTGCTCGCTGCGCTGGTGGTCGTCGAGGCGGTGGCATCCGGCCGGCACCTGCAGTGGGACGCCGCGCGGCTGGCCGGTTTCGGCGCCGCAGCGGTGGCGGTGTGGCGCCGCGCCCCGTTCCTCGCGGTTGTCGTGATCGCCGCAGTGGTGGCCGCCGCGGCAAGGCAAATCTAGGAGGGTGACTGTTCGCGGGCACCGTCCATTCGAGACAGCTCGGCACGCAGGAAATCGCGGGTGACGACATCGCCGAGGGCGAGCCTTACCGCGGCCAACTCCCGGGCGAGGTACTCGAGGTCAGCCATGGCCCCGCGGGCTTGGCGGCGGTCCTCCTCGAGGTTGATCCGATCCCGGTCGTCTTGCCGATTCTGCGCGAGCAGGATCAGTGGTGCCGAATAGGCCGCCTGAAGAGACAGGATCAGGGTCAGGAACAGGAACGCGTACGGGTCGAAGTGCCACTGCTTGGGCGTGAGCGTGTTCCAGCCGATCCACAAGATGATCAGGACGGTCTGGAAGATCAGGTAGCGACCGGTGCCGAGGAAGCGGGCCACCTTCTCGGTCCATTGGCCGAACGCCTCTGGGTCGATACGAGGTGGGCGCAGCGCCCGGGGCTCCCGCGGCTGGTCGATGCGGTCGCGACGCTCAGCCATGGCCGTTGGTCCCGGCGATCACGTCGCGCCAATCCTCGGGCAGCAGGTGGTCGAGTACGTCGTCGACGGACACCGCCCCGAGCAGGCGGTCGTTTTCGTCCACCACCGGGGCGGCCACGAGGTCATACGTGGCCAGGTGCCGGGTGACCTCGGCGATCGGCGTATCCGGACGCAGCGCCGCCGGATCCTTGTCCGCCAACCCGCTGACCAGCGCGTACGGCGCCTCACGCAGCAGCCGCTGCACGCTTGCCGTGCCGAGGAACCGGCCGGTCGGCGTCGCCTGCGGCGGACGCACCACGAAGACCTGCGCGGCCAGCGCTGTGGGGAGGTCTGGATTGCGCACCAGCGCCAGCGCTTCGGCCACGGTGGCGTCCGGGAGCAGGATCACCGGCTCGGTGGTCATCAGCCCGCCGGCGGTGAACTCCTCGTAGGTCATCAGGCGGCGCACCGGCGCAGCCTCTTCGGGTTCCATGAGCTTGAGCAGGCGCTCCTGCTCGTCGGAGGGCAGCTCGCCCAGCAGGTCGGCGGCGTCGTCATCGTCCATCGCCTCCAGAACGTCAGCCGCACGCTCGTCGCCCAGCGCCGACAGCAGCCGCACCTGGTCGTCCTCGGGCAGCTCCTCGAGGATGTCGGCCAGTCGGTCGTCGTCCAGTGCCAGGGCAACGTCCACGCGGCGCTTCTGCGGCATGTCGCGCAGCGCCGCCGCCACGTCGGCCGGGCGCATGCCCGCGAGCACAGACAGCAGCGCGCCGGTGCCCTGACTCGTCTCGGAGAGGGACAGCCCGTCGACCTCGCTCCAGTCGACCTGGAACAGCTCGCTGCGACGCCGGGTGATCCGGCTGCCGACTCCGCGCACCGCGAGCTTGGTGATCTCCCAGTCGTTGATGCGGTTCTGCTCCATCGCCGCGTCCACGATGCTCACCCGCCGACCGTCCTCGCTGATCGTCACCGTCCTGTCCAGCAGCTCGCTCAGCACCAGCAGCTCGCTGGCCCGCCGCTCGAAGCGCCTCATGTTCACCGTGCCGGTGCTGAGCGCGACGGCGTCGCTCTCGATGCGCGTGACCCGTCCCATGGGGACGAAGATGCGATGCCGGTGCAACAGTTCGACGACGAGCCCGAGCACGCGCGGCGGCTGCCGCCCGACCCGGAGGGTGGCGACGGCCTCGCGTACCCGGCCGATCTGATCACCGTTCGGATCGAAGACGCCGATGCCCGCGAGGTGGGCGATGAACACCCTCGACACTGCGCTCACGTGTGTGAAGGCTAGTCGTCGCCGCGCCGTTTTCCGGTGACCGTGCGTGCCAGGATGGCCGATGTGGCAGGTGTGGCGGCGAGTGACCTCGCCCCGCCACCACCGCGTGACGGGGCGTTGCTCGCCGTGGCGATCGCCGGAGTGTCGTTTTCCGGGCCGCTCATGGCCGCCACCGCGGCGCCAGCGCTTGCGATCGCCCTGTGGCGCAACGTGTTCGGCGCCGGCATCACCGCTCTCGCGGTCCGGGAGCTGCGCGTCGGCGCGCGGGCATGGGGTACCGCCCTGCTCGCCGGGGTCGCGCTTGCCGTCCACTTCGGCACGTGGGTGCCCAGCCTGACGATGACCTCGGTCGCCTCGGCGACCGCGCTGGTAAGCACCCAGCCGATCTTCGCCGCGCTGCTGGCGATGGTGGCCGGGCGCACGCTGCCCCGCAGCGCCTGGGTCGGCATCGGCGTGGCCACGCTCGGCGCCGGGCTCGTCGCCGGTGCCGACATCGCCGTTTCCGCTCGCGCGCTCGCCGGCGACCTGCTCGCGCTCACCGCAGGTGCGGCTGCCGCGGTATACGTCACGATCGGCGCGGCGGCGCGGGTGCGGATGTCCACCGCGACGTACACGACGGCATGCTACTCGACCTGTGCAGTCCTGCTGCTGATCGCATGCGGGATAGGTGGCGTGCACGTCACGGGGTTCTCCGGCAACGCGTGGCTCAAGATCGTGCTCGTTACTGTCTGCGCACAGCTGCTCGGGCACACGCTCATCAACGTCGTGCTGCATTCGACCAGCCCCACCGTCGTCAGCTTGGCGCTGCTGTTCGAGGTCCCAGGCGCCGCACTCGTGGCGTACCTGTGGCTGCACCAGCGCCCACCCGCGTCCGCACTACCCGGCATCGCACTGCTGCTGGCCGGACTGGCGGTAGTGGTGCGCGCCCGGAGCGCGCCGACCGATATCGACTGAGCCGACCGTCACAGACCGGACGCCCGCGCGGTGGCATGCTCGGGCCCATGAGCCAGACGCTGCGGCCCCGGCGGTCATGCCTTGCTGTTCCCGGCAGCAATCCGCGCTTCCTCGAGAAGGCAAAGGGGCTGCCGGCGGACCAGGTGTTCCTCGATCTCGAAGATGCCGTTGCTCCGCTCGCCAAGCCGGAGGCGCGCAAGAACGTCGTTGCCGCGTTGAACGAGGAGGGCTGGGAGGGCAAGACCCGTGTGGTGCGCGTCAACGACCTCACAACGCACTGGACGTACCGGGACGTGATCGAGGTAGTCGAAGGCGCTGGGCCCAACCTCGACTGCATCATGCTGCCCAAGGTGCAAAGCGCCGCCCAGGTGCAGTGGCTTTCCGTGACGCTCAGCCAGATCGAGAAGACAATGGGCTTCGAGGTCGGGCGCATCGGCATAGAGGCGCAAATTGAGAACGCCGCCGGGTTGCTCGCGGTGAACGAGATCGCACAAGCGTCACCGCGCGTCGAGACGATCATCTTCGGGCCGGCGGACTTCATGGCGTCGATCAACATGAAGTCGCTCGTCGTGGGCGAACAGCCGCCGGGCTACGACGTCGGCGACGCCTACCACCACATCCTCATGTCGATCCTCATCGCAGCGCGGGCGAACGACAAGCAGGCGATCGACGGGCCCTACCTGCAGATCCGCGACGTCGCGGGCTTCCGCCGCGTCGCGGAGCGTTCCGCTGCACTCGGCTTCGACGGCAAGTGGGTACTGCACCCGGGCCAGATCGAGGCCGCCAACGAGGTGTACGCGCCGGCCCAGGAGGACTACGACCACGCCGAGCTCATCCTGGACGCGTATGAGTGGGCGACGTCCGCGGCGGGCGGCATGAAGGGCTCGGCAATGCTGGGGGACGAGATGATCGACGAGGCGTCCCGCAAGATGGCCCTGGTGATCGCCGCCAAGGGCCGCGCGGCCGGCCTCACCCGTACTTCCGCCTTCACACCGCCCGAGTCGTGATGGACCTGCATCTGGCGGGCACCCGCGCGATCATCACGGGCGGCAGCGCTGGCATCGGCTTGGCCATCGCGCACCGGCTCGCCGAGGAGGGCACACATGTCGGCCTGGTGGCCCGCGATGCCACCCGGCTCGCCGCCGCGCGCGAGGACCTCGCCCACCACGGCACCCACGTCGCTACGCAAACCGCCGACGTGACCAACATCGCCGAGCTGGTCGGCGCCGTCGACGCGCTGGCCGGCGAGTTGCAGGGGCTCGACCACGTGGTCGCCAACGCGGGTGGGACCGTGGGCGGCGCGGTCCTCGGCGCCGCCGCGGACGAGGTGGCGGCCAGCATCGCTGACACGCTGAAGCTCAATGTGG
Organism: Jatrophihabitantaceae bacterium; assembly: GCA_035263725.1. Classification (GTDB taxonomy): domain Bacteria; phylum Actinomycetota; class Actinomycetes; order Mycobacteriales; family Jatrophihabitantaceae; genus DASXRA01. Next base: position 4,241 of record DATFRC010000253.1, on the reverse strand, counting down.
TGCACGCGGCCACACTGATCAGCGCCGCCGCGCGGTACATGCCCGGCGGCGGCTCGGCGGTGATCATCTCGTCGATCAGCGGCATGCGGCCCACGCCCCGGACGAGCTACGCGACCGCGAAGGCCGCCGAGATCGCGCTGGCGACGCAGCTCGCGCACGAGCTGGCGTCGTTGTCGATCCGGGTCAACGCGGTGAGCCCCGGCTCGATCCTGATCCCGGGTGGCGGGCACGATCAATTTCGGATCGAGCATCCGGACGAGTTCGCGGCGTGGCTCTCCGGAGAGTTCCCGTGGGGACGGCTCGGTACTGCCGACGAGGTGGCCGACGTCGTCACTTTCCTGCTCTCGGACCGCGCTTCCTGGATCACCGGCGTGAACGTCCCGGTCGACGGCGGCCAGGGCCGTCCGAGTGCCCGCCGGTTCCTGAGTAGGACCGTCGGCCCGGACATCGGTTAGAGTTCGCCAGCATGATCCGTCAACCAGCGCACCGACGCGACGGAATGCGCAAGCATCTCGGCATCGCCGCGGCCATCGCTTGCGTGACGGTGATCGCGGCTTGCAGCTCCAGCACCAAGGGCACCCCGTCGCGCGGGTCCAGCGCACCGGCCACCGGATCGAGCACTTCGGTAGCCGGCCTTAAGGCGAGCGTGCAACAGGCGATGCAGGCCGCCACGTCGTTCCACATGATCGGTAGCGGCGCAGACGACAGCGGCAAACCGATCCAGTTCGACATTCACTTCGGTCAGCACCAGGCGGCCGGCTCGATCGTCCAGGAGGGCCTGAAGATCGAGCTGATCAACCCGGGCGGCCAGTCGGTGTACTTCAAGGCGCCCGACTCGCTGTGGCAGCAGGAGGGCGGTGCGGCCGCGGTAACGCTTTTCCACGGAAAGTGGGTGAAGGTGCCCGCCAACGACGCCCGGTTCTCCGATCTGACCAAGTCCTTCGACAAGGATTCCTTCGTCAGCCAGATGATGTCCGCCAGTGGCAGCCCCTCTGACGCCGACCTTCACAAGGTGGGCCCGGCCACGGTCAACGGCACTCCCGCGATCAAGTACCGCTCCGAATCCGACCACTCGGAGCTTTATGTCGCCGCGGACGGTCCGCCGGTGATCGTCAAGCTCGTCGACCCGTCGAGCACCGGTGGCGCGCTGACGTTCTCCGAGTACGGCAAGGCGTATTCCGTCACTCCGCCGCCGGACAGCCAGACGGTCGACTTCGCCAAGCTCGAGGGCAACCACCACTGAGAGTCATCTCACCGTTGGCGCCCCGGTACGCCGGGCCGATACTTCTCGGTAACATCCCGTTCTCCGAGGAGCGTCCGACATGCCCCGCCTTGCCCAGACCTCCGGCCTGACCGAGATCCAGACGGAGATCCTGACAACGGTCAAGACCTTCGTGGACCGGGAGATCCTGCCGCATGCGACGGAGCTCGAGCACAAGGACGAGTTCCCCGACGCGATCGTCGAGGGCATGAAGGAAATAGGCCTGTTCGGCCTGACGATCAGCGAGGAGTACGGCGGGCTCGGCGAGTCGCTGCTGACCTACGCGCTGGTCGTCGAGCAGCTCGCGCGGGGCTGGATGTCGATCTCCGGGGTGATCAACACACATTTCATCGTGGCCTACCTGATCGCCCAGCACGGCACGGAGGAGCAGAAGCAGCGGTTGCTGCCGGTCATGGCCACCGGCGAGCTGCGGGGAGCGTTCTCGATGAGCGAGCCGGAATGCGGCTCGGACGTCGCGGCTATCAAGACGCGCGCGGTCGAAGGCGACGACGACTTCGTGCTTACCGGGCAGAAGATGTGGCTCACCAACGGTGCCCGCGCAGGCGTCGTTGCCACCCTGGTGCGTGACGACCTGGGCGCCGAGTCTGTGTACCGGAACATGACGACGTTCCTGATCGAGAAGGAGCCCGGCTTCGGCGAGACCCGCGCCGGGCTCACCATACCCGGCAAGATCGACAAGATGGGCTACAAGGGCGTCGAGACGACCGAGATGGTGCTGGACGGCGTGCGCGTGCCGGCGTCGTCGATTCTCGGCGGGGTGCGGGGCCGCGGCTTCTACCAGATGATGGACGGCATCGAGGTGGGCCGGGTGAATGTGGCCGCCCGAGGATGCGGCGTTGCGTTAAGGGCGTTTGAGCTCGCCGTCGCGTATGCCCAGCAACGCAGGGCGTTCGGCAAGCCGATCGCAGACCACCAGGCGGTCGCGTTCAAGCTCGCCGAGATGGCGACCAAGGTGGAGGCGGCACACCTGATGATGGTGAATGCAGCCAGGCTGAAGGATGCCGGTGAGCGCAACGACGTCGAGGCGGGGATGGCGAAGCTGCTCGCCTCCGAATACTGCGCCGAGGTAACGCAGGAGGCGTTCCGTATCCACGGCGGCTACGGCTACTCCACGGAATACGAGATCGAACGGCTCATGCGCGAGGCGCCCTTCCTGCTCATCGGCGAGGGAACGTCCGAGATCCAGAAGACGATCATTAGCCGCGGCCTGCTGCGCGAGTACCGCTACGGCTGACCGATCAACGCGCGACGCCTACCCCCGCGTCGGCGCTCAACGTCTGCCGGGCCGCGGCGTGCGAGTCGGTCGTAGGGCGTAGCAGGGCGCGGGTGATCGCCACGTGCGTGCGTGCGGCGGCCACGACGACGTAGTTCGCGGCGGCGACCAGCAGCACCAAGCCGACTGCTGCCGCGAGCAGTGCGGTAGATAGGTCGCCGACGAACACGCCGCGCGCACCCGCGCCGTGGGGGCCGTTCGGGAACGAGCCGAACGCCACACCGTGCGCCGTGGTGCCGTTGTCGAACGTGGTCGGCACGTACCGATACCAGATCGGCAGGCTGACCAGCGCGACGCTGACCAGCCACAACGTCAGCGCAACCGTGTCGAACACGAACAGCGGCGCCCACAGGACGACGAGCAGAACCACGTCCCGTCGCGTGGCCGGGTCGCGCACCCGCTCGCCGAGTCGCGCCCGAAGCCCGCGCTTGCCCACCGGGCGGTACGGCGCCGGTATCGGCGGCCGGATCCGGTGCCGCTCGACGCTCGCCAGAGCGCGCGTGACGACCAGCCCGGCCGCGAGCAGCGGCAGGCCGAGCCACAGCCAGCCGAGGACGGCGCCGGCGAGCACCACTGTCAGCGCAACGGCGAATCCAACGGCTCCCAGCAGCAGCGAACAGAACAGGTACCACGTCGCCGTCCATGGAGCCGGCGAGAACAGCAATACGGGCGGTGGCCGGAACCGCAGCCGAGCTGTATTCACGCAGCGCCTCCCCGAGCCGTCACCGCAACTTTATCGAAGGCATGTGCCGGCAGCCGTGGTATTCCGTTGTCATGCCGACTCGGATCACGGTGCTGGGCAGCGCCAACATGGACCTCGTGGTCAGTGTCGACCGCGCGCCGCAGCTCGGCGAAACAGTGACCGGCACCGCCTTCTGGACAATGCCGGGCGGTAAAGGAGCCAACCAGGCGCTGGCTGCAGCACGCGTCGGGGGAGAGGTTCGCTTTGCGGGTGCGGTCGGTGATGACGCACACGGCGCGCAGATCCGCGCGCTGCTGACGGCCGCGGGTATCGACGTGTCCGCGCTGGACAAGGCGGCCGCACCTACGGGCACGGCGCACATCACCGTCGACGGGTCGGGCGCGAACTCCATCGTGGTCGTGCCCGGCGCGAACGGCACCGTGCAGGCCCTCAGCGACAGACACCGTGCGGCGATCGCCGGCGCCGACGTACTGCTGCTCCAGCTGGAGTTGCCGATGGCGGCCGTCGTCGAGGGGGCGCGGTGCGCGCACGAGCAGGGTGTGGCCGTCCTGCTCACGCCCGCGCCGCCGGTACCGCTTCCAGTCGCGCTGCTCGCGGCCGTCGACCTGCTGGTGCCCAACGAGCACGAGGCAGCCGCACTCAACCTCAGTCCGGTTGAGCATCGGGACCTGCTCGTCACGCTCGGCGCCGCCGGCGCTCGCTATGAACGACACGGCGAGCCGCCTCTCATCGTCCCCGCGTTCGAGGTGGCGGCTGTCGACACGACGGGGGCAGGCGACGCGTTCGTCGGCGCCTTCGCTGTCGCCCGCGACGAACACGCGAATCTGGACGGTGCGCTGCGCTGGGCGAGTGCCGCTGCCGCGCTGTCCGTCCAGCGGTTCGGCGCCTCGGCGTCGCTGCCGGACCGAGGCGAGATCGAGGCGTTCCTGGATGAACACGGCGGCTAGTCGCTAGCCTCTGCGCGCCGTCATACGCACCGCCGC
>DATFRC010000252.1:0-18323 GCA_035263725.1 Jatrophihabitantaceae bacterium | reverse complement strand
GCGACCCGCTGGCCAACGTGCTGGCCACGCTGGACGCTGCGGGATCCCTGGGCGAGCGGGTCCGCGCCGGCCGGCACGTCGGGCCACTTCGCGGCACCGTCGATCTGCCGAACACGTTCCGGAGGCCGTACGGGCCGGGCTGGGCGCTCGCAGGTGACGCCGGCCTGGTTATGGACTCGATCACGGGCCAGGGCATCGGGCACGCGCTGCGCGACGCCGACCTGCTCGCGGACGCGGTGGCCGAGGGACTTGGCGGCACCAGACCGCTCCGCAAGGCGCTCGCCGGTTACGCCAAGGCACGCGACCGGCAGACCAAGCCCATGTATGACATGACGGTGCGCCTGGCGTCGTTCCCGGTGCAGACCGCGGCCGATCGTCAGCTGTTCGCGGCGCTTGCCGAGGACCGGGAGGCGGCATCCCGGTTCCTCGGCGTGATCTCCGGAGTCGTACCGCCGGGCGCGTTCTTCACGCCGGCGAATCTGGTGCGGCTGGTCGGCCTACGCAATTTCGCCGCGCTGGCGCGCGGTCGGCTACGCCCGCCGGAGCCCTACGCCCGGGCGGCCTCGACCGCCCAGTAGGTAAGAATGATCGACGCGCCGGCGCGCTTGATCGCCGTCAGCGTCTCGGCGATCGCCCGGTCGCGGTCCAGCCAGCCGCGCTGGGCGGCCGCCTCCACCATCGAGTACTCGCCACTGATCTGGTAGGCGGCGACGGGCACCGGTGAGGCATCCGCGACGGTGCGCAATACGTCAAGGTACGGAAGCGCCGGCTTGACCATGACGACGTCCGCACCCTCGGCGACATCCAGTTCGACCTCGGTGAGCGCCTCGCGCACGTCGCGGGCGTAGTCCTGCTGGTAGGACTTGCGATCGCCGGCCAGTGACGAGTTCACCGCCTCGCGGAACGGTCCGTAGAAAGCCGACGCGTACTTGACCGCATACGCCAGGATGCCCACATCTGGGCGGTCGGCGTCGTCAAGCGCTGCCCGGACGGCGCCGACCTGACCGTCCATCATGCCGCTTGTACCGAGCAGGTGCGCCCCCGCATCGGCCTGCGCGAGCGCCATGCTCGCGTAGCGCGCCAGGGTGGCGTCGTTATCGACGTTGCCGGATACGTCGAGCACCCCGCAGTGCCCGTGATCGGTGAACTCGTCCAGGCACAGGTCAGCCATGAGCACGATGTCGTCGCCCAACTCGTGGCGCAGCGTGCGTAGCGCCGCGTTCAGGATGCCTGCCGGGTCGTCGGCGCCGGAGCCCTGTGCGTCTTTGCGTTCGGGCACACCGAACAGCATCAGCCCGCCGACACCCGCCTCGACGGCCTCGACCGCCGCCTTGCGCAGCGACTCCAGCGTGTGCTGGACCACGCCCGGCATCGACGCGATCTCCGCCGGCTCGGCGATGCCCTCGCGTACGAACACCGGCAGCACGAGGTCGGACGGGTCGACGTACACGTCGGTGACGAGGCGGCGCAGCGCCGCCGTGGCCCGCAGCCGCCGCGGCCGGGTCTGGGGGAACCGTTGCACGCGGCCAAGCGTAACGATTGCGGTTACCTCCGGCGAGACGCCCGCTTCGCAGCGGCAGCCGCCGCCTTCTCGCGCTCCTCGACGGCGCGCGCGGCGGCGAAATCCGCCAGCGCGTCGATCAACGCCGGCACCGTGGCCGTGACAGGGAGCACGTCGACGCGCAGCCCGAACTCGCGCGCGGTCGCTGCCGTCTGCGGGCCGATGCACGCCACCACCGTCTTGGCGTGCGGCTTGCCGGCGATGCCGACAAGGTTGCGCACGGTCGACGACGACGTGAAGCACACGGCCTGGAATCCGCCCGACTTGATCGCGTCGCGTATCTCGGCCGGCGGCGGCGCCGCCCGCACGGTGCGGTAGGCCGTGACGTCGTCGATCTCCCAACGTCGCTCACGCAACCCTGCGGCAAGCGTCTCGGTGGCGATGTCGGCACGGGGTAGCAGCACCCGGTTGATCGGGTCCAGCACCTCGTCGTACGGCGGGAAGTCGGCGAGCAACCCCTCGGAGGACTGCTCACCCGAAGGCACCAGCTCAGGGTTGATGCCGAACGCGCGCACCGCGTCCGCCGTTGTCTCGCCGACGCAGGCGATCTTGACGCCGGCAAACGCGCGGGCGTCGAGACCGAACTCCTCGAACTTCTCCCGTACCGCCCGAACCGCGTTGACGGACGTGAAGATGATCCACTCGTAGCGGCCGGTTACCAGGCCCTTGATCGCCCGCTCCATCTGCGCCGGTGTGCGCGGCGGCTCGACGGCGATGGTCGGCACCTCGACCGGGACCGCGCCGTGACTGCGCAGTCGCTCACTCATTGTGCCGGCCTGGTCCTTCGTGCGAGGAACCAGCACCTTCCAGCCGTAGAGCGCCCGTGACTCCCACCAGCCGAGCTTTTCGCGGTAGAGCGCGGCGCGGCCGACCGTAACAACCAGGGTGCCGCTCATACCGGCCGCGGCGAGCTCGATGTCACCGACCGTCGCGGACACGGTCTGCTGCGTGGTCGCGGTGCCGTGGCAGCTGACCGTGATGGGGGTGTCGGGCTTGAGGCCGCCGGACACGAGCTGCTCACCCAGCAACTGGACGGCCGAAGCCGGCACGGTCAGCACCAGCGTGCCCGGCGCGTGCGAGAGAGCGTCGAAGTCGGTGACCTCGGTGACCCACGCCTCGGTGTGAACGGGACCAACGGGCACGCCGGCGTAGGTGGCCGTCCCGGCGCCGATCGGAATCCCCGGCACGACGTCGAACGGAACGACGGTCTTGGCAATCGCCAGGGCCTCCTTCACCACGTCGTCATGGGCGAGCACGTCACCCGGCACGAGCCTGACGACATGCGCGCCGGCGCGCGCCTCCGCGAGAGCGGCCTTGGCGATATCTGCGGGCTCTCCCTGGGCGGGACGGACCTCGCCGGTCGCCAGCTCGGTGATCGCAGACGGCACCTCGTGGTCCGCATACACGATCTGTGCCGCAGCCAGCGCTTGCGTGGCCGCGACAGCCAGCAATCCCGGGTCGCCGGGGCCGGCACCGACGAACGTGATGCGGCCGACGTTCTTGCGCGCGCGGGTCATGTGGAGCTCCCCATCATGGTGTCAGCGCCTTCGGCGAGCAGCTCGGCGGCGAGTCGCCGGCCGATGCCGTCGGCGTCGGTTGCCGGGCCGGTGGCCGACAGCCGGACGGCGCGCGAGCCGTCCGGGGTCGTCACCGATCCGCGTAGGTAAATCTCGGGCCCCTCGGCGATCTCCGCGAGCGCGGCCACAGGTGCGGTGCAACCGGCCTCCAGGGCGGCGAGCAGGGCCCGCTCGGCGGTGACGGCGGCCCGGCTGTCGGCATCGTCCACAGTGGACAGCAGGTCCCGGGTCGACGGGTCGGACGCCCGGCACTCGACCGCCAGCGCGCCCTGGGCCGGCGCGGGCAACACCTGAATCGGGTCGAGAATCTCGGTCGCCTCGCCGTCGCGCCGCAACCTGCGCAGGCCGGCCAGGGCCAGGACAACCGCGTCGAATGCGCCCTCGGCAACGCGGCGCAGCCGCGTGTCGACATTGCCGCGGATCGGCTCGACGACGAGGCCCAGTCCGAGCGCGCGCAGCTGCGCGGCGCGCCGCGGCGAGCCGGTGCCGATCCGCGAGCCAGCCGGCAACTCGGCCAGGGTGAGGCCGTCCCGGGCGACCAGGGCGTCGCGGGGATCTTCGCGACGGGGCACCGCGGCGATCGTGATGCCGTCGTAGGCCGCCGTGGGCAAGTCCTTGTAGGAGTGGACGGCGACGTCGATCTCGGCGCTGACGAGCGCGGCGCGCAGTGCGGACACGAAGACGCCGGTGCCGCCGATCTGTTCCAGTGGCGCGGCCGAGCGGTCTCCCGCTGTCACGATAGGGACGATCTCGACAGGTGCCCCCAGCGCGTCAACCACGGCCTGGGTCTGGATGCGGGCCAGCGCCGAGCCGCGCGTGCCGACCCGCAGCGTCCGGGTGACCGTCATGAGCCGGCCTTCCGGACAGCGGTGACCGATTCGGGGCGTGCCGGATCGAGGTCGAAGAGCTCCCGCAGTGCGGCGGCGTACTGGTCGCCGCCGGGCGTCGACGCCAGCTCCTTCACCCTGACGGTCGGCGCGTGCAGCACCTTCTCGACGGCACGGCGCACTGCAGCGCCTACCTCGGCGCGGGTCACGTTGTCGAGCGCCGGCAACCGTGCATCGAGCCGGGCAAGCTCCGCGTCGATGACCTGGGTAGCCCTGGCGCGCAGGGCGCTGACGGTGGGCGCAACGGCCAACGCCTGTTGCTGAGCGAGGTACCCGGCCAGCTCCTCGGCTACAACCGCGGCCGCAGCGGCCACCTCGTCGTCGCTCACCATCGCGCCGTCGGCGCGCAGCGCGTCGAGGTCGACGTAGGTCACTCCGGGAAGCGCGGCCACGGCCGGGTCGACATCGCGGGGCAGCGCGATGTCGATCACCACCATCGGCCGGGGCAGCCAAGCGCCGAATGCGTCGAGTTCGACTACCAGGCCGGTGGCTCCGGTCGAGCTGACGAGCACGTCGACGCCGGCGATCTCGTGGTGAATCGCGTCCAGGGTGACGGGACGCGCACCGAGCGACTCGGCCAGGCGCGTGGCCCGCTGCAGGCTGCGATTGGCCACGACGATGTCGGTGACGCCGCGGCGGCGCAAGGTCGCGCCGGCGAGCGCGCCCATCGAGCCGGCGCCGACGACCAGCGCCCGCTTGCCGTCGAGGGAGCCGAGCACCCGGGTGGCGTGGTCGAGCGCGACGGCGACGACGGAGGCGCCAGCCCGATCGATGCTGGTGTCGGTGTGTACCCGCTTGCCGATCCGCAGTGCCGTCTGGGCCGCGTCGTGCAGTACCGAACCGACGGTGGCGGCGTCGATGCTGCGTGCATAGGCGGCGCGCAGTTGGCCGAGCACCTGCGACTCGCCGACGACCATCGAGTCCAGCCCGGAAGCCACGGTGAACATGTGCTCGGCAGCGGCTTCGGCGAAGTGGACGTAGAGGTGCTCGCCGAGCTCGGTAACCGAGAGGCCGGTGTGCCGAGCGAGCACCTGGGTGATCTCTGCGACAGCGGGGTGGAAACGTGCGACGTCGGCGTACACCTCGACCCGGTTGCACGTCGACAGCGCCAACACTTCGCTGATCGATTCGTCGGCGTGCAGCTCGCCCAGCAACTTCGGCTGGTCGTCTGCGGAAATGCTGACGCGTTCGAGTACGGGCACCGGGGCCGTGCGATGCGACACGCCCACCACAAGCAGGCTCATACGACCAGCGCCCCGTTCTTGCGGTTCTCGTGGAACGAGAGGATCTGTAGCTCGGCGGCCAGGTCGACCTTGCGCACGTCAACGTGGTCGGGAACGGAGAGCACGACCGGCGCGAAGTTGAGGATGCTGGTGACTCCGGCGGCGACCAGTCGGTCACAGACATCCTGCGCAACGGCCGCCGGGGTGGTCAGCACGGCAATGGTGATCTTCTCGTCGGCGACGACGTGTTCCAGGTCGGCGATGTTGCGCACGGCCACGCCGTGCACCGTGGTGCCCACCCGGCCCAGGTCGGCGTCGATCAGCGCGGCGATGCGGAACCCGCGGCTCGCGAAACCCGCGTAGCCGGCGAGGGCCTGGCCCAGATTGCCGACGCCCACGAGCGCCACGTTGCGGTGCACCGTGAGGCCGAGGGTGCGCGCGATCTGCTCGGTCAGCGTTGCCACGTCATAGCCCACGCCGCGGATCCCGTACGAGCCGAGGAACGACAGGTCCTTGCGGAGTTTGGCGGAGTTGACCCCCGTGGCGGCGGCGAGTTCCTCGGACGACACGGTCGTCGTCGCGTCCTCGCCGAGCCCGGTCAGCACACGCAGGTACGTGGCCAGACGGGCGACGGTAGCGTCCGGGACGACACGTGCGCCGTTGCCGGCCGCCGCCTCGCGCTGGACGGTCATGTGCTCCTCTGGCAGCTCAAGTGGTGGGACGCCCCCGCCCGGGTCGACGCGACCCGGTGTGATAGGGGGCTGTACAAAAAGCTACGCGCTTGTGAATGGTTTCCCAAATCGCGTTTGCGTGTGGTATCAGCGGGCCAAGGCGGCGCGCAGCCGCTCCTCCTCGACCCGCCAGTACCCATGTTCCTTGCCGTCGACCAGAATCACCGGCACTCGGTCCGAGTACTCGTTGCGCCGATCCCGGTCGGCGTCGACGTCCAGCTCGTCATAGCCGAAGCCGAGCTCGTCGCGCAGCCGAAGCAGCACCGCCTCGGCCTGGTCGCAGAGGTGGCAGCCGACGCGGGTGATCAGCGTTACCCGGTGGTTTGCAGGAGCCACTTCATCACCTTGCCGGTCGCGGTGTGCGGTAACGCGTCGACGACCTGGACGTCCCGGGGCAGCTTGAACTTGGCCAGCGACCGGGACGCCGCCGCGACGAGCTGCTCGGGATCGAGCGTCGCGCCTGCGGCCGGTACCACATAGGCGACGACCGCCTCGCCGGTCCTCGGGTCGTCCGCGCCTACCACCGCCACCTCGGCGACGCCGGGCTGAACCCGGAGGACCGACTCGACCTCGGCCGGGTAAACGTTGAAGCCGTTCACGAGCACCAACTCGCTGGAGCGCCCGACCAGGGACAGGTCGCCGTCGTCGTCGCGCACCGCGATATCGCCGGTGGCGAACCACCCGTCCGCGTCCGGCCCGCCATCGCCGGACGGCCAGTAACCAGAGAACAGGTTCGGCCCGCGCACGACCAGTTCGCCGGGATCGTCATCCTCTGCCACGGGCGAACCGTCCGCGTCGCGCAGCTCGATCTCGACGCCCGGCAGCGGCGCGCCGATCGAGCCAGGCTTGCCGGTGCGGTTCAGGGTGACGCCCGGCGCGGCCTCGGTCAGTCCGTAGCCCTCATACAGCGTTATGTCGCGTGCGGCGTACTCCCGCGCCAACGCAGGCGGTAGTGGCGCCGATCCTGACAACGCATACCTGACGGATGCGAAGACGGCGCCCAGGTCATGGCGGACCAGCTCCGCGAACATGCCCGGGGCGCCGACGACGACGCTTACCCGGTGCGCCGCAATCTGGTACAGAGCCTCCGTGGCGTCGAACCGCTCCGCGAGCACCGTCGTGGCTCCGGCGTGAAGCGCCACGCCTAGGCCGGCGTTCAGCCCGAACACGTGGAACAGCGGCACTGGCAGGAACGCCACGTCATCGCCAGTGACCAGCGGCGGTTCGACGGCGGCCAACTGCGCGAGATTGGCGAGCAGCGCCCGCGAGGACAGCATCGCGCCTTTGGGCAGCCCGCTCGTGCCGCTGGTGTAGAGCAGGACGGCAATCTCCTCGCCGGAGCGGTCGCGCCGCGGATCGTCGCCTGCTACGCCCTGCGGCACGGTCTCGGGCGTCACGAGCTGGCGCGCGCCGCAGTCGTCGAGTACATGCTGCAGCTCGGGTGCGGTGTAAGCCGGGTTCACCGGGACCGTGATGAGCCCGGCACGTCCGGCGCCGAGGTAGAGGGCCACGAAGTCCAGCCCGGTACCGAGCTGGAGCACGACCCGGTCGCCGTCCTCGAGGCCCGCTTCACGAAGCGCAAGCGCGGCGGATGTCGCGCGTGCATCGAGCTCTGCCCAGGTGAGCCGGTGCGCGCCGTCGACCAGCGCAATGGCGTCCGGCTTGCTCCGGGCGGTTCGCCGGACGAGATCGGAGATGCTGATCGGCGCGGCGTCATTGCCGGGGACGGTCACCTGTTGCCTCCGCGAGCTCTCGGCACGAGGACCAGAGCGTGACGCGCCGCTCCCGCCGACGCAAGTCGCCGCAGGGTTGGCCACAGCCGCGGAAGCTGGTTAGTTACCTGGGGTGGGGCCAAGGATTGGGCGGGGCAGGTGAGAGGTCGACCTGGTATGTCCGGAGTGCACTGTGGCTCCCGATCACTGGTCGCGAACCGCGCGGGCCTACGCGTGCTCCGCGAGCTCGTGCTCGCCGTGCTCATGCAGCCTGCCTTCGCGGTCGCCGGCTCGCAGCACGAAATGGCTTCCGACACCGTAGCGGGACATTCCGGTCAGACAACGCAAAGCCCTCGGCGCTCCGTCGAAGACACGCACGCCGAGTCATGGGAACTCGTATCCCGTGCCCAGGCCGGCGACGGGGAGGCGTTCGGCCAGCTGTTTCTCCGGTACAAGGACATGGTCTACCGCTATCTGTACTACCGGGTCGGAGACCAGGCGACCGCCGAAGACTTCACCAGCGAGACGTTCCTGCGCGCGCTGCGCCGGATCGGCACGATCACCTACCAAGGCCGCGACATCGGCGCGTGGTTCGTCACGATCGCGCGCAATATCGTCTTCGACCACGCCAAGTCGGCGCGGCACCGGCTGGAGGTGACGATCCCGGAGACGATCGAGCACACCGACCCCGGCCCGTGCCTCGAGGACTCGGTGATCAGCGCGCTGACCACCGAACGCCTCATGCGCGCCCTCAACACGCTGGGCACCGACCAGCGCGAGTGCTTGATGCTGCGGTTCATCCAGGGCATGTCGGTCACCGAAACCGCCGAGATCATGGGTCGAAACAGCGGTGCGATCAAGGCGCTGCAGCATCGTGCGATCCGCAAGCTCGCCGACCTCGTCCGGGGTGAGCTGCGATGACGACCCTCAGTAACCAGCGTCGGGCCGCATCGTTGGATTCTGCGGATGAACGCCTGGGCTCACGTGTTCTCACCCGCCGAAACGGGGGGAGGTAGCGATGGCCGGCCTGCGTTCGCTCAGCGGCGCGCTGCGGCGCTACCCAGACCCTGCCGAGTCGACCGATCCGCTGATTAGCGCGCTGGTAGAACGGCTGACAACGGTCCCGGCGCCGCCGGGGCCCAGCCCGCAGTTCAGCGCCCAATTGCAGGCGCAACTCGTCGCGGTAACCCCCCGCCTCGTCGCCGAGGGAGCGACCGAGTCGGACCAGCGGCGCGGATGGCGTGGCCTGCGCGTGCGCCGCCTGCCGTTGCGCAGGCCGCTCGCTGTGGTCGGCGCGCTCGTCGTGATCTTTGCGCTGCTGCTCGGCGGGGCCGTGTGGCTGAGCACCAGCAGCTTGCCCGGCGATTCTCTATACAGCCTGAAGCGCGCCAGCGAGAACGTTCAGCTCTCTTTGACCGGCGGCACCGGCGCGCGTGCCAAGGAGTACCTCTCGCTCGCGAAGCGGCGCACGAATGAGGCCTCGGCCCTGCTTTCGCGCGCGTCGGCGGACGCCGCCGGCGGCATCGATACCCGACACGCCAGGCTCATCACCCAGACACTCGGCGAGGCGGACTCCGACCTGAGAAACGCCAGCCGGCTGCTCACCCAACAGGCGGTGGGCAACCGATCCGCCGACCCGCTTCGGGTTCTGATGGGCGCGATGCCCGATCAGGTCTCGCGGCTCAGCGCGATCGTCAACCGCATCCCGGCCAGCCCGCTGCATGACCGTGTGCTCGCGTCCGAGCAGCTCGCTACCCGGGTGCTCGACCGCGCGAACCAGCTGCGCGCCGACCTCGGCTGTAGCTGCCTGACCGCGACGTCCACCGACGACCTGGGCCCGCTGCCGTGCAGCACGCCGTGCACCGCGCCGGCGACGACGGGCACCCCGAGCAGTCCGCGCAGCCCTCCAGCTCGCACGAGCGGGCCGGGCAGCGCACCACGGTCGAGCTCGCACCAGCACAGCTGAGCGGAGGCGTCATGCCGGCAACACCCTCCCAGCCCGCCGCGCCGGAGCTGGAGGCCGCCCTCGCGGTACCGCCGAACCCGGCGGCAGGCGCGTTCTTCGATGTCGACAACACGATGATGGTCGGCGCTTCGATCTTCCATTTCGCCAAGGGCCTGGCGGCGCGCAAGTTCTTCACTTGGCGTGACCTCGCCACATTCACGGTGCGGCAAGCCCGGCTGCGCCTGCGTGGCGAGTCGCACGGCGATATGCACATCACGCGTGACTCGGCGCTGGCATTCGTCGCGGGCAAGAAGGTCGACGACATCGTCCGGCTCGGCGAGGAGATCTACGACGAGGAGCTGGCCGACAAGATATGGTCCGGCACGCGGGCGCTGGCGCAGCAGCATCTCGACGCCGGCGAGCGCGTCTGGTTGGTCACTGCGACACCCGTCGAGTTGGCGGAGATCATCGCCGGCCGGCTCGGCCTGACCGGCGCGCTCGGCACGGTCGCGGAAAGCGTCGACGGCGTCTACACCGGGCGGCTGATCGGCGACGTCTTGCACGGCGAGGCGAAGGCGGCGGCGGTTCGACGGCTGGCCATCCGCGAGGGCCTGGACTTCGCCCAGTGTGCGGCGTACTCCGACTCGATCAACGACATGCCGATGCTGTCGCTGGTCGGACGCCCGGTCGCGGTCAACCCCGACTCGGCGTTGCGTGGCGAGGCGCGCCAGCGCGGCTGGGAGGTCCGCGACTTCCGCACCGGGCGCAAAGCCGCCCGCATCGGAATTCCGGCAGCGGCCGGCATCGGCGCGGTCGCCGGCGGGGTGGCTGCCGGGATGGCGCTACGCCGGCGCGGCCAGCTCGGCCCGGGATGAGGGCACCTAGCCAACGGCAGCCCGGAAGTTGTCCGTGTCCCGCGGCGTCCTAGCGACGCGACACACGAACAACATGCGTAGGCCGAGTGACTCGGCGGTGCCGCATGCGAATGGCGAATCCGATCCAGGAGGCCGCGACGACGGCGGCCACCAGGACGCGAGTGTCCGTCTCGTGCGAAGCGGGATAGAACGTCCCGCGAATGTAGGTGTTGATAAAGCTTTCGCGAAGGGGCGGCTGGCCGCCGCGTTCCCGAAGCGCGTTCTGCGCCGCCGTGAGCGGGCACGGAACCGGCGTCGCGATGATTAGCACTGCCCAGACCGCAGCAATGGCATGCAGCACGATCGTGCGCGGCCAGCGCCACGCCACGAACCCGCCGACCAGCAGGTAGGCAAGGTAGGCGTAGTGCACGCCGGCGACCCCGTCGGCGAGCAGCCGGTAGCCCATGTCCTGACCTCCGCCCTCCAGCGTAGGTCGGCGCTGGCCGGACCGCGGCAAGTCAGCCACCGCGCGCGGCTGCCTAGCGCCAGACCGAGCGGCGCTGCACCAGCAGCCGGTACAGCGTGTTCTGGATCGTCTCGCGTACCCGGTCGGTCAGCTCGAACAGCAGCGCCGGGTCGTCTACGGCGTCCGGTGGATAGCCATCCGTCCGGATCGGCTCGCCGAACTCGAGGTACCACTTGCTGGGCAACGGCACCAGCCCGAGCGGGCCGAGCCACGGGAAGGTCGGCGTGATCGGGAAGTACGGCAGGTTGAGGACCCGGGCGAGCGTGCGGGCATTGCCGAGCATGGGGTGGATCTCCTCGGAGCCCACGATCGACACCGGGACAATCGGCGCCCCGGTCGCCAGGGCCGCGGCGACAAATCCACCCCGGCCGAAGCGTTGCAGCTTGTACCGTTCGCGGAACGGCTTGCCTATTCCCTTGAACCCCTCGGGGAACACGCCGACCAGCTCGCCCTCGCAGAGCAGTCGCTCCGCATCCTCGTTGCACGCCAAGGTGGCCCCGGATTTACGGGCCAGCTCACCAAGGACCGGCGTGGTGAAAACCAGGTCGGCGCCGAGCAGCCGCAGGTGGCGATGCGCCGGATGCCGATCGTGCACAGCCAGGCTGCACATCACGGAATCGAGTGCCCACAGCGCACCGGCATGATTGCCGACGAGCAACGCTCCGCCCTCGCGGGGGACGTTGTGGATGCCGATCACCTCGGCGCGGAACCAGCGTTCGAACAGCGGACGGAACGCCGGCAACAGCACCTCGTCGGTCAGCTCCATGTCGAAGCCGAACTCGTCGACGTCGTATTCGCCCGTCAGCCGGCGCCGAAGGAAGGCGAGACCCGCGGCGACCCGGTCCTCGATCGCCGACGACCGGTTGCGCACCGGATCGCCGGTCGCATGCGGGACGGCCGCTACCGAGTGATCCGGCCTTGACGGCGGAGGTTCTCCGGATCGCAGAGGGATGATCCGCGCCTCATCCATGGTCGGCCATCGGCTCGCGCGCACCGAGCAGCTTTGCGGCCAGCCGCTCCGCCTGGTGAATCCGCTCCGGCGACACGACGGGTGGCAACGGCCGCCCGGCGAGGAATGCCTCGAAGGCGGCGGCCGTCGAGTAGCGGGGCTGATACCCGAATTGAGTGCGCAGCCGGGACGTGTCGACGACGCGCCCATGGCTGAGGAAGCGGACCTGTTCCGGCGAGAAGTCCACCATGCCGCTGCGCCGGACGAGGCTCACGACAGCGCGGACCGCCGGCGCCGGGACCGGAAGCGCCACCCGCCCCGCGCGCCGGATCGCCTGCGACAGCAGCAGCGTCCCCTCGCCGGAGACGTTGAACACGCCGGTGTGCTCCTCGACCGTCGCGAGCCGCAGCACCTCGACCGCGTCGTCCTCGTGCACGAACTGCAGCCGCGGGTCGTAGCCGAACTCGGTCGGCACCACCGGCAGCGCGAAGTATCGCGTCAGCGGAGTATCGATCGTGGGGCCGATGACATTGGCCAGGCGCAGCACGGTGACGTGGACATCCGGGCGGCGCCGGCCGAAGGCGCGCACGAATCCCTCCACCTCGACCGCGTCCTTGCCGTACCCGGAGCTCGGGGCCGCACGCGTCGGCGTGTCCTCGGCGAACACCGCCGGATCGCGCGGGCTCGACCCGTACACCGAGGTCGCCGACTTCACAACCAGGCGCTGCACCGTCTCGGACTTCTGAGATGCCGCGAGTAGCTGCATCGTGCCGATGACGTTCAGCTCCTTCATCGCCGTGCGCCCGCCCGCCCGGCGCGGGGTCGCGGTCACCGCAGCGTGCACCACCGAGTCGACGTTGGCGTGCGCGATCACCCGCGCGATCAGGGGGTTGCGGATGTCGGCGCGCACAAACTCGGTACGCCCGAGCCGCGCCAGGTCGGCCTTCGACGGCGGCGTCGTGTCAACGCCCAGCACACGCTCGATCGACGGATCCGCGGCAAGCTGCGCGGCGAGCCGGACGCCGAGGTGGCGGCTCACACCCGTGACCAGGACGACCCGTGGCATGAAGGTCAGTCTAAGGGCGTCGCCTCGGACGGCTCACTCGTCGAGCAGATGCCGACGTAGCTACTTCTTGTTGCGGCGCTGAACGCGGGTGCGCTTGAGCAGCTTGCGGTGCTTCTTCTTCGCCATCCGCTTACGCCGCTTCTTGATCACAGAACCCATTACTCGGACCTCACTGTTACCGGGCTTGCCCGTTAAGTGCCCAGCACAGCGAGCCGGGCGGATACCAACCGCGCCACCTTACCCCCGACGCTGAATCAGCCCGCCTCGATGTACGCCTTGCGCAGGTAGTCGTGGACGGCTCGTTCCGGCACCCGGTACGACCGCCCGACACGCACCGCCGGCAGATCCCCGCTGTGCACCATGCGGTAGACCGTCATCTTCGACACCCGCATGACCGACGCCACCTCGGCGACGGTAAGGAAGCGCACGTCGGCGAGACCCGCATCGGCGAGCGGCTGGCTCACCTCGTCACGCGCGGCGCGGGACCGCCGGGACGAGTTGCCCTTGCCAGCCCCGGATTGCGCAGACGTTGACATGACGTCACCGAACCTTAGGCACGTGTCGGTGCGCCGGCTTCCCCTCCGGCGGACGACACGCACGTGCTTTGTGGAGCGTAGCGGTACCTGTGGGGCGGATGCGATAGCTGAGCCCCACCGAGATGCCTGCGGCGAGTGTTATGCCGTGATAAGTAGGCTACGCGACCCGTTTGACCCCTTCCACCTCAGCTCGCGCCGAGCTCGTGGCTGCGCAGAGCGGCGGCCTCGATCGCCGCGAGGAGGGCGGCGCGCACACCGTGCACTTCGAGCTCTCGAATCGCGGCGATCGTCGTCCCGCCCGGACTGGTGACGGCCTCCCGTAACTGCACCGGGTGTTCGCCCGAGTCACGCAGCATGACCGCAGCGCCTACCGCTGACTGGACGATCAGCTCGGCGGCCAAGGCGCGAGGCAGCCCGAGCAGGATGCCGGCGTCGATCATCGCCTCGACCAGGTAGAAGAAGTACGCCGGGCCGGACCCGGAAAGCGCGGTGACCGCATCCAGTTGCGACTCCGGAACGCGGACAACCTTGCCCACTGCCGCCAGGAGTTTTTCCGCGACGGCGAGGTGACCCTCTGTCGCGTGCACGCCCGGTGAGATCGCCGTCATCGCCTCGTCGACGAGCGCCGGCGTGTTCGGCATGCACCGCACTACCGGCACGTCGGCCCCCAGCACTGCCTCGATATGCGCCGTCGTCACGCCCGCCGCGACGGAGACGACGACATGCGACGAGCCGACATGCGGCGCCAGCTCGGCAAGCAGTGCTTCGATGTCCTGGGGCTTGACCGCGATGAGGATCGTGCGCGCGGCCTGCGCCGCCGTGGCAATGTCCACTGTGGACGCTCCGTGCTTGGCGGTCAGATACGCCGCGCGCTCCGGGTGCTTTTCGACGACGACAATCTCGTCCCGCAAGTAGTGGCCGCGCAGCAGCCCGGACAGCAGCGCCTCGCCGATCTTGCCGCCCCCAACAATTGCTATACCTACCCCGCCTGGGCGGATCCCCGTCTCCACCGCTCGCTTCGCTCGGGTGGATCCGGATCTCCGCTCCGCGCCTTCGGCGCCGGCCGCGTCGCGGCGGCGGGGCTCTTCGCGCGAGCGGTCATCGCGTTGGTGCTCAGGATTGCGGGCCCTTTTCGCTGGTTGAGCAGTCATCGCTTGCTTACCAGCGATCGCAGGAAGAAGGACAGGTTGGACGGACGTTCCGCGAGCCTGCGCATCAGATAGCCGTACCAGTCACTGCCGTATGGCACGTACACACGGACGATATGGCCTTCCCGCGCAAGCCGTTGCTGCTCGGCCGGCCGCACTCCGTAGAGCATCTGCAGCTCGTACGCTGCCAGCTCTTTGCCGTGGAACTTCGCTCGCTCGGCGGCGATGTCGATCAGCCGCGGGTCGTGTGTCGCGAACATCGGATAGCCCTGTCCGGCGAGCAGGATGTTCATGCAGCGCACGTACGAGAGGTCGACGTCGAGCTCGTCCTGATAGGCCACGGACGCCGGCTCCTGGTACGCCCCCTTGCACAACCGAATGCGGCTGCCAGAGCCGGCCAGGTCACGGCAGTCGCCCTCGGTGCGCCGCAGGTAGGACTGAAGCACGCCGGCCGTTTCCGGGAAATCAGCGCGCAGCTCGACGAGCGTCGCGAGCGTCGAGTCGGTGGTGGTGTGATCCTCCATGTCGAGGGTGACCGTGGCGCCCACCACGCGCGCCGCCGCGCAGATGCGCCGGGCATGCTCGAGCGCGATCTTTTCGCCGTCACCCGGTAGGGCCTGCCCCATCGCGCTCAGCTTGACGCTGACCTCGGCCCGTGCGGTCAGCGGGCCGAGCCGCTCGGCCAGACCCGCCGCGTCCAATGCGTTCAGCAGGGCGACGTACTCGTCGGCGATCGCCGCTGCCTGATCGGCGTCCGTGGTGTCCTCGCCGAGGTGGTCGAGCGTGACGTAGAGCTTGTCCTCGACCAGCGCGCTCGCCGCACCCACAGCGGCCGACCGGTCGGAGCCGCCGACGAATCGCCGCACGACGGTTCGCGACACAGGTGCGTTCGACACGAGCCGCTCGATGCGGTGATTGCGTGAGGCGGCGAGGATTGTCGAGCGCAGCATGCCCTGAGAGTAGCGGCGCCGGTAGCCGAGGACTTCCCCGATCAGCGGCGCTCGAGGGCGGCGGGCGGCGCGACGAGGTTCAGGCGGCAGTAGGCCAGCGCCTCCGCGAGATCGGCCTCGCGGGCAGCCCGGTCGATTGCGCGCCGCGTGTTGACCTCGACGATCACGTGCCCGGCGAAGCCGTTGCCGGCGATGCGTTCGAGCACCTCGGCGCACGGCTGGGTACCGCGCCCGGGCACGAGATGCTCGTCGCGTCCGACCCCGGTGCCGTCGCCGATGTGCAGGTGCGCGAGCCGCCCGTCCATCGCGTCCAGCATCGCCAGGACATCGGATTGCGACACCGCGGCGTGCGACACGTCCAACGTGCAGTGGCGATAGCCGCCAAGCACGACGTCCCATCCAGGCTGGTATGCGGAAACCTCACGGCCGCGTACCCGCAGCGGGAACATGTTCTCGACGGCGAAGCGCACCTCCGTCCGGTGCGCCATCTCGTCCAGTCCGGCCTGGAACCGCCGCGCGTAGTCGCGCTGCCACAGAAACGGGGGGTGCACCACAACGGTTTGCGCGCCGAGCAGTTCCGCCGCGAACTGCGCCCTTTCCAGCTTCAGCCACGGGTCGGTCGACCAGACGCGCTGCGTCACGATCAGGCAGGGCGCGTGGATCGCGAGGATCGGAACGCCATAGTGCTCGGACAGGCGCAGCAGCGCTTTCGGGTCCTGGCTGATCGGATCCGTCCAGACCATGACCTCGACCCCGTCGTAGCCCAGCCTCGCGGCGAACTCGAACGCGGCCGCTGTCGATTCGGGATATACCGAGGCGGTCGAGAGTCCGACCTTGGTGGCTGCCACCCGCAGCGCGCGCCTGCTCATCACGGACTCAGCTGATCGAGGCGGCGCAGGATGACCCCTTCTCGCAGCGCCCACGGGCACAGCTCCAGTTCGGTCACACCGAGCGCGTCCATCGCCGCGGCGGCCACAACTGCGCCGGCCAGCACCTGATCTGCCCGTCCGGGGCTGACGCCGTCCAACTCGGCAAGGTCGGCCGACGACATGCGCGAGATGAAGGCGGTGACTTGGCGCAGCCCCGTGCGGCTGAGCACTCGCCGGGCACGCGGGCCGGCCGACGACGGTGCCGCGCCGGCGAGCCGTGCGAGGCTGCGGAACGTCTTGCTTGTCGCGACGACCCGATCCGGGGCGCCGGCGTCGAGCAGCTTCTTGGCCGGCCCGGCGAGGGCGGACTCGGCGTGCTCGCGCGCCTGCGACAGCGCGGTCTTGGACGGCGGGTCCCCGTCGAACCAGTCGCGCGTGATCCGGCCCGCACCCAGGGGCAAGGACGCGGCGCGGTCGGGCTCCTCGTCCTCGCCGGCGGCCAACTCCAACGATCCGCCGCCGATATCGAGGCAGATCAGGCGCCCGGCGCTCCACCCGAACCAGCGGCGCACCGCAAGGAACGTCAGCCGGGCCTCGTCATCACCGGAGAGCACCTCGAGCGAAATGCCTGCCTCCACCGCAACCCGCTTAAGCACGGCGGCGCAGTTGCGCGCGTCGCGGACCGCGGACGTCGCGAACGCGATCACTTCGTCGCAGTTGTGCTCGGCCGCCTGCCGGCAGGCACCGAGCGTGGCGCCGACCAGGCCGTCTGCGCCTTCGAGGTCAAGGTCGCCGTGCTTGCCGATATGCGCGGACAACCGCAGCAGGCTTTTGCGGGACAACTGGGGGGACGGCTGCGCACCGCGATGGGCGTCGACCACCAAGAGATGCACGGTGTTCGACCCGACGTCGAGCACACCGAGCCTCATGCTTTGCGAGGATATCGGTCCGCCTCACGAGGCCTGGCTGCGAAATTCCGTAGGCTGGCCCCCGTGCTGCCAGTGGACTCACCTGAGACGCCGCTCGACTTCACCCGCGATTGGGTGGAGTTTCCGGATCCTGCCGACTCCGAGCACTGGGTTCGCGCCGACCTCACCTGGTTGTGCTCGCGCTGGGCATGCATCTTCGGCCGCGGCTGCCGCGGCGTAATCGAAGGTCGCGCCGACGACGGTTGTTGCAGCCATGGGGCGTTCTTCTCCGACAAGGCCGACGAGAAGCGGGTGCGCCGGTTCGCCGAGCAGCTCACCTCCGCCGACTGGCAATATCGGCGCCGCGCGCAGACCAAGACCGGGAAGCTGGACATCGTCGAGAAGGACAGTGTCGGCGACGATAAGAACCGGCGGCGTACCCGCGTCGTCGACGGTGCCTGCATCTTCCTCAACCGGCCGGGTTTCGCGGGGGGTGCCGGATGCGCGCTGCACGCGTATGCGCTGCGCACCGGACGGCACCCGCTCGAGACCAAGCCCGAGGTGTGCTGGCAGTTGCCGATCCGCCGGGCGCAGGATTGGGTGGACCGCCCGGACGGGACGCGCATCCTCGTCTCGACCGTGTCCGAGTTCGACCGCCGCGGCTGGGGCGAAGGGGGCCACGACCTGCACTGGTGGTGCACGTCGTCGCCGGATGCGCACGGTGGCGGCGAGCCGCTTTACGTCTCCTATGCGCCCGAGCTCACCGAGCTGATCGGCCAGAAGGCGTACGACGAGCTGGCCCGGCTCTGCGCCGAACGTCTCGAACGCGGCCTGCTCGCCGAACACCCCGCGACAGTGGCGGCACGCAGCCGCCGCGAATT
>DATFRC010000251.1:0-10433 GCA_035263725.1 Jatrophihabitantaceae bacterium | reverse complement strand
GACGAGTCGTCGCCAGGTGCCGGTCTGGTCCGCGGCCAGGCGGCGGGCCATCTCCGCGGTGATGGGGCCGTACCGGTCGAGGTGCGCGGGCTGGTTGTCGCAGCCGGGCAGGGTGCTGAGTGGGACGGTGACGTGGATGGCGGGGCGCTTTCCGTGCTGTTCGGGCAGGGAGGGGTCAGCGAGTGCCCGGGCGAACACGTCGACGAGCGCGTCGGCGCGGCGTTGATCCGCGCTGCGGTCATCGGTCTGGGCGTTGCCGAGGGAGTTGAGCACGGTCTGGATGAGCGCGGCGCCGTCGGCGGGTAGTAGCGCCCACAGCTCGGTGACGCCGTCGTGTTGCGGGGTGAACACCACCCGCCGCTGCGTGATCGCGTCCTCGTGGCGTTGCTCGGCGCGGCGCGGATCGGCGGCGATCACGGCGCGCCGCAGTGAGGTCCCGAACTGGGCCGGGGTCTGTTCCGGCGCGCGACGCAACACCCGCTGCTCGACCTTCGCGGTCGTCTCCGCATCAAACGGGATTACGGCTTCGGCGAGCTTCATCGCGTGGAGGTAGGTGATCTCGCCACGCCGCAGCAGCTCGAGAGTGGCCGGTAGCTGGTCTACCAGGGCGCGGGCCACCGACAGTCGCCGTTCTGCAGTACCGGGCGAGAGCCGCAACGCCGCCCCGACCTGTTCGCCGGTGTAGTCAACGGCTTTTTGCCCGACCAATCCAGGGCCCGCCCGTCGAGCGAGGCCAGCACGTGCTGTTGCGCGGCATGCAACAGCGCGATGTGCCGCTCAAACGCCACCAGCAGATCAACCCGCCCGGCGCCGGACAACGTCTCGGTATCGAGCATAAGCAGCGCCGACATGTCTTCGGCACGGGGCAGCGATGTAGCTAGTTCGGTGGCGACCGCCTCAGGCGAGGTGAGCACGTCTACCTCTGAGACAGCTGGAACATGCTCGAACACGTGTACGAGCATATCAGTCACTCGAGGCGCCGCCTACCCTTATTTCATAAGGAGATTCGAGCGGACAGCGTTGCGTCAAGGTAAGCAGAGCAAGAGCCGGCGGCGAGGAACAAACGTCCTCGGCCGCCGGCCTGCGAAACAGGTTCAGTGCATCGAACGCGCACGGCGGGGCAGCAACCAGCCGATCGCGAACGCGACCGCGATCAGCACGAGGGTGACGAGCAGGGTGTGCTCTGCGGCAACGAGGTGCCGCCCCGACGCGACGGCATTACCACGCTCGAGCTGAAGCGCCCCGAAGAACACCGTCGCCAGCACTGCGACACCGAGCGACGCGCCTAGTTGCTGGAGCGACTCGAGCAGCCCGGATGCGGAGCCCACCTCGTGGTCGTCGATCTCGCCCATGATGATACTGAACAGCGGGACGAAGATCATGCCCATGCCGAAGCCGAATACAGCCATGCCCGGTGCCAGCACGCCTACGCCCACCCCACCGTCGACTGCGCGCAGCGAGAAGTACAGAACAGCTGTACCGACAGCCATGATCGTCAGGCCGGCGTGCAGGATCGGCCGGCCCACTGCCGTCGCCGCCCAGGCGCCGACACCCGAGCCAAGGAACGCGCCGACTGCCAGCGCCGCCGAGTACAGGCTCGCCTTCATCGGGCTGTAGCCAAGCCCGATCTGGAGGAACAGCCCAGTCGTCAGACCGAATCCCACTACGGTGCCGAAGAACACCAGGGTGAACACAACCCCTGAGACGTACGAACGCTTGCGCAGCACGCTGAACTCGATCAACGGGGTCCGCCCAGAACGGATGCGCCGGCGTTGCTGCGCCACGAACAGCACCAGCACCGGGACCGATGCGGCAAGCACACCGAAGATCCAGGCCGGCCAGCCCATCGCCCGGCCGTCCACCAGCGGGAACACCAGCAGGAAGCTCGCCACGGCAATCAGCACGGTTCCCGTGCCGTCCAGCCGCAGCCCGGCCCGCCGCGGCGAGCCGGCGGGCAGCACCCGCGAACCGACGATCAGCGCGAAGACGCCGACCGGCACGTTGATCAGGAACAGGGCGCGCCAGTCCGAGCCGAATACGTCGGCCTTGATCAGCAATCCGGCGACCACCGGCCCGGCCACCGTCGACAGCCCGATGACCGGCCCGAACGCGGCGAACGCCTTGCCCAGTTGCTCGGGCGGGAAGATGTCGCGGATCAGCCCGAACGCCTGCGGGATGAGCGCCGCGGCGGACAGGCCCTGCAGAGCGCGCGCTGCGATCAGCGACTCGGGTGACCACGCCAGCGCGCAAGCCATCGAGGCGAGGACGAAGCCGCTCAACCCGATCAGCAGCATCCGCTTGCGGCCGAACATGTCGCCGAGTCGTCCGCCGGTCATGAGCCCGACCGCGATCGCGAGGGTGTAAGCGGCCGCGATCCACTCGAGTGCGGACGTCGACATCGAAAGGTCGCGTCGGATCGACGGTGCCGCGACGTTGACGATCGTCGAGTCGAGGATGTTCAGGATCATGGCGGCCAACACGACGGCGAATCCGGCCCAGATTCGGGGTCGCGCCTGCACTGCCGGGACGTCCGGGACTGCCGGGACGTCCGAGGCTGCCGGGACGCCCAGGGTGAGCGGCCGATCGAGAACGGCGGTCATCTCTGCTCCTTGGTCGGGTGGATCGGTCACTCGAAACGCTAGATCGTTATTAGGAAGGATTCCTTCCTCATTGACGACTATTCTCGAGGCCATGTCAGAGACCTCGGGACGCCTGCTCTCGCTGCTCTCGTTGCTGCAGACCCCACGCGAATGGTCGGGACCAGAGCTGGCGCGCCGGCTTCATGTGACCACCCGCACCGTCCGCAACGACGTCGAGCGGCTGCGCCAATTGGGCTATCCGGTTCTCGCCAGTCGCGGCAAGGTTGGCGGGTACCGGCTCTCGGCGGGCACCGCCATGCCACCGCTGCTGCTCGACGACGAGGAGGCGGTCGCGATCGCGGTGAGCCTGCGCACTGCCACCGGCGGAGCGGTGGAAGGCCTCGAGGAGACGGCGCTGCGCGCGCTGACCAAGCTGCAGCAGGTGCTGCCCACGCGGCTGGGTCGCCGAGTCGACGCGCTCCAATCACACACCGTGCGGGTATCCGGACGCCGGCGTGGGCCCGCCGTCGAGGGACAGCTGCTCGCACTCGTGGCGGCGGCGGCGCGCGACCGGGAGATCATGCGGTTCGGCTACCGCGACCACTCCGGATCGGCCACAGAGCGACGGGTCGAGCCGTATCGGCTGGTGAACTGGGGCCGGCGCTGGTACCTCGTCGCGTTCGACGTCGAGCGCGACGACTGGCGGACGTTCCGGGTCGACCGCATCGAGGAGGCACGCTCCGTGGGGCACCGGTTCACGTTGCGCGAGTTGCCCGCCGAGGACATCGCCGGCTACGTCGCCGCGAAGACGCGTCAGGTGCAGCAGAAGGTGCGCGGCCGCGTAGTCGTGCACCGTCCGGCAGCCGACGTGGCCGCGCGGATGGGCGCCTGGGCCGAGGGCAGCATCGAGCCGCTCGCCCCGGAGCGTTGCCTGATGCAGATAGCGGGCCGCTCAGTTGAGGACATCGCATTCTGGCTGGGTGTCCTCGATGCCGACTTCGAGGTCGTCGGCTCCCCCGAACTCGCCGCCGCGGTCCGCCGCGTCGCCGACCGCTACGCTCGGGCGACTGCCTGATTGCGATCCAGCTACTATCTCCGGCGTAGTAGGCCGCTTAACCGAAGGAGCTGCGCTTGAGCGCCCACCTGAGCTGGCTCGAGGCGGGAGTCATCGGTGCCATGCAAGGTGTCACCGAACTGTTCCCCGTGTCCAGCCTCGGGCACAGCGTCCTGATCCCTGCCTGGATCGGTGGGTCCTGGGCGCACGACCTCAACGTCAGCGCCCCCGAGTCGCCGTATCTGGCGTTCATCGTCGGGCTGCACGTCGCCACCGCAGTGGCGCTGATCGTGTACTTCTGGCGCGACTGGCTTCGCATCATCGGCGGCCTCGTGACGAGCATCGTCCACCGCGAGGTGCGGACCAAGGACCAGCGCCTGGCCTGGCTGCTCGTGCTCGCGACGATCCCGGTGGGCGTCGTCGGACTACTCGGAGAGCACTGGTTCCGCACCACGCTCGCGAAACCGCTGCCGACGGCCGTGTTCCTGACCATCAACGGCCTCATACTGTTCGGCGCCGAGCAACTGCGCCGACGCGACCGCACCGTCGACTCGCACTACGTCGACGAGCGGATCAGCGGACCGCAGTCGGATGCCCGGCTGGCCAGCCTCGGGGTCGCGCCGGCGACCCTGATCGGCTCGCTGCAGATCTTCGCGCTCGCGCCGGGCATCTCCCGGTCAGGCATCACGATGGTGGGCGGTCTGGTGCGGGGACTGTCGCGCGAGGACGCGGCGCGCTTCGCGTTCCTGCTCGCCACTCCGGTGATCCTCGCGGCGGGCGCGCTCAAGCTCGGCGACCTCGCCGGGCCGCTGGGCGCCGGCATCCGCGGCCAGGTGCTGTTCGGGTCATTGCTGTCCGGCGTCGCCGCGTATCTGTCGGTACGGTTCCTCACCCGCTACTTCCAGAACCGGTCGCTGCGCCCGTTCGGCGTGTACTGCATGATCTTCGGACTCGCGAGCGTGATCCGGTTCTCCTGAACTGGCTTCAATGAGAAACGGCGCCGGAAGCATTCCGGCGCCGTTTCTCGCTAGCTGCGTGGCAGATTACGTGTTCACGGTCACGTGCACGGTGACCGACGCGGCGCCGGTCGCGCTCGCCGTGACGGTGACGTCGTGGCTGCCGTGGTGGGCGTAGGTGTGGTGGCTCGCCACGCTGTACAGACTGTTGACCGTCGTGTCTGTGGCCGCCGTTCCGGACAGGATGCCCGGGGTGGTTGTGCCGTCGCCCCAGTCGATCGTGGCGGTGACGTTGCCGGTCGAGTAGCCGGGTGCCGCCAACGTGGCCAGGTTGCCGCTGACCTCGTTACCGGCGACGTCGGGGCTGCCCGCAGCCAGAGCCAGCGACCACGACACCTCTGGTGTCGGGTAGAAGTTCTGGCTGGCGGCCTGCCAGCGGGCGCCCTGAGCGGCGAGCCGCGTCAGGAAGTCCTGATACGCCGGGCTGGAAGTACCGCTGCGGTCGACCTTCGGTGACCAACCCAACTCGGCAACGGCGGTGAGCCGCGGGAACACCATGTACTCGATGTTGCTGGAGTTCACGACGGTCTCGCCCCACATCGCGCCCTCGACGCCGATCACGTTTTGGTCGGTGACGCCCGTGACGTAGCTGCCCGGATCCCAGTTGTAGGTCTGGTCCACGTCGCAGCCGGTGTTGCACGCCCAGTGCAGACCGAGCGTCGCCGGGATGTTGGCGCTCGGGCCGAAGGCGTACTTCTGGTCGAGGTAGGTGTGGTTCGCCGGCGCCATGACGACCTTCATGCCCTTCGCCACCGCTTCGGTGCCGGTTTCGGTGCCGGGGTCGGATCCTGACGCGGGATTCCAGTACTCCGCGATCGATCCTGGTGCGAGCTGGGTGCCCTGACCGGCGATGTCCGCCCAGCCCATGACCGTCTTGCCGAGGCCGTTGACGATCGTGCCCTCCTTGTTCACCAGCGCCGCGTAGCGGTCCTGGCTCAGCAGCGTGTTCGGCACCTCGTCACCGCCGATGTCGTAGTTCGGGCTCGACGACATCGCGCTCAGCTGCGAGATGATCGCGGACAGGATCGTCCAGGTGTTGTCGCTCTCCGGGCACAGCGCGCTGTAGCCGACGTCACCCGTGAAGTTCCACTGCGGCGGGTTGTTGGCGGAGCAGTTGATGTCCTGCGGGTGTCCGTTGAGCAGCGGGTTCGACGTGTCGTTGTACTCGGACATGATGATCGCGTTGTTGTGCCCTGGCGTGTCGACCTCGGGCATCAGCGTCATGAAGTGCGCCGCCGCGTAGGCCACGACGTCCTTGTACTGCGCCTGGGTCCAGAAGCCACCCGGGTCCATGGTGCGCCCGCCGGTGCCGACGGAGCCCTGGCCACCGATGTTCGTGAGGTTCGGGAACCCGTTGATGACGATGCGGAATCCCTGGTCGTCACTCAGGTGCAGGTGGAACGTGTTGATCTTGTACGCCGCGGCCTGGTCGATCAGCCGCTTGACCGCGTCCGGCGACTCGTAGTGCCGGGCGATGTCGAGCATCACGCCGCGGTAGGTGTAGCGCGGGTGGTCGGCGATCTGGACGACCGGCATCGTCCAGTCGACGTTCTGGACTGTCGGGCTGTTGATCCACGGCGGCAGCAACTGACGGATCGTCTGCACACCGTCGTAGAGCCCGTGCGGGGTCGCCGCTTGCACCGTGACGCTGCTCGACGTGGTGGTGAGCTGGTACGCCTCACCGGTGGGGTCTGCCGCGCCACCGAGGCGCAGCACGATGTCGCCGGCATTCCCGTTGCCGCCGACGACCTGGAGCTTGAAGCCGGTGGCCGGACGCAGGTAGCCGGCCAGCGCGTTGGCGACCGGCACGGCGTCGCGGCTGGCGGCGACGATGTGAGCGCCGGACGCGAGCCGGAATGCGCCGGAGCCGACTGTCATGGACGCGGGCTTAGGCACGATGAGTGGTGGTGACGCGGTCGCCTGGGGCTGTGCGCTGGGCTGGCTTGGTGCCGCGGAGGCCGCTGCCGCCGCGGAGGCGACGACAGCCAGGCCGACTGCTGCGGCAACCAGGCCCTTGCGGGATGGTCGGGCAGTGGACAACGACATGGGGGCCTCTTTCCGCCTCGGCGGCCCCGCACCGCGGCTGGCCGTCGAAGCATGTGGTCTAGACCAATACCAAATGTGGTCTACACCACTTGGGACGCTCGGGCAAGGCCCTCGACAACAACTGCCGAAAACCAGCCCATTGCCTCTACGGCGGACACACAACTTGTTGCCTTCGGAATCCGGCAAGATTCGCCTCCCCGACCTCGGCGCAGTCGAGCCGACATGCCGGCGTGTCGATAGCATCCTGCTGGCCGCTATCGACAGACCCCGGGAGACCAATGACCGACGAGCTGCGCAACGCGGTGCGCGACGTGCTGCCGTCCGTGCGACACGACCTTGACGCACTGATTCGCATCCCATCGGTGAGCGCCGACCCGGCGGTGGCAAGCGAGCTGCGGCGTTGCGCCGAGCTCACCGCCACGCTGCTGCAGCAGGCCGGTGCTGCCGACGTCGAGATCATCGACGACGTTCCCGGCTGCAAGCCGGCGGTGGTGGCCCACTACCCGGCGCCTGAGGGCATGCCCACCGTTCTGCTCTACGCGCACCACGACGTACAACCACCGGGCGATCCAGCCGGCTGGAGTACTCCGCCGTTCGAGCCGGTCGAGCGTGACGGTCGGCTGTATGCGCGCGGTTCCGCCGACGACAAGGCCGGCATCGCGGCGCACCTTGCGGCGCTGCGTGCCTTCGGTGGCACCCCTCCGGTAGGCGTCACGGTCTTCGTCGAGGGCGAAGAGGAGATCGGCTCGCCGCGTCTCGGCGAGCTGCTGGCCAAGCACCGGCACAAGCTAGTGTCGGACGTGATCGTGCTCGCCGACGCAGACAACATCGAGATCGGTACGCCGTCCATCACGACCAGCCTGCGGGGTGTCGCCGCGTGCATCGTCGAGGTGCGGACACTGCGCCACGGCGTCCATTCCGGGGCGTATGGTGGCGCGGCGCCGGACGCACTGACCGCACTGTGCCGGTTGCTCGCTACGTTGCACGACGACGCCGGCGAGGTAGTCGTCGAAGGGCTCGTGTCGGCGCCGTCACCCGCATTCGACTACCCGGAGCAGCGCTTCCGCGAGGAGGCGGCGATGCTCGACGGTGTGGCGCTGCTCGGGACGGGCAGCATCGCGGACCGCATCTGGGCGAAGCCGAGCGCCAGCGTTCTCGCGCTGGACGCCACACCGATGGCCGACGTGTCCAACACGCTCATCCCGGCCGCACGGGCGAAGGTCAGCCTCCGCCTTGCGCCCGGCGACGACTCGGTCCGCGCCCGGCTCGCGCTTGCCAAGCACCTGCGCGAACACGCGCAGTGGGGCGTCGATGTCACGGTCACCGACTCCGACATCGGTGACCCCTACGCGATCGACTCGAGCGGCCCCGCCTTCGACGCCGCGCGCGCGGCGTACCGGAACGCCTACGGCCGCGAGCTCGTCGAGATCGGCACCGGCGGGACCATCCCCTTCGTTGCGCAGTTCGCCGAGGCCTTCCCGGACGCGGCAATCCTCGTGGTGAGCGCCGGCGCCGACCCCGACTGCCGGGCCCACGGCACCGACGAGAGCCTGCACCTGGGCGAGTTCGAGCGAGCCTGCGTCGGAAACACCCTGCTGCTTGCCGAGCTGGCCCGCCGCGGACCCGCTACAAAGAGCGCATGACGCAAACGACGCCGCAGTCGGAAAGCCAGTGGCTCGCTCCGGAAGAACTGGAGGCTGCCCGGCAGCGCATGCCGATCCTGTACGTCGACGCCATCCCGGTGCGCGCCGACTCGCACGGCGTGGTGACCTCGGTGGGGTTGCTGCTCCGTGCGACGGGCGAGGGCAAGATCACCCGCGCGCTGGTGTCCGGGCGCGTGCTGTACCACGAGCGGGTGCGCTCGGCGTTGCTGCGGCACCTCGAGAAAGACCTCGGCCCGCTGGCGTTACCGCGCATCCCGCTCTCGCCGCAGCCGTTCACCATCGCCGAGTACTTCCCGACACCGGGGGTCACGCAGTATCACGACCCTCGCCAACACGCGGTGTCGCTCGCCTACGTGGTGCCCGTCGAGGGCGACTGCGAGCCGCAGCAGGATGCCCTCGAGCTGAACTGGTTCAGCCCCATCGAGGCCCGGCAGGAGAGCGTGCTCGCGGAGATGGGCGGCGGGCAGGGCGTTCTGCTGCTCCAGGGCCTCGCGCACGTGGGCGTCTAGGCGATGAGCGCTCGCGCGAAGAGCCCGCCGGCCGCGACGCGGCCCGCGCCGAAGGCGCGCAGTGGCCCGAGGCATCCGCCCCTCGGGGGCAGTGCCCGAGGGACACGAACCGGCGATTCAGACGCGCTTCACGTAGCGGCGACAGGGCACGGGCATCGGCCCGTCGGCGGTGGCGGCCGGGTAGTCGAAAAGGCCCTCGTCGATCCAGCCCCTTCGCTCGTAGAAGCGGCGGGCGCGCGCGTTGCCGGGGGCGACCGCTAGCCAGGCCCGGTCGTGACCGTTTGCCGCGACGAGCCGCTCGGCCTCGGTCAACAACGCCGCCGCGAGGCCGGTGCCGCGGTGCTCGCCCGCGACGTAGACCTGCTCGACTTCGTCGCCGACCACCATGATGAAACCGGCCACAGCACCGTCGACCGTGGCGACGACCGTGTCTGCGACTCGGGCGGCGGCACGCTGATCGAAGGACTCCCGGGTGCGGAGCGCGACAAGCTCGTCCGCCACGTGGCCCAGGTGCCCGTCGCGCCAGCCGAAGTACCAGATTCGCGCGATCGCGGGCGCGTCGTCAGCAGTTGCGGGGCGTAGCTCAGTCACCCGCTGAGGCTAGCGCCCGCGCCGGGTCAGACCCGGATGATGCCGTCGTAGGCGTCCGGATCGTCGAACCAGCGCCCGCCGGAACCGAGATAGCGAAAGCGCAACTCCTGCCCGGATGCGACGGTAACCGTGACGCTGCGGGTGCCGTTGCTGCGCCGGATCAAGCGGTGCCGTCCCGGCGTCCAGTCGTTGAACGTGCCGACCGCGGAGACCGGGCCGTCATGGATGGTGTCCGGCAGCACGAGCTGGACCTTGGCCTTGGCTGCGTCGGGGCCGGTGAGAATGCGAATGGCCATCTGGGGGTTGCCTCCTGTGGCGAACGGCGGTCAGAGACGCAGCGACCGTATGCCGTGTGTGCGCTGAGAGCGGCGAGGCGCGACGGGTGGAAACCCAGTCTTAACCGAGGATTCTCATGCACTATGGCGAGATGTTCGCCTCGCTAGCCCCGGCCCGGCGGCGGCTGCTGCTCGTGCTGCTCGCCGTCGCGGCGGTCGCAGCGCTCACGATCGGTTTGGTGGTGGCGACTTCGGGTGGTGGGCACGCGCGGGCGATCATCGACCAGGATCGTCCCGGACCAGTGCTGCTCGTACCCGGCTACGGCGGCTCGGAATCCGGGCTGGACGTGCTCGCCGCTCGGCTACGTGCCGCGGGCAGGACCGTCGATGTGGTGCATTTGCCGGATAACGCGCAGGGCGACCTCGGCGCGCAGGCACGCGCGCTCGGCACGGCGGCGCGGGCCGCGCTTCCCGGTGCGTCATCGGTTGACGTTGTGGGCTACTCGGCGGGCGGCGTCGTGGCGCGGCTCTGGGTACGTGACTACGGCGGGGCGACACTTGCTCGCCGGATCGTCACCCTTGGCTCGCCGCAGCACGGCACCCAGCTGGCCGCACTGGGCGCACTGATACCGAGCGTCTGCCCGACGGCATGCCGGCAGCTCACCCCGGACAGTGCGCTGCTCGCCGGGCTCAACGCGG
>DATFRC010000250.1:0-33377 GCA_035263725.1 Jatrophihabitantaceae bacterium | reverse complement strand
GCGCATGACGCTTCCCACCCAGTTCGTGCTCCGCGCGTTGCTCGCCGACCCGCAAGCCGAGCTGTACGGAGTGGAGATCGGCGAGGCAGCCGGGCTGCCGTCCGGCACCGTGCACCCGATATTGGCCCGGCTGGAGGGGCTGCACTGGGTGCAATCCCGCTGGGAAGACATCGACCCCAAAGTGGAAGGCCGCCCCGCACGCCGCTACTACCGGCTCACCGCCACCGGTGCGCAGCAGGCCCGCACCGCGCTCGCCGAGGCGTATCAATCCAAGCGCCGGGTGCGCGTCCCCCGTCCGGTGCCCGAACCGTCATGACCACCGATGGGGGGTGTGGTCATGACTGAACCCGAACTGCGAGCCGCCGGGTTCTGGCCCCGGCACACCGTGCAGGCGGCCACCCGGGTGCTGCCCGGCTCAACCCGGGACCGCTACCGGCAAGAATTCGTCGCCGAGCTCTACGGCCTGGGGCCAGCCCGGCAGCTCCACCACACAGCCGGGGTGCTGACCCGATCCTGGGCGTTACGCGCCGCGATCAACACCCCATCAGAGGAGGCCTCAGCCGATATGGAAATCGTCTACCCACGCCACCGACGTCCGCTGTCTTGCCGGCTGAACCTGCGCCACCACTGGGCGACACTGCGCACTGAGGACGGCACGCCGTATCTGCGCTGCCGGCGGTGCGGCAAGGACGAAACAGACATCTTCGCGGGAACCAAGTCCACGACTTCGACGGGGTCCCTCCCGGCATCGGCTCCGCCGCCTTCCACGGTCCCAGCGGCAGCGCGTGAGCTCCACCCAACTCGGTGCCGGTCGGCGGCAGGGACGTGCTTATCGGCGCCCGGGAATCACCTGCGGGGTCAGCTGTTCGATGTCATGGCGGGCGCGCAGTTCGGCTATCGCTGTATCAAGTGGCCCCGTGGTGTTGGCGACCAGCTCAGCGAGCTCCTTCTGGTAGTACTCGTGGCCGGAAGGGGAAACCAGGAAGATCATGCGGGCCGGGCCCGGCCCCGGGTTGGCGAACGCGTGCGGGCAGCCGCGCGGAACATACATCGTGCTTCCCGGCCCGACGCGGGCAACTGTGGCGCCGGTGCGCGACTCCCAGCCCTGCCAGTTACTTGACGTTCTGATACGAGGCTCGAATGCCAGCAGATCGAGCTGGCCGTCCAGAACGTAGAACAGTTCTTCGGCATTGCGGTGCAGATGCGCGCCGACGTCGAATCCCGGCCCGATGTCGACGACTTCGAACATCGACCAGGTCTGGGACTGCCTGACACCCACCTTCAGCGTCATGGCCGGCGAGACCCGCTCGCCTTCGCTGCGGCCAACAACGAAACCGTCTGTCATGAACCGGATAGTCCCACCGTCGCCCCGGCCGCGTAGCCATGGCGGCCGGGGCGAGGGCAGCCCCGCTACGAAGGCAGGTCGGTCCCAGCCTGCTCCGCCACCATGTAGGCGGCGTACCAGGCGGGCCGGTTGTCGTCTTGAGCCGGCCGGTGCACCAGGTGCGCGCGCCCGGTGTGCTTCTCGTGCTCCCGGTGGGCGGCCTCGGCGCGCCGAATCGCGCCCTCCAGGTCCGCAACGGATGCGAATTCGGTCTCGCCGGCGTCGATCCGCCCGGGCAGCCGGGTCGTGACCTCCTGGACCAGCCACGTGTTGCCGTCAAGATCGGTGAAGGAGAAGAACGATCCGTAGCTGGCGCGTTCGGGGTCCGGGCCGGGTTGCCGTGCCTCGACCGGGTACGGCGGGCCGTGCCAGATGTCGCTCACCTCGACGCCGCGCCCGACGAGTTCTTCATACGACGCCTCGATGTCGGAGACGATCAGCCCACCCTCGGCCGAGCCGGGCGCGGCAGTCGTGATTCCCTGGCCGAAGGTGACCGAAGCCGCGGATCCCGGGGGCGTGAACTGGACGATGCGAAGCCCGGGCAACGGGGCGACGTCGCTGTCAAACCTCCAGCCCAGGCGCTGGTAGAAATCCTTGGCTCGGTCGACGTCCGAAACGGCGATGATCTGGACCTCGAACTTCATGTCGAGCTTCCCGACGGCCGAGTCGCGGCCTGCGTTCTGTACTTCGATGGCGCTCATGTCTGCTCCTGTGGTGGGTGCTGGACGCTGTCCGTTCTGGTAGCCGCCGATCGCGGCATACGGCGAAATTACGTTCGGAAGAGCGGCCGCATCAGTGGCAGGAACGACACCATTGATAGAGTTTCCGTCATGGAGGTCGCCCTCGTTGTCTACGACGGTGTGTTCGATTCCGGGCTGGCCGCCATCATCGATGTGCTGGCAAACGCCAACGACCTGGGCACCCAGTTGAGCGATCCGCCGAGCTGGCAGGTGACGACGGTCGGGGCGACACCCCAGGCCCGCACCGCAGCCGGCCATATCGTGCCGGCGAGCCCGCTGGCCGACGCCGAGCGTGCGGAACTGCTGATCGTCCCTGCGGTAGGCGAGAACCGGCCCCAGGAGCTGGTCGCGCACGTCGGCGGTGACCGGTCGCGTCCCGTCCGCGATCTCATCGCTCGCATGCGAGCGCGCGGCACGCCCATCGCATCCGCATGCGCAGGCACATTCCTCTTGGCGGAAACGGGAATCCTGGACGGGCTCCGCGCGACAACGACGTGGTGGCTCGCGCCGGCGTTTCGCGCCCGCTATCCCGCCGTCCGACTGGACGAGAGCCGGATGGTCGTCATGTCCGACCGCGTCACGACCGCGGGCGCGGCGTTCGGGCACGTGGACCTCGCGCTCTCGATCGTCCGGGCGAGCAGCCCGACACTGGCCGACCTGGTGGCTCGCTACCTGGTCGTCGACGAGCGCCCGGCACAGTCCGCATACACGATCCCGAGCGCGCTGGCACAAAGTGACCCCATCGTCGCCGCGTTCGAACGGTGGACGCGCGAACGACTCGCCGAGCCGATCAGCATCCCGGCCGCAGCCAAGGCGATCGGGGTCAGTGAACGGACACTGCAACGCAGCATCCAGCGCGTTATGGGCACCTCGCCCATCCGATTCGTGCAAGACCTGCGGGTCGAGCGCGCCTCGCACCTGCTGCGGACCACTGAGCAATCGTTGGAAGTGATCTCCAGGAAGGTGGGCTACCAACAGCCCAATACGCTGCGCGTACTGCTGCGCGCACGCACCGGCAAGACAACCACGGCGCTGCGCGGTGTCTAAGGCCAGCTCCACCGGCTGAGAGTTGTCTCAACCGACCGAGCATCGTTGCGCAGCCAACGGCCATGCCAGTGCGTCTAATGGTCAATGACATCAGGGAGGGCAATGCCCACAGCATTACGTCACCCGTCAGCCATCCAACAAACGTCGATTGATTGGACGCGGAATGCAAACTCAAACCAAAGAAAAGAACGATGCTGCTGGCCGGCGCGTTGCCCGCCGCACTCGCCTATCGGCTGCCTGGCCCCGGCATTCGATGCCGGAGCCGGGCATTCGCTGATGGCACAAGGCTAACGTCTCCACCTAATCATCGGGTGCGCTCCTTGCGGAAGAGAGATTTCGACCAGACGTAACCGATGATCGTGAACAGAACGCACCAGCAGACCGCGAGCAGCCAACTGTTATGAACGGACGTGCCGAGCAGCAGGCCGCGGACCGTCTTGATCACCGGTGTGAACGGCTGGTACTCGGCGAACCAGCGCAGCCAGCCCGGCAGCGAGTCGTTCGGCACGAAACCGCTGGCCAGGAACGGCAGCAGCGTAAATATCAGCGGCGTGTTGCTGGCCGTCTCCACCGACTTCGCGTTCAACCCGAGCGCGACGGCCAGCCACGTCAGCGCGACGGTGGTTAACAACAACAGCCCGGTCAGGGCCAGCCATTCGACCGGGCCGGCGGACGGCCGGAATCCGACCAGAAACGCGACGCCGAGCACGACGGCCAACCCGATCGCGGTCTGGATCAGCGTGCCGATCACATGCCCGGTGAGCACGGACGCCTTGCTGATCGACATGGTGCGAAAGCGCGCCATGATCCCCTGCGTCATGTCCATGGCCACCGATATCGCGGTGCCCAGGATCGCGCCGGTGATCGTGATGATCAGGATGGTTGGCGTGACGAAGCCGATGTAGGCCTGTCTGCCGGTCATACCGTCAGCGGCGGCGCCGCCGAGGCCGTTGCCCAGCGTGCCCCCGAAGACGTAGACGAACAGCAACAGGAACAGGATCGGCTGTCCGAGCAGCATCAGGGTTAGCGAGGGATAGCGCTGCATGCGCCGAAGGTTGCGGCGCAGCATCGTCAGCGAGTCCCGCATCGGATAGGTCCTAGTCATGTCAGTGCCCCGCTTCGGTCTGCCGGCCCGTCAGCGTGAAGAACACGTCGTCGAGGTCCGGGGTGTGCATCGCGATGCCGTCCACCGCTACGCCGTCGAGCCGGTCGAGGAGCGAACGCACTGATGCCACCGAACCGTCCGTCGGCACCTGCAGCGTCAACGCCTCCTTGTCCACAGTGGACGCGGCGAGATCGGCAGCGGCTCGCCGCAGCGCTTCGGCGTCGGCGAACGTCAGCTTGACGTGCCCGCCGGGAACCTGACGCTTCAGCTCGTCCGGGGTGCCCTCGGCAATGATCCGGCCGTGATCGAGCACCGCGATCCGGTCGGCGAGGTGGTCGGCCTCGTCCAGGTATTGAGTGGTGAGGAAGATCGTCACCCCGGATGCGGCCAGGTCGCGGACGATGTCCCACATGGTCTGCCGGCTCCGTGGGTCGAGGCCGGTGGTCGGCTCGTCCAGGAAGATCACCTTCGGGTCACCGACCAGGGTCATCGCCAGGTCCAGCTTGCGGCGCATGCCGCCGGAGTAGGTGGTGGGGATCTTTTTCGCAGCGTCGGTCAGTTCGAATCGGGCAAGTAATTCGCCCGCCTTCGCCCGGCCGGTGCGGCGCGGCAGATGCTGCAGGTCGGCCATGAGCATCAGGTTCTCCTCGCCGTTCAACAGGTCGTCGACGGCGGAGAACTGGCCGGTGACACCGATGGCGCCACGGACGCCGTCCGGGTTTTCGGCAAGGTCGGCGCCGGCGACGGTCGCGTTGCCTGCGTCCGGCGTGATCAGCGTGGAGAGGATGTTGACGATCGTGGTCTTGCCGGCGCCGTTCGGGCCGAGCAACGCGAAGACGCTGCCCGCCTCGACGTCGAGGTCGATGCCGTCAAGCACTACCTTGTCCCCGTAGGACTTGTGCAGCCCACGGGCGGATATGGCGTTAATGTCTTTCCCTTAACTGTCTCAGGCGCGGCGGACGGTGATGTCGCCGAACGCGGTGTTGGCGTGGACCTCGACCTTGTCGGCGTGCTCCGCGGGCGCGCCCGACGCGGTCATCTCGTTGCGCACCCGGCCGAACTTGGTCGTGACGTCCAGCCACGCGGCGCTGCCTTCACGGATACCGACCTCGATCTCACCCATCGCAGTTTCCAGCGTGAGTGACCCGCGCACCGCGTCGAGCACGCGGACCGCGCCGTTGGCGGTCTTCGCCTCGACGTCGTCGGCCGCTTCCTCGACGGTGATGTCGCCGTTGGCGGAGCGAACCTTGACCGGCCCGCGTGCGGCGCCGACGACCGTGACGCCGTTGGAGTTCTTCAGCACGCCGCCGGCGGCCAATTCGCCGACGTGTAGCCGGCCCGCGGTGGTGATGGTGGCCTTGCCGGTCATCCGGTTGCCGAGCACGGTGCCGGTCCCGGAGGTCACCGACAGCGTGGCGGCCTCGTCGAACTTGACGTCGCCGAGTCCGGTCTTGTAACTGACGTCGCCGAGTCGGCCGGTGGCCGTCAGGTCACCCATTCCGCTCTTACCGTGAATGTGTGAGCCGGCCGGCAATTCGACGATGACGTCGATCGATCCGGTCTTCTTGTTGGGCCCGATAAGCGGATTGATCTTCGATCCGCGGATGGTCAGCGTGTTGCCGGCGAAATCGACCGTGGTTCGCTCGGCGGCGTCAATGTCGGATTGCTTGTCCGCGTTGGTCGGCCGGATCTCGACGGTCGTGTCGACCCGGGTGCCGGCGACAACGGTGACAGAGCCGACCCCCGGCTCGACGGTGGCGGTAATCGGTTCCGGCGTGTCGAATTTTGGCATGGCTATCCCCTCGATCCTTTCGTTCGAATTCGTGAATTAGCGCGTCAGCTGACCCACCCGGTCACGTGCTGCTTCGCCCGTCCGCCGGGCGATTTCTCGTGCGTGGCCTGACTCGGCATACGCAGCGCTGCGGACGCGGCCCGGGTCAGCCACGCGTTGACCGACCGGCCCTGCGCGGCAGCGGCCTCCTCGATACGTGCCTTGAGCGCGTCAGGCACCCGAAAGTTGATCCGGGCGGTGGCGCCCTCGGCATCCATTGGGACATCGTCCGGCTCCGATGGCGCCATAGTTGGCGCCATCGGTGGCGCGGCCGGCTCGGCGGCCACCGTCGTGACGGCGAAGCTCGGCTCGCCGCCACGCAGGCGCACCTCGACCGACCCCGGCGCGAGCTCTCTGGTGATCTCGTCCGCGGCAGTCGACAGC
Organism: Jatrophihabitantaceae bacterium; assembly: GCA_035263725.1. GTDB lineage: Bacteria > Actinomycetota > Actinomycetes > Mycobacteriales > Jatrophihabitantaceae > DASXRA01. Next base: position 26,886 of record DATFRC010000250.1, on the reverse strand, counting down.
GCCTCCAGCAGTACCAACTGAAACGCCGACGCCAAGGGTGCGGTCAACCGCTCCGCCAGCGCCGCGGCATCCGGGCCACCCGCCTCGGCGGCCACGGCCAGCTCCTGTCGAACCCTGTCGACAAACACCGTCAAGTCCATGTCGCCATAGTGGCACCTTACTGGCGCCATTGCAACTCATAGTGGTGCCACGTTGTCCCGGTCCGCCAGCTGACCCGCGCGGACCCGATGCGACATGCTGGCGTCGTGGCTATGACCGTTCACACCGACGGCGCGTGCGTCGGCAACCCGGGGCCCGGCGGCTGGGCCTGGGCTGCGGACGGCGTCGCGTTCGCCAGCGGCGCCGAGGCGCAGACGACAAATCAACGTATGGAACTCACCGCGGTGCTCGAAGCAGTGCGGGCGAATCCCGGTGAGCTGCTGATCGTCAGTGACTCGCTCTACGTCGTCAACTGCTTCCACAAGGGCTGGCACGAAACCTGGCAACGCAACGGATGGAGAAACTCCAAGCGGGAACCCGTCGCCAACCAAGATCTCTGGCAACCACTGCTCGGTGCCTATCACGAGCGTGCGGACGGAATCCGCTTCGAATGGGTCAAGGGACACAGCAACGATGCACTTAACGACATCGTCGACCGGCTCGCCGTCGAGGCTGCACGCACCCAGGCCGGAAGCAGCGGCACCTGGCCGCGGGACTGGCTAGGTGCACCCGACCGGTCGAGCCTCGATGCGGCGCCGTCGCCGCGCGGCAACCTGGCGCATATTCCCGGTTGGCGGGCGATCGCGATCGGGCTGCACCCGCCCGCGCTCGGCGGCTACTCCCCCAACAACCCGACGGCCGCCGAGGTGCGCCGCAGGCTCGCCGAGACGCTTACCGGCCTACGCGAGGCTCACCCGGACCTTCACCTGCTGACCGGCCTGGCGCTCGGGGCACCTCAACTCGCCGCCGAGGCGGCCGTCCTCGCGCGCGTGCCCTACACGGTGGTGCTCGCCCATCCGCACCCCGAGTCGGTCTGGCCCCCGCCGGCGCAACGTCGATACCGGGAACTGCTCGCCGGCGCAGCGGGACACCTGACCCTGTCGTCCAAGCAGCCCGCCTCCAAACCGGAGGCCGCCACGGCGGCTGCCACCCGCGACCAGGCTCTGATCGGCATTGCCGACGGGGCCCTCGTGGTCTGGGACGGCAACGACCGCGATCTTCGCGACGCGATCGCCGCCCTCGAGCAGCGTGTCCCCGACGATGTGTGGATCATCAAACCCGATTGAGCGGACGCCTCAGGCACGCGGCTGACGTAACCCGAACAGGCTGCCGAAAGGGGTCGCGCATCTGACACAGCCGCTCACCAGTCATGATCGTCTTCGGTCCGCGATGCGCGCTCGCCCCATGCTCAGTCCAGCACGCAACGGTCGCGTCGACGTCCGCGACGGTCCAGTACGGGACCGTGCCGGACGGTCCAGGCTGGTTGTACTCGTCGGCCACGTGCAACGTCAGCCGGATCCCGGACACATCGAACATCACCAGCTGCGGAGCCCGTGTCACCGGCGCGGCACCGAGGCGCTCCGAGTACCACGCCGTCGCCGCGGCAAGATCGGCGACGAAGTAGAAGACGTTCCCCGGCGGGCTCAAGACGGTATCGCCGGCCTGCACGTTATCCATGCCACGAACCCTCGCACCCCGACAGGCGATCGAGGCCCGCGCCGGCGAGGGGCGATTCGGTCAGCCGGTTAGTGCGACGTCGAGAACCTGCAGGGCCCGGTCGGCGTGTTGGCAGGTCAGCACGAGTGGCGGTTTGATCTTGAGGACGTTCGCGCCCGGTCCGTCCGCTGAGAGCAGCACGCCGCGATCGGCCGCAGCCTCGACCACGGCTCGCGCCAACTCGGTCGCCGGTGCGAGGGAGGTGCGATCGGACACGAGATCGACTCCGAGGAACAGCCCTCGTCCGCGCACCTCGCCGATGCACTCGTGGCGCCGCTGCAGTTCGTGCAGACCGGCCGACAGGTAGCCGCCCACTTCAGCCGCGTTGGCCATCAGTCGCTCGTCGCGGATTGCGTCCAGCACGGCCAAGCCGATCGCGCAACTGACCGGGTTGCCGCCGAAGGTGTTGAAGTACTCCATTCCGGTGACGAACGACCTCGCGATCTGGGGCGTCGTGACGACTGCGGCGAGCGGATGCCCGTTGCCGATGGGTTTGCCGAGCGTGACGATGTCGGGGACCACGCCGTGCCGCTCGAACGCCCACATCGCATCGCCCACGCGGCCGAACCCGCACTGGACCTCGTCGGCGATGCACACCGCACCCTCCGCGCGGGCGTGCGCATACGCCGCCGTCAGGTAGCCGGTGGCGAGCTCGATCTGCCCGGCTACCCCCGGGATCGACTCGTGCAGGAACGCGGCAGCGCCGGAACCCGCGGCGAACAGATCGCGGGCGTGCCGCCCGACATCTTCGGCGTATGCGGCGCCGTCGTCGCCGTGCTCGCCGCGATACGGGTCGGGCAGCCGGCAGACCCGCACCCTCGGCCCAGCACCGGCGCCACCCGCGCGGGCGAACTTGTAGTGGCTGACCTCGATCAGTGCACCCGTGTGCCCGTGATAGGCGTGCTCCAGGGCGAGCACGACATCTCTGTGGGTATGCGTGCGGGCCAGGCGCAACGCCAGGTCGTTAGCCTCGCTGCCGGAGTTGACCAGGAAGACCACGCTGAGCGGGTCGGGGAACAGCGCGACGAGGCGGCGTGCGTACTCGACGATCGCCGGGTGCAGGTAGCGGGTGTTGGTGTTCAGAACGGCGGCCTGCTCGCACAGGGCGGCCGTGACGCGCGGATGGCAGTGGCCGACGTGCGCGACATTGTTGACGAGATCAAGATAGCGGCGCCCCGACGAGTCGATCAGCTCGGCGCCCTGCCCGGCGACGATCGAAAGCGGCGTCGCGTAGCTCAACGACAAGGTGGCGGACAGATTGGCAGCGCGACTGCTCACGATCCATTCGCGGTCACGCTGCGCGGCAGCGGGCGCGATCGGTAGCCGGCACACGAGGTTCGGATCGGGCGAGATCGACTGCCACACGTCCCGTTCGCTGTGCCGGACGACACCCGGAAGATCGTGCGATCGGCCGAGCAGCGTGGTGAACAGTTGCATGTGGGTATGCGGTAGCCAGCCGCCGTTCTCCTCGCTCGCGCCGACCGTCGCCACCCGCTCGCCTCTGGCGACGCGTTGCCCCGGCCGAACCCTGGTGGTGACCTCGTGTGCCAGGTGCCCGAGCAGCAGCCAGAACGGCGTGCCGTCGGGCGTCTCGTGTCGCAACATCAGCGTCCCGCCGTAGTCCTGCGCTGCGGGCCGGACGGCGACGGTCACCACCTCGCCGTCGAACGGTGCGTATACCGGCTCGCCGGCGGGCACGAACAGGTCCAGACCGAGGTGTACGGTGCGCCGTTCGCCGTCTGCGCCCACGAACGCGTCGACCGTGTATACGGCGCGGTCTTCGCCGTACCGTCCTACGGCAAGGTCGGCGGCGCTGCGCAACTCGGCGACCGCTTCGGCGTCGGTGATGTTCGTGTCCGCCGGCAGCACCAGCACCTTTCCCTCCGGACCCGCCGCCGCCACGACCGGTGCCGGATTCGCAGTCGCCGAGGACAGCCAGGAGACGATCCTCCGGGACTCCGGCACGGCAGGGTAGCCGCAGGCGTCCCGCAGCCGACACGCGGCAAGCGGGCCCAGCGCGTCGTCAAGCCTGCCAACGACCCGTCGGATCGCGTCTTGGCTGACCTGCAGATACGCGTTGTCCGGATCATTGCGGCCCTGCTGCGCCGCATTCACCACGCTCATCGCCAGCCGGGTGGCGATCAGGCCCGGCAGAATCTCCATCTCGGCCACCGTCAGCGGTGCCTCGCGGTGGTAGCCGGCCACGAGCGGCAGCACCGGAGCGAGCAGGTCGTCACCAGCGTGCAGGATCGCGTAGGCACACAGCGTCGCAAGGCCGCATACGCGCGGGGCACGATCCACGTCTCCGAAGTCGATCAGTCCAGCCACACGTCCGTTACCGTCGACGAGCACGTTGTGCTCGTTCGCGTCGTTGTGAATCGTTTGCGCCGGCAGCCGATCGAACGCAGTGCCCAGCTCGCCGCGGAAACGGCCGAGCGCGGCGAAGGCGAATTCGCGGGACCCGGTCGGCAGTTGCGCCGGGTCGAAGCTCAGCTGCCCGGCAGCCGGCATGCTCCACCGGTGCGGCACCGCCAACGCTGGATGGTCGAAGTCGGCCAGGGCCTTGTCGAGGGCAGCGACGGCACTGCCGACGCCGCGCAGGTCGACGTCGATCGGCGAGCAGTCGGTCCATGGCGCACCGTCGACCCACGTCAATACCCGGGCCACGCGCGGCCGGCCGTCCACGCTGATCGTGCGCCGCTCGAGCACGAGCGGCGTCTGCATCGGTAGCGCGCGGCCGGCGACGTGCTGCAGCACGGCATCCTCGAGGTCAAGGCGAGCCGTATCCGCATCTGTCGCCGCGAGCTTGAGCACAACCAGCCGCCCGTCCGAACGGCGCACTCGAGCGTTCAGGTCCCGCTCGCCGGGCAGCGGTACCAGATCACCATGGCCGGGAAGCACCAACGCGGCGGCCTCCTCCAGCGCCGCCATGCCGGCTGTCATCGACTTGCCGATCGACGCGGCGCAGCCAGCAACAGCCAGGCCGAACGGGTCCAGTCGTAATCGCGCACGAGCATGCTGTGATGCTCTCAACGTCGCGGGCCCCGACCAACTCGATCATGCGCAGGCGCCGTCGACGGTCGCTCTCAGCCGCGGCCGGCGGCCTCGGACCGTGTCGGATGCTGGGATGCAGCAGCCGCTTCGTCGAGTTCGGCCAACGTCAGGAGATGGCTCGGCGTGGCGGGTAGCGGTGCGCTGCTGCTGATCCGCAGGGTTCGGTCGACGTGGACCAGTTCCCCGGGCGCGAGCATCCGCCAGCCTGGGTCGTCGTCCATCCGCTCGCTGGCGATGATCACCGACGGCGCGTCGGCGAGGTGCGGTGACCGGGCGTGGATTCGATGGCTTCGGTGTTCCAGGCCGGACCGGCCGTTGCCGGTACCGCCGGCCGGCCGTGCGAGCAGGTGGAGCTCATGCGTGGCGGGGTAACGCAACGCCCACAGGTCGGTGGCAGTGATCAACACCAGGTTGAGCGCGTAGACGGGGAGCTGGTCGGCGATCCATGCGATCGCGGAGACGATGCCCGCGGCGACATCGCCACCGTGCCGTGCCGTCTCGGCCGTGATCAGTGCGAAGATCCGTTCGCTGTCCGTCTGGCCTTGGACGAGCCCGCCGGCGGCGAGCCCATTGAGGCGGGAGTCGAGTTCTGCCAGTTCCTGCACGACCCCGTTGTGGGCGAATATCCGACCCTGCTGGAGGAAGGGATGGGTATTGGCAATCGTGTGCCCGCCGGTGCTTGCGTACCGGACATGAGCCAGGAATGTGGTGCCCCGTAGGTCACGCGCCTCCGAGGCGAACATCGGGTCCTGCCATGCCGCGAGCGGTTGCTTGTCCACAGTGGGCTGGCCGTCGGTACCGAAGACGCCAATGCCGGCGCCGTCGGGGTTGCGGTGACTCTGCGCGGCCAGGCTGTCGGGAGCGTCGATGAGCCAGAAGGTTGCCGGTACCGCCGCCGCACCGGCGTGCAATCCGAATAGACGACACACCCACTACCACCGCCCAGCCCGTTCCTTCTGGCCCCCGCTTCCAGGCCCCGGCACAGTGTCACGCAAGAGGCCGCGTGGTAGTTAATCGCGGCTCGTCACTGCACGTTGATCGCCAAGAACGCCTGCAGCAGTTGGTCTAGTAGCGGCCCCAGCGCCGCTGGCTTTTCGACATGCGCGTTGTGGCCGCAGCCCGCGAGCAGGACTGGCGCGCCGAACTCGGCGAGATGCTCGGCGGGGCACATCGGATCGTGTTGGCCGGCCGCGAGGACGACCTTGGCGCGACATGCCGCGAGCAGGCCCGCGAGGTCGGGTGCGCCGACGCCGAACGCGGCATTGTCCAGCGTGAGCTGCCATCCGGCGGGCGCGTCGGCGATCGCGCTCGGCAGTTCCGGAGTCAGGCCGTGCAAGCCGGCAACCCGAAGGGCACGGTCCATCGCCTCGGCGCGACTGGCGAAGGTCGTCGCCGGGCGCGCGGCGAGCGCTGCCGCCTTGGCAAGTTCTGCCGTGGCCCAGCGCACCTTCATGCCCAGCCCGCAGACCGCCGGGATCGGCACGCCGAACCATCCGCTACCCAGGGTGAGGCCGAGCACGCCTCCGAGGGAGTGCCCGAGCACGACCACCGGCCTGCCGGGTTCGAGTGCGCCGGCAATCCCGGCAGCCAGGCTGCCGAAGCTGTACCGATCCAGTCCGCCGGAACGGCCATGGCCCGGCAAGTCGGGGACGAGTATCGGCCCGGGCCAACCGTCACCGACAGTGTCGACGAGCCCGCTCCAGACCTCGCCGGTAGCGCCCAGGCCATGTAGTAACAGCAGTACCGGTCCGGCATCGCCATCGTGTCCGTGGCGACTGATGAACACAGTTCCGGTGCTCACGCCGGTACCCCCGGACCCCTGCAGGTAGGTGTACCTCGCCGCGCCGTCTCGACGGGGCGGACGGCCGTTGCTGATCCGGTCGGATCGGCCGGCTGTTGCTGGCGCTCGAGTGGGACGCTCAATGCGCAAGCCGGTCCACGAGACCGTCGACATCGGCGACGGTGACCGTGAGCGCCGAATGGCCCTTGCGCCGTAAGGGCGAAGGAACCGGTTGTCGGAAGTGGACGCACACGCCTGCCCTGTTATTGGTTCCGAACGTCAGACCGTCGTCGACCCACGACCCCCTCGCACCGGCCGCGGTCCACCACCGGTAGTTGCGGGTCACATGGGCGCTGTCGATGTTGGTCAGCGGAGTCTCCAGGCCGAGGAAGCCGAATGTCGCTCGGAACGTCGCGTCGTCGGTGATGGTGACGCCATCTTTGCTCGGACGAAGCCCGAACGGGACCCAGAAAGCCACAAGCCGCTTATCCACGGCGTAGGCGAAGAACTCAGCGATGGGCGGCACCTCCTAGCGGCTCGCCGGGTACGGATCCGGCTTCGTCGGTAGCGAGAGGAGGAAGTCGAGCAGGCCGTGGAAATAGATCTCCTGATCGTCGTACAGCGCGAGATGGCTGCCGTTCGGACAGTGCAGATAGCGTCCCTGAGGCAGGCGTTCGGACATCATGCGAAGGAACTTGGGGTCCATCGTGTCGTGCGTGGCGCCGATGACCAGCGTCGGCACATCGATGCTGTGGAGGTCGGCGGTGCGGTCCCAGTCGGCAAGCGTCGCGTCCGCGCTGATACCCAGTTCGCTGGGACCTTGCATCTTGCGGTAGATCACCGGGTTGATGTGGTCGAACCCGCGTTGCACCGGGTCCGGCCACGCCTCGGGCGGCATCCGCAGGACGTGATGGACGTAGTGCTGCTCGGTCAGCAGCTGCATATAACGCGGGTTGTCGACATCCCCCTCTGCTTCCAGCTGCTTGATCGCCACGAGTTTGTCTTGGTCCATTTGCGGCATCAGCACGCCCTCGGCGTAGGCGTTGTAAGCCGGGACGCTGGCCATCATGTTCGAGATCACCAGGCCCCGGAGCTGCTGGCCGTGGCGCAGGGCGTACTCGATGGCCAGGATGCCGCCCCACGACTGGCCGTAGAGAACGAAGTTGCGCCGCTCCAGGCCCAGCGCGGCCCGGACCTGCTCGACCTCGTCGACGAACCGATCGGTATCCCACAGTGACTCGTCATCGGGCTGGTCGCTGCGGCCCGAGCCCAGCTGGTCGTAGAAGTAGTACTCGACGCCCGCCGCCGGGAGGTAGCTGTCGACCGCCTCGAGATATTCGTGCGTCGATCCGGGGCCCCCGTGCAACAGCAGCACCTTCAGGTCGGGGTTGTTGCCGATCCGCTTCGTCCACACCCGATGCGGCCCCGACGGCGTCTCGATCGGGATCATCCGAGCACCGCCGCTGACAACGTCCTCGCGCCCGGAGTAGTCGAGGTAGTCGCTAATCACGGCTCGTGAATTCACCGACGAATCGTTGCACGACGCATGCCGCGGCTCACGCCTCGGGCGATGTCAGGTCCGGGAGCGCCGCGCTGCCCACTCGCGGTCGAGGATCGACATCATCACCTCGTCGTACCACCGCCCGTCGTGCCAGACCGACTCGCGGTAGCGACCCTCTTCGACGAATCCGGCCTTCTCGTACGCGCGGATCCCGGCCGGATTGAACGGCGCCACTCCGAGCTGGATGCGGTGCAGGCCCATCTCGCGGAAGCCGTAGTCGACAATCACGCGCATCGCGTCCGTGCCGTACCCGCGGCCGATGTGCTCGCGGCCGAGCGCGATGCCGATCGAGGCGCACCTGTCCTTGGGGCGGGCACCGTGCAGGTTGATGTTGCCGACCAACACGGGCGGGTCGTCGAGCGTTTCGATGACGAAGCCGAGATCGTCCTTGTCGTTCGCGCACCACTTCGCGATGAGTTCCTTCGCCGCCGCCTCCGACGGAGGGGCCACCCAGCTCGTCACCGTCGCCATGCGTCCAGGATCCATCTCCCATCTCGCCAGGGTCGGCAGGTCATCCTCGCGCAGACCACGCAGGCGGACCCGCTCGCCGACCAGGACCGAATCGCCATAGGCGAATGCGCTCTGCACATCGCTCAGTTCCGTCATGCGGTCGATCCTGCCGTGTTTCCTCTGTTCCGTGGTCGGCTCCCAGAAGTAGTTGACGTGGCCCGGCGTCCGACGGTTACGTTCACGAGGTTGACCGCGGGCCGGAGGGCGGCCCGCCTTGTCTTGATCGGGGGGCACATGGGGCGCGAGACGATTCGAACGGCTGGCGCGCCGGCGTCGGCGCTCTACAGCCAGGGCGTGAAGGCAGGGTCGCACATCTTCGTGTCCGGAACGGTGGGCATCGATCCGTCCACCGGTCATATGGCGGGCGCGACCATACGGGAGCAGACGCTCCAGGCGCTGACGAACTGTGCGGCAATCCTGGCCGCCGGCGGTGCATCGCTGGACGACGTCGTCGAGGTCGGCGTGCTACTCACCAACTCCGAAGATTTCGCCGGGATGAACGAGGCGTACGCGCAGGTGTTTGCCACAGACCCGCCGGCACGCTACGTGGCCAGGCTTGGCGTGGTGCTCCCCGACGTCCTGGTTTCGATCCGAATGACGGCGATCATCGCCTGACACGCGCCGACGCGTCCCGGTGCTACGTGCCGGACAATCGGGGAATGACCGACACCCCAGCTATGCCCGCCGCCGACGAGGCCGCGCGCAGGGACGAGGCGCTGTCGAGCGCGTGCGTCGACGAGTACCTGCACGAGCCGGAGGTCGGGCCGCTAGCGGGTGCCGCGCCGCTCGGCCATCCGTGCGTGGCACAGCCTGAACAGTGGTGGCCGAACCCCGGTGAGGACCCGGTGGCCTCCTTTGGGGGTGTCTCCGTCAGCGATCGCGCGACACCCGCTGTCGACGACGTCTCGTTCCCGGTCCCGCGGGGCTCGATCGTCGCGCTGATCGGCCCGTCCGGCTCCGGCAAAAGCACGCTGCTGCGCTGCCTGAACCGCATGAACGACCTGGTGCCCGGCTGCCGAGTCGAGGGCGACGTGCGCTACCGGGGCATCGATCTCTATGCGCCGGAGGTCGACCCGGTCGCCGTGCGCACGCGGATCGGCCTTGTCTTCCAGCGACCCAACCCGTTCCCGAAGTCGATCTACGACAATGTCGCGTTCGGACCGCGCACCCATGGATTCCACGGCGACCTGGACGACATTGTCGAGCGCGCGCTACGCCGCGCCGCGCTGTGCGACGAGGTCAAGACCCGGCTGGGCGAGAGGGCGCTGGCGCTGTCGGGGGGGCAGCAGCAGCGCCTTGTCATCGCGCGCGCTCTGGCGGTCGAGCCCGACATTCTGCTGATGGACGAGCCGGCATCCGCGCTGGACCCGATCAGCACTTCGCGCATCGAGGACCTGATGCGCGAGCTCACACCGGATGTCACGATCGTGATCGTGACGCATAACCTCCAACAGGCCGCCCGGATCGCCGACCTCACCGCCTTCCTGACCTCCGAGCCCCACGGCGACGGCAGCCTTGTCGGTCGACTCGTCGAGTTCGGGACAACCGAGCAGATCTTCGCCAACCCAGCCGACGAGCGGACTGCGGCCTATGTCAGCGGCCGCTTCGGCTGAGTCGGTCGCGTGCCACCACGCGTGCCGCCGAATCGGAAGGGACGGGTAAGCATTGTCTGGGCCAGCAGTCCGTAGTCCATTGCCATCGACGGCCTCCGTTGTGATCATCGGCGGCGGCGTGATGGGTGCCAGCATCGCGTTCCACCTTGCCGAGGCCGGTGTCCGAGACGTGCTGGTGCTGGAGCGTGCTGCGCTGGGCTCCGGTTCTACGTCCAAGGCAGCCGGCGGGGTGCGAGCCCAGTTCTCCGACGAACTGAACATCGCACTCGGGGCACGAAGTCTCGAGGCGTTCACTCGATTCGGGACGCGCCCCGGCCAGGAGATCGACCTGCGTCAGGTTGGCTACCTGTTCCTGCTTTCCGCGCCCGAGCACGTTGCGGCGTTCGAACGTGACGTCGCACTGCAGAACGAACTCGGCGTCACGAGCCGGATGATCGACGTCCGCGAGGCGAAGCAGCTTTCCCCGCTGATCGACCCCGACGGGCTGCTGGCTGCGGCCTTCTCTCCCGAGGATGGTCATTGCACGCCGGAGTCGGTGGTGCTCGGATACGCTGTCGCGGCGCGCAGACTGGGCGCAACGTTGCTGACCGGGGTCTCGGTGACCGGCTTGGAAGCCAAGGGCGATCAGGTTGCGACAGTGGTGACGGATGCGGGTGCAATCCGAGCCGGAACCGTGATCTGTGCCGCCGGCGCGTGGTCGGGTGAGGTCGGCGAGATGGCCGGGATCCGGCTGCCGGTAACCCCGCTGCGCCGCCAGGTGATCTTTACCGAGCCGATACCGGACCTCGCCCCGGTGGTGCCGTTCACCATCGACTTCGCGTCGACCTTCTACTTCCATCGCGAAGGTCCGGGACTGCTGCTCGGAATGTCCGATCCGATCCAGGAACCGGGATTCCACCTCGACTACTCGCCTGACTGGCTGCCCAGACTCGGCGCGGCAATCGGCCGCCGCGCACCGCGACTGCTCGACGTCGGCTTGACCTCCGGTTGGGCAGGGCTCTACGAAGACACCCCCGACCACAACGCGCTTATCGGCCGCGGCCACTCCCCGTCGAACTTCCTGTACGCCACCGGCTTCTCCGGCCATGGATTCCTGCAGGCACCGGCCGTCGGCGAGATCATCCGCGATCTCTACCTCGACCGCGCCCCGTTCATCGATGTGAGCCCGCTCAGTGCGCAGCGCTTCACCGGCGACGGCACCCTCCGCCCGGAGAGCCACATCGTCTGAGCCGAGTTGCCAGCAGTGGTTCTATGCGGCCACAGATCGGGCGCCGGAACTGGTGACCACGTGGATCATGTCGTCGCGCGTGAAGTGCAGGAGGAAGTCGAATTCGGCGGTGAGCACCGCGGTGCCGATCTCGCGTTCAACGGCGACGACGTGCAGGCGCCAGTCGTTGACGCGCAGGATGTCACCGACGGCCAGCTGCCAGGCGGGAATCTTCATCGCGGGCTCGTCATGCGCACAGGTCGCCCTCCCGTTGAAGCGAAGCGCTCCGTAGCGTTTCTCGTCTCGGCCAGCGTAACAGTGATTGAGCATGTTACGCAACACAACGTTTCGTTGTATGTGGAACGACGCGCCGAGTGGTTCAAGCTTCAGTTCGCCAAGTGTGTTCGGGTTCGTAGCCGAGCACGCGACGTGCCTTGTCGATCGACAGCAGCGTCTCGTGCGGGCCGACCGCTCTGGTGAGTGGCACGCCGGGAAACTCCGCGTCGAGAAGCTCGTCGTTCGGGCGCGACATCACGGTGTCCGCGTTGGCGATGATGAAGACGTCCGCGCCGGCGGATCGGTGCTCCAATGCGCGGCGTACCGCTTGTGCGCCGTCGCGAGCGTCGATGTAGGCCCAGAGGTTCCAGCGACGTAGCACGGGATCGGCATCGAATTCGGGGAAGCGCGCATAGTCCTCCGGCGCCATGACGTTGCTGAACCTCAGCCCGATCATCGACAGGTCCGGGTGCCAGCGGCACAGCTGGCGCGCCATCTCCTCCTCCAGCGTCTTCACCAGCGAGTACGTGCTATTGGGCCGGGGTGGATAGTCCTCGTCCACAGGAACATAGGGCGGCGGCTCCGCGAAGGGCAGCCCGAGGACGGTCTCGCTCGACGCCCAGACGATCTTGCGAATGCCCGCGCGCAGCGCCGCTGTGTAGGCGTTGTAGGAAGCCGTCATGTTGTTGGCGAACGTCGCCGCATCGGGCCGCAGTCCCGGCGCCGGGATCGCCGCGAGGTGCACGAGCGCATCGACGCCGTTGTGCCGCTCGTCGATTCCGCCTAGCGCCTCCACGGCCTGCCCGAAGTCGGTGAGTTCGACCACCGACGACGCGACGTCGGCGTTCGGCGAGGGGACGCGATCGACGGCGACGACCTCCCAGTCGTGGGCGACCAGGTCGGTCACGACTGCCGTGCCGAGCTTGCCGCTGCTACCTGTGACGACGACACTGGGCATCGGGTTCCGCACCACCCTTGCGTGGCGTCAGTCGCGTGCGAACGCCATCCGGGCTTCCTGGGCAAGGTCTTCGAACGGCTCGCCGCTCACGTCGACGACCGCCCTGTGGATGGTGCCACCGACGAACGGCCACGGCGATGTCCCCGAGTAGTCGTCGGTGACCGGCTCGGCGGTGTCCTTCCCGACGTTGAGCCCTTCCCCTGCGAGCGAGAACTTACCGGGCTGGGTCTTTATCCGTCCTTCGCCCACCGTCCGGTCGCCGACATGCAACGTCAGCGTGCCCTCCGCCGGCATCGAATCGCCTTCCCGGTGGAAGGACACCGAGAACACCGCGTGCCCGGCCGAGATCGGCTCACTGGCCTCGATTGTCTGCTCGAACATGCCCACCCAGTTGTAGACGTACTTCAGTTTGCCGTCCTTGATGTAGAGGGCGTGGCCGCCGAATCGGGCGCCTTGCGAGAAGAGCACGCCCGATGCATCCGCACTGTCGATCGTCGCCTCGACCGCCACCGTGTACGAGCGGTTGCGAATGTTCGGAGCCGCCGACTCCGGCACCTCGACGCATCCCGGGTAGTACACGTAGCGGTTGCGGGGTTTGGCGATTTGCGGCCGCTCCGTTCCGAGGATCTCGACGACACCGCGGTTCTCCAGGGGCAGCGCGTTGTACATCCCCGCCTGCACCCACCAGAGGTTGATCAGTTCACGCAGCTTGTCGGGGTGTTGGTCGGCGAGGTCGTGACACTCGGAGGGGTCGGTCCTCGTGTCGAACAGTTCCCACTGCTGGCCGGCATAGTCGGCCCACATATCCGGGGCTGCGGGCGTCAGCGACGCCGCTTTCCAGCCCTCATGCCAGATCGCCGCGGTGCCGCCCATCGAGTAGAACTGCGTTGTCTTACCGGTATCCGCATCCGGATCCGAGAACGACGCAGTAAAGCTGACCCCCTCCAGCGGGAACTGCGTGTAGCCCTTGAGCGTCTCCGGTAGCTCGATGGCGAGCGACTCGTAGATGGTGGGGACGATGTCGACGGCGTGGCTGTACTGGCGGCGGACGCCTCGTCCTTCGATGCGTGCCGGCCACGAAACGATCAACGGGTCGGCGGTGCCGCCCTCGTAGTTCGAATAGCGCTTCCACAATTTGAACGGCGTGTTGAAGGCCCACGCCCACCCCGTCGGGTAGTGGTTGTAGGTGAGCGGTGTGCCCAGGTCGTCGAGGAACGGAAGGTTTTCCTCGATCTTGTCGGGCAGCCCGTTGAAGATCTTGTTTTCGTTGACCGAGCCGTTCGGGCCGCCCTCACCGGATGCGCCGTTGTCCGATACCACGATGATCATCGTGTTCTCGAGCTGGCCGCTCTCCTCCAGGTAGTCGAGCAGGCGGCCGATCTCGTGGTCGGCGTGGCTGAGGAAGCCCGCGTATACCTCCGCCATCCGCGCGAACAACCGCTTCTCGTCGTCGCTCAGCGGTTCCCACGGCCGCACGGTGTCCAACTCGGGCCATTTCTTCCCGGACCTACTCGTCCGATCGATGTACGGGTTGATCGGCGACAGTTCTGCCTCTTCCGGCAGGATGCCGAGCGTCTGCTGCCGTTGGAAGACGACCTCCCGGTAGGCCTCATAGCCCATGTCGAACCTGCCCCGGTACTTGTCCGACCACTCCTTGGGTGCGTGGTGCGGGGCATGGCACGCACCCGGGCAGTAGTACAGCAAGAACGGCTTCTCCGGTGCCACCGCCTTCGCATCCCGGATGAAGCTGAGGGCACGGTCGGTGATGTCGGTGGAGAAGTGGTAGCCCTCCTCCGGCGTCGCCGGCTGGTCGACCGGGTGGTTGTCGTAGACCAGGTCCGGGTACCACTGGTTGGTCTCGGCGCCGAGGAAACCGTAGAACCGCTCGAATCCCCGCCCCAGTGGCCACTGACGTTTGGACGAGGCCATGTTCATCTCGTCTTCAGGCGTGAGGTGCCACTTGCCGACCATGAACGTGTTCCAGCCGCGCTCCCCCAGCACTTCCGCCACGTTCCCGCACTCGAACGGGATGTGCCCGCTGGAGTTCGGGAAACCAGCCGCCGCCTCCGTGATGCTGGCCATGCTGTTGGTCGTGTGATTGCGACCGGTCAACAGGCACGAGCGCGTCGGTGAACACAGCGCCGTCGTGTGGAAGTTCGTGTACACCAGGCCGGCGTCGGCGATCCGGTTGATGTTCGGCGTTTCGATCAGCCCGCCGTACGGCTCCATCGCCGAGAAGCCGACATCATCCAGCACGATGTACAGGATGTTCGGCGAGCCCTCGGGTGCGATGGGCTGCGCGTACGGCCCCCAGTCCGGGGTCGACCTGGTGATATCGACGTCGACGACGCCCTTAAACGGTTTGCTCATCGGCCTGCCCTTCCGTCCCCACGCCGTCTCACCGACGCCACGGCCCCGGCGCAACTCACATCTCGGTCAGCCACGAGCCTTTCCGCGGGTGACCGTGAATGGCATCACCCATCCCGAGTGAACAGCACCACCACGGCAGCGCACGGCTCATCACGCGGTGTAACGGCTCGCCGTGCGACTGGCCGACCGGCTAGCCGAAGCGGTCGGCAAGGTCGGTCAGCTTCACGACGTACGCCGACCAGTCGTAGTCGTCGGGGATGTTGGTGTTTGCTGCAAGCACGCCGACCGCGTTGTCGTGTTGCTCGCGCATGATGTCGGCCTGACCCGCATGGCGGGCGAGGTCGCAGATCACGTGCACGATGATTCGTTGCAGGGTGACGTCCTGCCGGTCCGGCCGCCACCACGGCACCCGACCCGGCGCGTCGAGCGGCAGGCGCTCGATCGTCTCGTCGGCGAAGCCCCAGACGCGGCGATAGAGGTCGATCAGGCCGTCCTTGGTCTCCTCCTGTTTCGCGTACCAGTCGGCCTGGGGGTCCACCTCGTAGACGTCCAGCGAGACGAGTTCTTCCGGGGTCGGGAACTCGCGCCCGAAGGTGACCCCGAAGTAGCCGACTTCGACATTGAGGCAGTGTTTGAGCATCCCCAGCAGGTTGTTGCCGGTCGGAGTGCGCGGCCACCTGGCGTCGCGCTCGCTCAGCCCATCGAGCTTCCAGACCAGGGCGTCTCGAGTTTCCTGTAGGTATACGTGCAGCGCGGTCTTCGGGTCTCCCATGTCCGCCATGGCTGCCAGTCTGGCCTCCGGCCACCGACCGTGTCGCCGCATTTCCGGCGGCGGGTTGGCGATTGCGGGATTGGTTGACATGCGATCGCCTGGGCGGAAATGTCATCTGGCATCAAGCGAGGTTCGATAAGGCGGAGGTTGGCAGCGTGTACGCACGATTGACGCTGCACACGGCGGATCCGGACCGGCTGGGCGAGGTGATCAGCCACTACGAGCACGAGGTCAGGATGGACTTCGTGTACCAGCCGGGGAGTCGGGGCATGTCGGTGCTCGTGAACGACGACCTGGGCGTCGCGCTGGTCGAGGCCTACTGGGCGACGGAGGACGCGATGCTCACGAATGATGCAAGCTTCGTCCGCCCCGTTCACGACGCCGCGTTCTTCGGCGCAACCGTGTCGATCGAGCACTACGAGGTCGCGAGATTCGTGCATGTCGCCACGGCACAACCAGGAGCCACAGTCAGCTTGACCCGCCTCGACAGCGAGCCGACCAGCCTCGATGACGTACGTGCGGCATATGACGATCTCCGCATTGAGCAACTCGCCGCCAGCGACGGTTTCTGCACCGCCGCTCTGCTGACGGACCGGAAGAGCGGCCGGGCAGCCGTCGAGACCACATGGCGTGACCTGCAGGCGCTCGTCGCCGCACGCGGCCTTTCGGCCGCCCGCCGCCTGGACGCCGTCAAGGGCGGAAACGTCACGGTGCGCGGGATCGAGCAGTACCGGCTTGATTTCCAGTCCGTCGAGCTGAAATGACAGCGCGGTGACAGACTCAGCCTCCTAGATAAAGGAGCGGCGTCCGTGACCGAGAATTCCGATCGCACCATGTGGTTGCAGGACGCTCGCGCGTATCTTCGCAACGCGGATCCTGTGCTGGCGGGGCTTATCGACGACCGGCCGACCTTCGATCCCCGCGCATGGATGTCCCAGCTGCCGGCGATGGATCTGTACGGCGCACTGCTCTTTCAGATCACCGGCCAGCAGCTGTCCGTCGCAGCGACACGCCGGACCCTTGCTCGCATCGAGGCCCTTTTCGATGGGCACCTCCCGTCACCGAGCGAGCTGCTGCAGATAGACCCCGGCAAGCTCCGCGAAGCCGGGCTGTCGTGGCGGAAGATCAACACGCTGCGCGACCTCGCCGCGCGGCTGTCAGACGGCCGGCTGGATGCGAATGTCTTGCGCGCACTTCCGGATGACGAACTGATGGCGGAGCTGACCGCCATCCCTGGGATAGGTCCTTGGACCGTGCAGGGCGCCCTCATAATCGCCCTCCAGCGAGAAGACGTCGTCCTGCCGGGAGACCTCGCGCTCCGGAAGGCCGTTCAGGCCACGTATCAGCTCGACCACCTCCCCTCGCAGCAGGAAGTGCTCGCCATCGCCGAGAAATGGCGGCCGTACCGCAGCCTTGCGACCAGTTACCTGTTCTCCGCCGCCTTCGAGCGGACCGGAGCACCACCCGCGCGCCCCGGAGCGGCGACGTGAGCCCGAACTCGCCGGTACCGGCCGCTCACGGGGCACGTGGCGACGGCGGCGTATCGGCGGTGCCGGTCGCCGTTTGAAGTCTGGGCCGCCTGGGCGGGATGGGCTCCGACGGCCATCTCCGGGAGCCGGTCCATAGCGCCGGGGGCGCATCGAGTTGGCGTGCGAGTGAAAGTGCAGCGACGTCGTAGTTGGCTCGCCAGCCGCGAAAGTGGGGCCACGCAGCCTCGTCAGTCCGCTCGATCGGGTAACCGAGGCCGCGCAGCATCGATGCCGCGGAGCGAAACTCCTCGAAGCTCACCGAGATGGGGGCGTCCGGGTTGGGTTCGTCGGGCACCTGCAGTCGCATGGAGCGCGCTATCCGCTCGAGCGCCACGAAGCCCATGCGCAGCGACAGCCGGGCGGACAGCTTCGGTTCGCGTGACGGCGCCAACGACAGGTGCAGCGCGGCTGCGTCCATGACGGCGATCAGCGAGGTGAGCCAGTGCGACAAAGGTCGAGGAGATCTCAACCGCACCAGCGTCAGATACGTCGTGTGTGATTCCGCCACCTCGGCGGCCCAGCGCTCCCAGGCGGTGAACAGCTCGTCGAGGACGGGGCGGGTATCACCGTCGTATATGCCCCACTTGGTGCGGGCGAGGATCTCCGGACCCCACGCCGGTGCGCCGGCGCGGGCTACGAGCAGGCTCACCTCGGTCTCGCGCCGGTTGAACGCGGCGTACAGGGCGGGCAGGTACCCGACTTGTAGGCCGACGACGATGAGGCCGCTGAACGCGGCGAGGTATTCGATCGCGGTGCTGGCGCTGCCCTTCGGCGCGGCGTACCCGAGCGTGAACATGGAGGACCCCGCCTCGGAGAAGGCTCGCCCGATCTCACCGTGCACGCTGGGAAGCAAGAGCAGGCCGTACCCGAGCACTAGGAGAGCGAGCCACGTCGCGAGGCGGACAAGCAGCGTCATCGGCGCCTGCCAGGCAAGCACTCGATCGCGTACTTCGAACGAGTGCACGCCCCGGGTGGCCCGAAGAAAGACGGCATCGAGCAGTGCGTCGCAGGCGCGCGAAATGAATGAGCTGACGTTTCGCGGCACAACCAACGTCCCGACGACGCTGGAAAACGTCGTCACGATCACGGCCAAACCGGCCGCGAATCCGATCCACGAACCAACCACGAGCGCATTCAACCGAACTGCGGGCGCTTCCGGGAGTACCGACGGCCTGCGCACGCATGCGCGACGGAACCGGTTTGCCGGGTTGTGCCGGGCCGCCGGCAGAGGTGGAATCGAAGTGTTCCACTAGCGGGTTTCGCGGAAGGAGCGTGCGATGAGCGTGCCGGCACGTCGGCAGCCGTTGCTGCCGGACCTGAGCGACTGGTTCGAGTCGTTTCCCAGCCTGATGGGATGGCGGCCCATGGCCTCGCTGCAGGCAATCCGGGTAGAGGATTTCGTCGATGGCGACGACTACGTGGTGCGCGCCGAACTGCCGGGCATCGACCCGGACAACGACGTCGAGATCACGGTGCGAGGCGGGGTGTTGACCATCAGGGCCGAGCGCAAAGAGGAGAAGAGCGAGAAGAACCGCTCGGAATTCCGATACGGATCATTCGTGCGCAGCGTTCGGCTGCCGGAGGGAGCGAAGGAGGACAGCGTCAATGCCGCCTACAAGGACGGCATCCTCACCGTGCGCGTACCGCTGTCCCAGCCGTCAACCGAGGCGAAGAAGATCACCATTTCCCACGACGAGTGACGCAGCGGCGATCCATCGCTGTTGACGTCCGGGGTGGCAGCTAGGTCAGCGACCACTAGGTCGCGTTAGTGTCCTGCGATGCTTGCGGTCAGCTGGGACACCGTGCGGCTATTCCTGCACGTGCTCGCCGCCACGGTGTGGGTGGGCGGGCAACTGACCCTCGCGGCCCTGGTCCCCGCGCTGCGGGGGCTCGGCGGCAGCGTCACCAAAGCAGCCGCTCGACGGTACAACCAGATTGCGTGGCCGGCCTTCGCCGTGTTGGTCGCCACGGGCGTGTGGAACATGATCGCCGAACGCGATCACCTGCACGGTCGCTACCAGACGACGCTGACCGTGAAGCTCTGCGTAGTGGTGGTGTCGGGCGTCGCGGCGGCGCTGCACGCCACCGCCCGCAGCCGCGCAGGCCTTGCCGTATTCGGTGCGTTGGCGGGGATCAGCGCACTCGCCGCGCTGTTCCTCGGCATACTGCTCGCCGGATGACGTTCGTTGCGCGCCTGCGAGCTCTCATCCGTTCCGCATACGGTGGCGGACCATGTTCGTCACGACTCACGTCCTAATCGGTGCGGTGATCGGTGCGCGCACGCGTAGCGCAGTTACCGCGTACGGCCTGGGCGTGCTGAGCCATTTCGTGCTCGACGCGGTGCCGCACTGGGGCCCGGACGGCGATCATGACGAGTTCATGCGGGTCGCGGTTCGTGACGGGCTGGGCGGGCTCGCCGCGCTCGCCTTCGTAGCGGCGTCGAGTCCGCCCGGGTCACGGCGCTTCGCGCTTGCCGGCGCCATCGGGGCCGCAACACCGGATTTGGACAAGCCGTTCGCGGAGATCACCCGGCGCCAGCTGTGGCCGCGACCCGTGGACCGCTTCCACCGGGTCATCCAGCGTGAAGCGCCGCGACGGATGCCCCAGGAGCTGGCCACGCTCGCAGCGGCCGCACTGTTCGCGGCCGCGGTCGTCCCGATCGGCCGCACAACGTCGAGAGATCACCGGTCGAATACCCGCTCGGCGGCGTCGTGATCAGTTACATCAATTGCGCGATCACGCCGGTCCTGGCCTGCTGGTAGGGGCAGCCGAGCGCCTCGAAAGCCGGTGCAAGGTTGTCCATCGCGCAGCGGTCGCCGGCCGCGAACGCAGCCGCGCGCTCGACCATCAAGGACGCGATCGGGTTGGCACGCACGGGGTGCCGGGCTCGCTGGACGCGGTCGGGGGCGTCACTACGTCCGTCGAGCACGGCCGCCTCCGCCCAGACTGCGGCATACCACGCCCGATACATCGTCTGGGCCGGGTCCCACCATGTCTCCGGATCGCCCGGATCGATCGCGAGACGGTTCGCCGCTGTGCGGAACTCTCCACGGTGCAGGGCCACAACGGCGTCAAAGGTCAGCCCCCAGGCCCGCGTAGTGATGGTTGCCTGGTAGCCGCTGAACAGGTCGTCGGCAAGACGCAGCCAGTGCGCACGCATCTCATCGTGTCCAAGGATGCCGTGCACCATTGCTACGGCGCCGGCCGAGCTGGCCAGGTTGGGCACGATCGGCTGATCTAAACGTTCCCAGCTGTCGTGGAACTGCGTCGCGTCACGGAGCACCGCGTCGAAGTGGCCGGCGAAGGCGTTGACCTTGAGGCGCCGAGCCAGACCGAGCAGGCCCTCTTCCCGGTAGAACGGTAGGCGCGCCAGCCGGTCGGCGTATTCGGCCGCTCCGCGCAGGTCACCGGCCGCGAGCAGGACCTCGGACCCGAACAGCGCATTGTCGCTGTGGGCGAAGCCGTGCAGCGCCACCATCGGGAGGGCGGCGATCGCCGCGTCGCGGCGGCGCACAGTTGCCACCGCTGCGGGAATGTCGTCGAGTGCCAAGTGCAGAGCGGTGAGCAGGTCCAGAGCAGCGTCCGCGATTGCCGGGTCGTCAGCCTCTTGAGCTCGCCGGATCGTCTGTTCGGACTGCTCGACAGACAGGCTGCGCCAGGCGGCGAACGCCTTCGCGAGCGCAATTGCGGCTGCCACCCTCGCAGAGCCGTCCGAGATGGACTCGGCCTCGGCGAGCACGTCAGCTGCCTCCATGTCTGTACGGCTCTGCGCCATGATTCCCGGAGCCCGGGTAATGTACAGCGACATCCAGGCAAGATCAGCCGCCGCACCGCCCAGATCGCCGAGCGACCTGGCCAAGTCGGCGGATTCGCGGAGCAGACGCAACATCTCAGTGCCGAGGAAGCCGGTGCCGGCGACGCCGGCGGCCAGCCGCAGGCGCTGGACGCGGTCGGCTGGGAGCGGGCTGAGTCCTGCGGCCTGCTCGTAGCGGCGCTGGGCCTCCATCAGCCGCCCGCGGAGCCACAGCTGCCCAGCCAGCTCGCCGGCAAATTCCGCAGCCGGTCCGCGGCGGCCGGGATCGGCCGCGCACCGAAGAAGCACGGCCCGCGCGTCGTCGACAACGCGGTCGAACCGGAGGCGCCACGCCGCGTCAGGCTCGACTGCCGCGAGCTCGCGCAGCTGCAGCCGGCACCACTGGTCCAATCGCGCTTGGACCGTCGCGAGCTCGCCGGCCGTGGCGAGCTGTTCCTCGCTGTATTGGCGGATCGTCTCCAGCGCGCGGTAGCGGGTGGGTTCCCCCCGGTCGACCACGAGCAGGCTGTGATCGGCGAGTCGGGCCAGCGCGTCAGCGACGGCGGCGCGGTCACTGTCCAGGGCGGCGACGCCCTGCGCGGCGGCGACGTCGAACCAGGACGCGAACACCGCGACGCGACGCAGCAGCGCCTGGTCGGCGGGCGTAAGCAGGTCATAGCTCCAGGCGATCGTGTCGCGCAGCGAACGGTGCCGGGCTGCGATCGGGCTGCCGACGGTGAGGAACCGCAGCCGGTCGTGCAGCCCCGCTTCGAGCCCGTCCAGGCCCAGGGTGGCGTAACGCGACGCGGCCAACTCGATCGCCAGCGCAATGCCGTCCAACTCTCGGCACAGGGCGGCTGCGCGCGCCGGGTCCGGCGGGGTCGAGACGCCGGTCGCCGCGGCGACCCGCGCAGCGAATAGCGCTACGGCATCGCCGCCGGCGCCCTCGGTAACGGAGAGCCCAGGGACCGGGTAGACGCGCTCATAGGGAAGCATCAGCCGCGTCCGGCTTGTCGCCAGCACCGTGAGGTCTGGGCAGCCGTTGACGACGAGATCGACGCACGAGCGGACGCCGTCCAGTAAGTGCTCGCAGTTGTCCAGCAGGAGCAGCCCGTCGCGCCGGGCCAGCGAAGCGACCAATGCCGCTTCGGGCGGGAGGGCCAGCTGCTCGGGCACGCCGACCACCTCCGCCACCGTCGCGACCACTGCAGCCGGATCGGTAACGCGGACCAGGTCGACGAACCACACGCCGTCGCGGCGCGCCGGGGCAACGTCGCCGGCGACACTGATCGCCAGCCGCGTCTTGCCGATCCCGCCCGGACCGACGGCCGTAACGAGCCGCTGGCCTCCCAGAGCCTGCGTCAGCTCGGCGCGCTCCGCCGCCCGGCCCAGGAACGGCGTCGCCGGCGCCGGCAGCGCTCCACGCGGCGTCCCGGAATCAACAGCGGCGCGCCGCGCCAGGCTGCGGCGGTCCGGCACGCTGAGCTTGCGCAACAGCGCGGCCACGTGGCTTTCCACGGTGCGTACCGATATGAACAGCGCCTGCGCGATCTCCGCGTTCGTCAGATGCTGGCCGACCAGCGCGAGGACCTCCGCCTCGCGAGCCGTTATGTCGGTGCCAGCTGTCCCCACGCGCTCAGTGTGCCGAATGAGAGCCGTCGTTCGTACCCGCGTCGGTGGCGCGGATTCACCCGATAGCTGGTAACTACATCACCCGTCGTAGGCGTGGGGTAGAGCCGAGTCCTGCGCGAATTGATTCCGAACTAGACGCCGGAGACTATCGATGCACTGTTTTGGCCGTCGACACCGCGAGCAACCGAGGCTTTGACAACCGCGAGACTGGCGGCGAGGGCGGCGACGAGCGATGACTTGAGCGCCGACATGTCGAGTGGCGTACTCGCGGCGGTGATTAGTGACGCCACCAACGTCGCTGCGAACGTGAACGCCGTCCGGGAGGATAGATCCTCGATCCAGTTCGTCGGCTTCCGGGTGTTTCCGGTGTGCTGGCTGATGAGAGTTCGGACGGCTGTGAGAACAGTGGCGACAGCTGTTAGGACCGCGACTTCGACGCCTGAAATGCTCAACACTCCCTTGGCGAGATAGACGGCAGCGAGCGCCTGAATTGCCGTGAACGCACTGCGTTCGAGAATGTCGAGTAGCTGCTTGCGAAGGTCGCCCGCCGCGACCGGGCGACTGACGTCCGGGCTGCTTGGCGGCACGTGCTCGGCTTGGACGATTTGCGCTGCCATGGCCTGCTCCCTTGGCTTCGAGCTTCCCGCCAGGCCCCGCGACATTCTGGCGGTCTGATACGTAGAGGCCACGACTTTGCGTGGAGATACACGCCCGTTTCGCGCAACCGGCGCAGCGGCGCGGTACGTGGGTCATCCGATCAGAGGTATCAACGCAGCACTTGACGGCTCTGTGTCAGGCGAGGAGGCCTCCATGGCTCAAGACAGTGCGCCCGGAAGCGATAAGACGCTGATCGTCGCGTCCGTCGTCGTGCTGATTGTTGCCGCCGTGACGCCGGCGCTCCTGTTGATGGGCCCGTGGGGGTCGGCGACCGGCGATACCGCCCGACTTACTTCCGCCCTTACATTCATTGGCGTCCTCGTAACGGCGCTGGTCTCGCTCGTCGGCGTGATGATGAAACACCAGGCCGACCGCCGACTCGCTCATGAACAGTCCGAGCAGGGTCAGCGGCTGAAGCTCGACGCAGCGATGCGGGCGGGTGAGCTGCTAACACCAACGGACGGCGTACCGCCGGCGCCGGCAGCCGTGGCTTCGGGGCTCTTGGCACTGACGAAGCTCGAGCGCGCCGACCTTGCCGTCGCCCTCCTCGTCGACCTCTGGGTCGATGGGAGCAACGCGGTGTCCGACGAAAGTGCCGTCCTGGTGATCGACGCAGCGCTCCGCTCAAATTCTCCCAGTGCTCAGCTCATCGCGGCAGAGCTACTGTGCCGCAGGTCGTCCAAACTCAACGCCTGCCAATCCCTGCACTGGCCAAGTGCGATTGACGGAACCTGGGTGCCGGGATTCGGCCCGCGAACCAAGCTTCTCCTGGTCGAGGCGCTCGTGCAAATGACGCTGGCCGGGCCGAGCGACCAAAGTTCCTTGCGAGCCGTGGCCGTCCGTCTGTACGGCATTTGGCGCGACGACACTGATCAGCGCGTTCGAGGTTGCATAGGAAAGCTAATCAGCGCATTGACCGGCCAACTTGAACTAGTCGGATACGAGGACTTCATGCAGGGCAGTCAATACGTCACGCTCGAGCAACTTGCTAGTGCGGCGGGTAGCGCAGCAACCAACCCGGACGGGTACCTCGACCAGCTGTCGACCTGCCTCGCGGTACGTCTCCGAGCCTGGGCTGATCAATGCCAGGCGCTCCCTTCAGGAACCGGGCATCTTGCCATGGCGGAACGCAGCCTGGCTGTCGGCTCGGCACTGGCCAATTCCTAATCCCGCCCGTCACGGCGGAGGCTGTCCTTGCTCGGCCGTGGCTTCCGCAGCCCGCAGGGCTCGATGTTGCGCCCAAACGGCATTGATCAGCGCGGCGCTGACGATCACCTGCCCGATAATGAGTAGCCAAGCCAAGATCACGGTGGCCACGCCGAGGGAGCCGTATAGCCGCGAAAACCGCTCGAAGCGATACGGCAGGTATAGGCGGCTCACGGTATGCAGCACGGTGATCGCGAGGCCGAACAGAACGCTGCCCGGAATCAGCTCTATCCAACTGGTGCGGCGGTCGGGTAACTGCATCGAAACGAGCAGCCAAGCACATGCGACGGCAAGAACCTGGATCAGGAACGGCAACAGCAGTCCACCGGGCAGTGCCCCATCCAACCGGGAGATCGCGGCGGCAACGATCATCACCGCAGCCCAGCCGCCGACGACGGTGAGCACGAGCTTGACCTGCTCTCGTCCTGAGCGTTTGCGGAAGGGCGCGTCCCAGGCGTGACCATTGACGAGAGTCAGGCACTTCACCAATGTCCGGGTGCCCCACAGCAGCAGTACTGCGCCGATCAGCACGGCGACCCACCACGATCGATGCCCCTCGTGCAGCGCCGTCACGACTTCGCTTCTCGCTACGCCGGTGATACCAGCGGCCCGCACGGCTGCCGTGACATCGCGATCGCCGCCGGTCGCATATGCGGCGAGGATTCCGGCGAGCACAAGGGCGAGCGGCACCAACCACAGGAACAGGCGAAACGCGACCGCGCTGGCCAGCAGGATCCCTTGGCGCCCGGTGTAGCGCGCCGCGAACGCGAGCGGCAGGCCCAGCAGAGGCCGTGACCGGGCTAGCTGCTGATAGCGGTCGGCCGCTTGATCAGCCCGTTCTCGCGCCTGCGAGAACCACCCCGCCGATTGGCGGTCGCCGGTGTCGATGGGCACGATCCAGGCTCCGCCCGTGGATCGCGTCCCGGAATCACCCGCCGGGCATGACGCAGTCTCACTCGCCGAGTACGGTGCGCGCCGTCCATCCCGACGAGATAGTGATGACACCCAGGAAGGAGGCTCGATGTCTGGCCGGCGGTCGCGGAGCATCATTCACGAGCCCCGTGCGACACGTCCGGTCACTCATGCGGCGGTCGCGCCGTGATCTCGCCGAGTCCTGAAGGTCAGCCACTGACTGCCGCAACGGCATCCCGCGGCGCCGCGCCAGGGCCGCCGATAGGCGGGCTGGCTCGCGCTAAACGCCGCATGTTCGCAAGCGACGAGCGTGAGCCGCGGCACCGTCGCGCAACGGACATCATTCTGCTGTTGAGTTCGCTGGGCGGGCTGGTGTTGCTCGGTGCCGTCGCCGATCCCCCGGCGGGTATCGAACGCTCAGTCATGGCTTTCGTGGCCGCGATCCCGAGTGGCTTCCGCGGCTTCTGGGCACTGCTGATATTTCTGCCGGTGCTCCTGGCTGTGATCGTGATCGTCTCGGCGGTGGCGCGGCGTCGCTGGTCACTACTGCGCGACCTGGTCCTCGCCGGTGTCTTGTCTCTGGGTGGCTCGCTGCTCCTTGGCTGGATCGTGCTCGGTGACTGGCCGCCGGTGTGGGATTCGCTGCGCGCTGCCGGATCGTTGCCGTACTTCCCGCCGTTGTCGCTGTCGGTTCCCGGTGCGGTGATCGTCACCGCGTCGCCGCATCTCGTGCGGCCGATGCGCCGGGTCGGCCGCTGGATTGTTTTCCTTGCGCTGTTCGGCAATGTGCTGCACGAGACCAGCACGCCGACCGGCGCGGCCGCCGCGTTGCTGCTCGCTTCCGGGGCAGCCGCGTCAATCCACCTCATCTTCGGTTCGAGTCACGGCCGCCCCAGGCTGGAGGACGTCGCCGCAGCACTGGCCCGAATTGGTGTCGCCGCGCAGAGCCTCAGCGCAGCGGAGCGGCAGCCGACCGGTCTCTTCGAGGCGACGGCGCTCGACGCGCACGGCAACCCGCTTCTTATCAAGGTCTTCGGCCGGGACGCGCACGACACGCAACTCGTCAACGTCGCATGGCGCACCCTCTGGTACCGGGAGGCCGGCTCGCCGACGTCGCTCGGTCGGCTGCAGCAGGCCGAGCACGAGGCGTTTCTCACCGTCATGGCCGCCACGGCAGGGGTCTGCCTCGACCAGGTCGTCACCGCGACAGCGACCCCCGGCAACGATGTGGTGCTGGTCTTGCGGCGGGCCGGGACGCCGCTGGATGCGGACCCCGAGCGCTGGTCACCGGGGCTGGCGCAACAGGCCTGGCACACGCTCGAGACGCTGCACGGTGCGGGCATCGCGCACGGACAAGTCGA
>DATFRC010000249.1:0-16129 GCA_035263725.1 Jatrophihabitantaceae bacterium | reverse complement strand
CTGCAGATACTTCACCCCCAACTGCGCGGCGAGTTGCGCCCGGCGCGCGACCAGCGCGCGGTAGATGCCGCGGCCGCGCCAGCCCGGAAGCGTCGAGCCTCCCCACAGCCCGGCGAACTCAGTTCCCTGGTTATAGACGAGCCAGGCGGCACTCACGACAGCGTCGCCGGCCTCGGGAACGAACCGTGCGCACGCAACCGACGGGGCAGGTCGGCCGGCTGTTCGTGTCCGTGCGCCTTCCACTCGAACGCCTCGCCGCGCGCCCCGAAGAAGGCGACGGTGCGCGCGATCAGTGCATCGACGTCCTGGTCGCCGGCGAGGCTGCGGTAGCCGACGAAACCGCGATACGCCACGTCGCTGCACCGCAGCAGAGGCCCGTCCCACTCGCAGGTCACACCTCGTGGCGGCCGGCGAGCCAGCGCCGTGCGCACCTGGGCATCGTAAGCAGCGAGCCGGTCCATGGACACAGCTTGCCCATTCGGGCAATCACGAATTGAACAACGATCCGCTCCTGATCGACACTTGAAACCCCACGGAAGGGGCCTACCCGTGCCAGCGGAGCGGTTGAGCACGAAGTTGCGGCGTCTGCGGCTGTCCGCCGGACTGACCCAGCACGAGACAGCGCGCCGGGCCGGCATCTCCGTCGGCATGTTGCGCGATCTCGAGCAGGGACGCACCACGACCCCCCGTAAGGCCTCGCTGGCTGCGCTCGCCACCACCCTTGGCGTCGATCCGGCCGAGCTCGCCGGCGAGCGGACACCGGCAATTCGCGTCAACATCCTCGGGCCGTTCGAGCTGCTCGTCGACGGCGCGCCGACCCCGGTCGGCGGGCACAAGCAGGCCCTCATCCTGGGCATGCTCGCGTTGCACGCCAACGAGTACGTGCCACGGGACGAGCTTGCCGAGTATGTGTGGGGCACACACCGGCCCGTCGAATATGCCGCCTTGCTGTATTCATACGTCGCGCGGCTGCGCAAGCGGCTGGCCACAGCAGCCGGCATCGTGTCATCGCGGCAGCGCTACCAGCTGACCCTCTCGCCGGAATGCCTCGACGCGACCGCGCTCGACGGCGCCATCGCCACCTTCGAGGGCTATCAAGACGCGCTGCGCGCCTGGCGTGGTCGCGTTCTCGAAGATCTGGTCGAGCTCCAACACCACCCGCGCGTCGTCGCCCTGGAGCAGCGCCGCGCGCAGCTCGTCGTCGAGTTCGCCGACGCCGCGCTGGCCAGCGCGCATGCCGAGTCGGCAATCCCGGTGGTGGAGGAACTCGCCGCGCTGGTACCGCTGCACGAGGGCGTTGCGGCGCGCCGCATCCAACTACTCGCCGCCGCCGGCCGGCTCGGCGACGCGCACCGCGTATTCAGCAACACGCGCCGCCTGCTCGTGGACGAACTCGGCGTCGAGCCAGGGGAGCAATTGCTCGACGCCTACCGCGAGGTGCTCGACCGGGACGCCCGAGCGCCGAGCGCAAGCGGGCTGGCCCCGGCGCAGCTACCTGCCGCGGTAGCCGACTTCAGCGGCCGCGCCGTCGATGCCGCGCAACTCGCCGGCTACCTGATCGGTACGCGACCAGGTCCTACGCTGGCGGCGATCACCGGTACCGGCGGGCTGGGCAAGACCACGCTGGCAGTGCACGTTGCGCACCGGATCAAGTCCCGGTTTCCGGACGGGCAGCTGTTCGTCGACCTGCGCGGAGTCGGCGAGCAGCCGGCGACGGTGGAACACGTACTGGAACAGTTCCTCGTATCGCTCGGCCACTCGCGAACGGCACTTCCCGAAGGCGTAGACGAGCTGGCCGCGCTCTACCGGTCGGCAACCGCGCACGGCCGCTACCTGGTCGTGCTGGACAACGCCCGCGACACCCAGCAGGTCCAGCCGCTGCTCCCCGGTGCGGACGGTTGCGCGGTTATCGTCACCAGCCGTCGGTTGCTGGCCGACCTCGACGGTGCGCTGCATGTTCGCATCGCCACCCTGGGCGAGGACGAGTCCGTCGCGCTGCTGCGGTCGATACTGGGTCCCGAGCGGGTCGACCGGCAGCGCAACGACGCCGAGCAGGTGGTAGCTCTCTGCTCGGGCTTTCCGCTGGCGCTTCGCCTGGCAGCGTCGCAGGTCGCGGTGCACCCCTCGTGGGGACTTCCCGAATTGCACGAACGGCTGGCGCGCACGAAGGGCAGGTTCGACCTGCTGCGCTCGTCGCATCGCGCCGTGCAGGCGTGCTTCGACCTGAGCTACCGCGATCTGCCGGGCGGCGTCGCGCGCGCATTCCGGCTGCTGAGCCTTTCCGACGCGCCGGACATCTACCTCGACGCCGCCGCCGCGCTCACCGGCGAGCCCGCCAATCACGTCGGCGCCGCGCTGAACCACCTCGTCGAGCACAGCATGCTCATCGCCGCCGCTAGCGACCGATTCGCCTTCCACGACCTGATGCGCTCGTTCGCTCGCGAGCGCGCCGAGGCGGAGGACCCGACGGCGACTCGTCATGAGGCAATCGAGCGGCTGGGCCGCTGGTACGTCGCGTCGGCTCGGCAGGCCACGGCGACGGCGATCCCGCACCGTATCGTGCCGCCGGCTCCAGGCCTCGAACCCGCGTTGACGTTCGCCTCGGTGCAGGAAGCAAGCACCTGGCTCGAGGCGGAGGGCGAGAACCTGATCGCTACCGTTCGTCAGGATGCGGAGGCGGGCTTTCCCACGCTGGCCTGGCTGCTCGCCGATGCCGCGAGCGGCGTCTTCCGGCAACGGCAGCGCAGTCACGAGTGGATCTCCACAGCGCACATCGGGCTGGAGGCCGCCGAGCGCGACGGCAACCCGTATGGGCTGGTCGCGATGCACGAGTGCCTGGCACGCGGGTACGCGGCTCGCGCGGACCAGCGCACGGCGATCCGGCACTACCGCGAGGCGTTTTCGGCCGCGACGTCGCTGGGCTGGCTGGAGGCG
This sequence comes from Jatrophihabitantaceae bacterium, assembly GCA_035263725.1. GTDB lineage: Bacteria > Actinomycetota > Actinomycetes > Mycobacteriales > Jatrophihabitantaceae > DASXRA01. The sequence continues at coordinate 13,195 of DATFRC010000249.1, read as the reverse complement.
GAGATCTCCGCGCTCGAGAACCTGGGCAACGCCCACCAGGACATGGGCGAGGTGGCACAGGCGCGGCCGGCGTTCATGCAGGCGTTGCAGCTCAGCCGGGAAACCGGGCTGCCGTTCTGGGAGGCGGCCTGCCTCAACGATCTCGGCAACAACGAGCGTCAGGGCCACGGCGATCTCGGCGCCGCCGAGCGGTACTACCGCCAGGCGCTGGCGATCAACCAGCAGCTGCCGGCCGGCCAGCCGAACGTCAACCTGGGCAACCTCGGCATCGTCTTCTACCTGCGCGGCGACTACCAGCAGGCCTGGGAATACATGCAAGCGGCGCGACGCCTCGACGAGCGGGCGGGCAATCCGAGCCTCTTGGGCGAGACCTTCGTGAGCCTCGCGCACACCGCCCTGGCCCTGGGCCGTTCCGACGACGCGGCGCACTACGCTCGCGCGGCGCTGTCGCAGGCCCGCACGATCGACGACGCGCAGCTGTTCTCGCGCGCTCTGATCGCGAGCGGCATGGTTCAGCTTGCGGCCGGTTCGTCACTCGTGGCCACCGAGCAGCTCGAACGCGCGCTCGAAGTCGCGCGCCACGGACAGGCCCCGGGCGCCGAGTTGGACGCGCTGCTCGCGCTGGCCACACACGCGGACGCGGGTGGCGACCTGGACCGTGAGGTCGAGTTCGCCGAGCAGGCTCGGACACTGGCGAGCCGGTTGGGTGATCGCATCAGCGAGGGCAAGGCACAGCACCGGCTGGCAACGGTCGCTTTTCACAAGGGCGACTTCGCCGGCGCCCGGTCGTTGGCAGACGCGGCGCGGGCCCTGTTCGAGCGCACCGGCCACCGTCCCGGACTGGACGCCGTGAACGAGCTACTGGAATCGCTCTGATCTTGTCCGGCTCCTGTCGCAGCCCGTGCAATTCCCGTACCCGCGCCCGTAGCCAAGCGTCCAAACAAGATCGGGCGGGACCGCTTTCGGCCAGTAATTACCTGCCCTGCAGCGTGTCAGGACGGCTGCAGCAGGACGCTGCCGGATCACGCCAGAAAGCTGCAATACGGGTGCGTCACAGTAGTGATCGTCTCGGTAGGTTGGGGGATCTTGCCGGACCGGGATCCGCAGAGGCGGGCGCAACCGGGGGGCGGGAGTTGCGCCCGCCTTCGCGGCTGTGTTTATCCGCCGCACGTGTCTCTCGGGCGGCGCCCACAACGGGCGCACGCCTCGAGCCACTCCGCGCTTCGCGCGGGCCGCGTCGCGGGCGGCGGCTCTTCGCGCGAGCGCTCATCGCCCGGGGGTTGCTTTTCCTCTGGTCGCATTCCGCTGTCTTGTCGCGGCCGGCGGTTCTTCGCGCGAGCGCTCATCGCCCATCGTCGGGCTTAGATGTCGGCGAAGGTTGGCTGGGTGGGTTGGGGTAGCGCACCCGCACGCGCAGCGCGGCGGGCGAACTCGGTCAGCCCTTCCAGTTGGCGGGGTCCCAGCGAGAAGTCCAGCGTGCGGAAGTAGCGGGCGAGCGTCGCCGGCTCGAACGGCTCCCAGCGGGCGGCCTGTGCTGCCACATCGTCGACGTGCGCCAACGCCTCGGCGCGGCTGCGGACGAAGGCGGCGTGCACCTCCTTCACCAGCCCGGGGTTCGCCTCGGCGTACGCACGCCGGGCGGCCCACACAGCGAAGACCATCGGCAGGCCGGTCCAATCGCGCCACACGGCTCCCAGGTCGTACACCGCCAGCCCGCTTCGGGGAGCCTCGTACGTGGCGCGCAGCGCCGCATCACCGATCAGCACCGCGGCATCGGCCTCGAGCAGCATCGCGCTGAGCTCCGGCGGACACGCGAAGTACGCCGGATGGACGTCGTGCACCTCGGCCAGCCACATCCGGGCAAGCAGCACTGAGGTACGCGACGTCGAGCCGAGCGCAACGCGTCCCAGTTCGGCAAGCGGGCGCTGCGCGACGAGATTCACCGACAACACCGGGCCGTCCGAGCCGACCGCCAGATCCGGCAGCAGCACCAGGTCGGCTGCGTGCCGCAGGTACTCGACCAGGGAGATCGGTCCGATGTCGAGGTCGCCGCGTACCAACGCGTCGTTCAGACGATCCGGGGTGTCCTTGGTCAGCTCGACGTCGAGCAGCGCCCCGGAGCGAACCAGCCCCCAGTAGATCGGCAAGCAGTTCAGGAACTGGATGTGACCCACCCGGGGACGTTCAGTCACCCTGGCGCGCTCGCTCATTGCCTGGACCCTACGCTGCGGAACGTGCCGAGCGATCTCGACCTCGCGGCCACCGTGGTCCGCGACGCGGGCCTGCTGGCTGCCGGTATGCGCCGCGCCGGCCTGGAGACGAGCCGCAAGACGTCGGCATCGGACGTGGTGTCCGACGCCGATCACGCCGCCGAGCGACTCATCGTCAACCAGCTACGGGAGGCCCGTCCGGGCGACGGCGTCGTCGGCGAGGAGGGCACCTCGTTCTCCGGCACGCGGACCTGGTACGTCGACCCGGTCGACGGCACTTACAACTTCGTGTCCGGCTTGCCGTTCTGGTGCTCGGCGGTAGCCCTCGTCGACGACGAGGGCCCGCTGCTCGGAGCGGTGTACTACGTCGAAAGTGACGAGTTGTGGCTCGGTGGGCGGGAGACGCCTACCACCTGCAACGGCGTGCCGGTGCACGTCACCGATAGCCGGCCGCTCGCCGAGGTTTCGCTGGCGAGCTACATGCATCCGGCGACGCTGCCCGACGACGGCATGCGGCTGCCGCTGCTTCGGGTGCTGGGCGTGCCCGCGACGGTGCGCATGCTCGGCTCAGGCTCGGTCGAGCTGGCGTTCCTGGCGGGGGGCCGCCTCGGCGGCTGGCTGCAATATGACTGCGCCGACTGGGACTGGCTGCCGGGCGTGGCGCTTGTCCAAGCGGCGGGCGGTGCAACCAACGTGACCGAGGTCGGCGGGCATCGCTGGCACATCGCCGGGTCTCGTCAGGTCGTGGACGAGATCACCGCCCTGTTAGAAAGCCGCTGACCGTGTCGACGAACCAGGCCGGATCGTCCAGCCAGGGGTAGTGGCCGATGCCGGGTTGCACCACGACCTCGGCGCTCGGGAACATCGCGGCGAGCTCCACGCCCAGCTGCGCCGGCATGATCGGATCGGCGCCGCCCAGGAGCACAAGCACGTCGGCGCTGAGCTTTGCCAGCCCCGCCCGCGTCGCCTCCGGGTCGAGGGCGGCCCCGTCCGCGTAGTAGATGGCCTGGGCGTTGGGCGTGACCTCCTCTTCCTGCGCAGCGGCGTGGGCCTGCGCGGCGGCATCCCAGCGTCCGTAGGTGAGTGCGCGAGCCGCCGCGCCGCCCGTATGCCACTCGGCGACCGCCGCCGCATACCAGGGCTCGCCCGCATGCTGCGCGTAGACGGCAGCCTGCTGGTCCGGCGTCGGCAGGCCGCCGACGGCCCGGCGGCTCGGCGTGATCAGCACGAGCTTGGCTATCCGTTCCGGATGGGCGACGGCGTACAGCACGGCTAGGTTGGCGCCTGCTGAGTGCGCGACCACGTCAATCGTCTCGCGCCCCAAATGCTCACGCAGTTCCTCCACATCGGGCACGATCTGATCGACGCGCCGCTGCGGCAGGTCAAGGACGATCAGCTCGTGGTGGGCGTCCAGGCCGCCGAGATTGCCGAGGTAACGCGACGGTTGCAGCGGCCCGCCCGGGAGAACGACGACCGGCTCGGCGCGCGTGCCAAGAACGGTGACGGTCAGCTCAGAGCCGTCGTATGTGGTGAAAGCCGGCACTTACCAGCGCCGACCGAGGCGCCCGCGATACCGGGCACCCCGCCAGCCGCCACAACCGAGGGCGGGCAGGACCACGAAGAACAGCACCGCCGCGGCGAGCGCGAACGGCAAGACGATGATGATCGCCGCGACAGCCAGCACCACCATCGCGAGGCGTACCGCCGGGGACTCGCCTGCGTAGCGCCGCAATACGCCGTCCGCCGCGGCCACGGGTCCCTTGCGGCGCGGCGGCGCAGGAGCGAACGGATGCGGCTGGGGCAGGTCCGCGAACAGCGGTGTGAGGTCATCGCGGGTGCGGGCAACACTTGCCTCGGCGACGCGCTGGCCGTATTCGTCCGGATCGAGCCGGCCGGCACTCATGTGCTCGTCGAGAGCCTTGATCGCGGCGTCTCGTTCGTCATTGCCGATGCGGATTCCGGACGGGGCGCTCATGGACACCATGGTGCGCCGCCGGACGGTCCTACGGCCAGTGCGATTTGTAAGCGATGAGCGATGAGCGCTCGCGCGAAGAGCCCGCCGCCGCGACGCGGCCGCGCCGAAGGCGCGACCGGAACGGGGGTGCGCCCGAGCGCCGGCGAGCGGCGCGAACCCGGATCCGGGACAGGCGGGATGAGTTCAATCCTCGTCGCCGGACAGCTTGGCGTCGAGGTCCGCTTGCCGGGCGCGCCGTGCCTCGATCCGCTGCTCGATCTGCGCGGCAAACGCCTGCCGCGGTTTGGCGAGCAGCACATACGACAGCGGCAGCGACAGGGCGAGCGCGATGACCGCGCCCAGGAATCCGGTGACGCCGAGCACCCAGAGAAGCCCGAACAGCACCAGGAAAAGCGCAATGCGCAGCAGGGTGTAGACCCACATAGTGCCCATCCACCTGCGAAACGACGGTTCGCTCATGCCCAAATCGCCTGCGGCTCCGCTCGCCGCTGCGCGAGTGGCATCGGCGAGTCGTACTCGCGCAGCACTTCGTATCGGGTGTTGCGTTCGACGGGACGGAAGCCGGCGTCGCGGATCAGCTCGAGCAGGTCGTCGCGGGTCAGCTTGTCCGGCGTGCCGAACCCGTCGGCATCGTGGGTGATCTTGTACTCGACGACGCTGCCGTCCATGTCATCGGCACCGTAGTTCAGCGCGAGCTGCGACGTCGACAGCCCATGCATCACCCAGAACACCTTGAGGTGGTCGACGTTGTCCAGCAGCAGGCGGCTCACCGCGAAGGTCCGCAGCACGTCGGCGGGCTGCGCCATCGGCAGGTGCGAGAGCCGGTTGTTGTCGTTATGGAACCGCAGCGGGATGAACACCGCGAACCCGCCGGTTTCGTCCTGCAGCGAGCGCAACCGCAGCACGTGATCGACGCGGTGCCGCGGCTCCTCGATATGCCCGTAAAGCATGGTCGAGGGGGTGCGCAGGCCGCGCCCATGGGCGAGCCGGTGAATGCGGGACCAGTCCTCCCAGTGTGTCGTGTGGTCGACGATCTGCTTGCGGACGTCCCAGTCGAAGATCTCCGCGCCACCGCCGGTAAGCGACTCCAGCCCGGCGTCGATCAACTCGTCGAGAACCGCCTCCGCGGGCAGGCCGCTGATCTGCTCGAACCAGTGGATCTCCGTCGCGGTAAAGCACTTCAGCGCGACGTCGGGCAGCGCGGCCTTCAACTCGCGCAACACCCGCGGGTAGTACCTCCACGGCAGCGTCGGATGCAAGCCATTGACGATGTGGAGCTCGGTCAGCCCATCGTCCTTCATCGCGAGGGCCTTCTCGACGGCCTCCTCCACGCGCATCGTGTAGGCGTCCTTGTCACCGGGCTTGCGGGCGAAGCTGCAGTAGGCGCACGAGGCGGCACAAACGTTCGTCAGGTTGAGGTGCCGGTTGACGTTGAAGTAGGTGACGTCGCCGTTCCTGGCGGTTCGCACGCCATGCGCCAGGCGGCCGAGCCAGGCCAGGTCATCGGACTCGTACAGATCGACGCCGTCCTCGAAGTTCAGGCGTTGGCCGGATTCGATCTTCTCAGTCAGCGCGGCCTTCCGGACCGGAGTCAGCGGCATGGCATTCAGGGTACGTGGGGATGCTTGGCCGCTGAGCCCTGACTCCTGCGATCGCGCAACAATTCCTCGTCTGAGGCGAGCGAATGTTGCGCAATCGATCAGCCCGCCGGTTGAACGCGGCCCTCGAACTTGGTCGACAGCACAACTGTGGTTCGGGTGCGCGAGATGCCCCGGATCGCGTTGAGCGTGCCGATCATGCGCTCCAGGGCGGACACGTCCATGACCCGTACCTTCACCACATACGACTCCTCACCGGCGACGAACCAGCAGTCCTCCACTTCTGAGACGTTCGCGAGCGCAGCAGCGACTGCATCCGCGTCGGCCGCGTCGCCCAGGAACAGCCCGATCAGGGCGTTCGTCGAGTAGCCCAGCGCCTCGGGCGACACGGTTGCGTGGTAGCCGGTGATCACGCCGGCAGCTTCGAGCTTGCCCACCCGCTCGTGCACGGCGGGCGCGGACAGCCCGACGACGCGGGCGAGCTCGGCGTAGGTTGCGCGCGCGTTGGCCCGCAGCGCGTCGAGCAATTTTCGATCAACTGCGTCCATGCGGCTACCTTCTGGGCTCGCCGGCCCAGCGAGTGAACAAGTCGTGTTTCACACCCAGCGCGTCGAGCACCTTGCCGGCGACGAAGTCCACCAGCTGCTGCACGTCCTTGCCGGCACCGCCGTAGAAACCCGGGCTGGCCGGCAGCACCACCGCGCCCGCGTCGTGCAGCTCCAGCATGTGCACCAGCGCGGAGCGCGGGTACGGCGCTTCGCGCGGGACGACGACGAGCGTCCGCCGTTCCTTCAGCGTGACGTCGGCGGCCCGTTGGAGCAGGTCCTTCGACAGGCCGAGCGCAATGCCGGCAAGGGAGGCCGTGGACGCCGGCACGACCACCATCCCACGAGTCGGGTACGAGCCGGACGCCGGTCCGGCGGCGAGATCGCCGGCCGGCCAGTACGTCACATCGCCGAGCTGCGCCCGGCCCAGCCAGCTGGCCAGGTCGTCACGCCAGTGCGCGTCACGGAACGAGATGCCCGTCTCGTCACGCAGCGTGAGCCGGGCCGCGCGCGACACGACCAGGTCGATCGTCTCGCCCGCGTCGAGCAGCCCGGCGAGCACCGCGCGCGCGTACGGCGTACCGGACGCCCCGGACACCCCCACTACCCAGGGGCGCCGGCTCACGCGCCCAGCCCCTGCACGACCAGATCGGCCAGGGCGAACGCGAAAAGGCCGATGCCGATCACGCCGTTCGCGGTGAAGAAGGCGCGGTTCACCCGCGACAGGTCGTTCGCCCGCACGATGCCGTGTTCGTAGGTCAGCACCAGCGCCGTGAGCCCCATGCCGAGCCACCACAGCCAGCCCAGCCCGGCCGCGGCACCGAACCACGCGAACGCTCCGAACGCCGCGACGTGCACCACTGTCGAGGTGCGCAAGGCCGCGGGCACTCCGAACCGAGCCGGGAACGAGCGCGTCCCCACCCGCCGGTCGACCTCGACGTCCTGGCAGGAGTAGATCAGGTCGAATCCCCCGATCCACAAGCCCACGGCCAGGCCCAGGGCGAACGAGATCCAGCTGAGGTGCCCGGTGACGGCGAGCCACGCCCCGATCGGTGCCACCATCTGCGCCAACGCCAGCAGCACCTGGGGGAAGTCGGTGAACCGCTTGCCGTACGAGTACAAGACGAGCAGGACGATGGCGATCGGCGCAAGCGCCAGGCATATCCAGCGCAGCGCGGCGGCGGACGCCAGGAATATCGTCAGCGCGACGGCGGTACCGATCCACGCCGAGCGCAGCGTCATCGCACCGGTGACCAATTCACGCTGGGCAGTGCGTGGGTTTAGCGCGTCGAACTCGCGATCGAGGATGCGGTTCGCGCTCATCGCCACCGTCCGCGCAGACACCATCGCGACGGTGATCAGCGCCAGCTGCACCCAGTGCACGGTGCGGGTCTCGCGCCACATCGCGGTCAGCGCCGCGATGTACGCGAAGGGCAGCGCGAAGATCGAATGCTCGATCATGACCAGCCGCAGGAACGCCCGGACACCCGTCCGCGGCTGGGGCGCGACCCGAGCTACCACCTGCTCAGGGTAGCTGTGCAGCGCAGGAGGCAGTTCGAGCGCTCACTTCGGTGGTCAGCTCGAACCAGTGGTAATGCCGTACTCGGTCCACCGCGCCGCAACCCGTTCCTGGGTAGCTGCGTCGAGGACGCACTCGGCCGGCCACCCGCGACGGTAGCCCTCGGTCGGCAGCTTGCGCGTTGCGTCGACGCCGAGCTTGCCGCCGAAGAACTGCTCGTAGGACGCGTGGTCGAGGTGATCGACGGGGCCGACGGTGAGCAGCACGTCGTGCGCGTAGTCGACGTTGCCGAAAGCCCGCCAGGCGACTTCCGCGTAGTCATGGACATCGCAATCGGCGTCGACCACGACGATCAGCTTCGACAGTGACATCAGCCCGGCTCCCCAGATCGCGTTCATGACCTTCTGCGCATGCTTGGGGAACCGCTTCTCGATCGAGACGATCACGCAGTTGTGGAATACCCCGCTCTCGGGCAAGTCGTAGTCGACGATCTCCGGAATTGTCAGCCGCAGCAGCGGCAGGAAGATCCGTTCGGTGGCCTTGCCGAGCGGCCCGTCCTCCTGTGGCGGCCGGCCGACGATGATCGACTGAAAGATCGCGTCCGACCGCATGGTCATCGTCTGTACCCGCACGTACGGGAACGGCTCGACCGGCGTGTAGAAGCCGGTGTGGTCGCCGAATGGTCCCTCGGGCAGCCGCGCCCCCGGCTCGACCCATCCTTCCAAGACGACCTGCGCCGTGGCGGGCACCGAAAGCGGCACGCTGATGCAGTCGACCAGGTCGACGCGGTCACGCGCCAGAAATCCGGCGAACAGGTATTCGTCGATGTCGGCGGGCAGTGGAGCCGATGCCGCATACGTGACAGCCGGCGGGCAGCCGAACGCGATCGCGACCGGCAGCCGTTCGCCGCGCCGCTCGGCGACGGCGGCGTGCGATGTGGAGTCCTTGTGGATCTGCCAGTGCAGGCTGACCGTGCGTTCGTCCTGGAGCTGCAGCCGGTAGAGACCGAGGTTGCGCGCCCCGGTCTCGGGATGCTTCGTATGCGTGAGCCCCAGGTTGAGGAACACTCCGCCGTCCTCGGGCCAGGCCTTGACACCGGGCAGGATGCCCAGGTCGACGTCGGACCCGCGCAGCACGATCTCCTGACACGGCGCCGCGCTCACCCGACGCGGCGGCACGGTCCGCAGCTGCATTGCCTTGCCGAGCGCATCACGCAGTCCGATGCCGGGGTTCAACAGCGCGCCGACGCGCTCGCCGATGTCGTCCAGGCGTGTGACGCCCAGCGCGCGGGCCATCCGCGACTCGGTGCCGAAGACGTTGATCGCGAGCGGCAGCCTTCCCCGCGTCGGCTTCTCGAACAGCAGCGCAGGCCCCTGTTCGCGGAGTGTCCGCTGCACGATGCCGGTCACCTCGAGGTGCGGATCGATCGGCGCGCGCACCCGGGCCAGGTCACCGTCGCGTTCGAGCGCGGCCAGGAACTGTTGAAGATCTGCGAAACCCATGACCCAAGTATTTCTGCCCTACCCTGGGGAACATGCTGGGACTCGGCGGGGTGTTGCTGCTAATAGCAGTACTGGTGTGGGTGTACGCGTTCTACGACGCGCTGACTGCCCCGCCGGAGCGGGTGCGCAACCTGCCCAAGGCGATCTGGCTTTTGATCGTGTTACTGCTTCCCGTCGTCGGCGCCATCGCGTGGCTCGCCTGGGGGCGACCCCGCGCCGAGGTCCGGGCACGGGTGCGCCAATCGCCGTTCGGCTGGCAGGGCCACGGCGGCATGCGGGCGCGCCGGCCACTCGCGCCGGACGACGACGCCGAGTTCCTGAGGCGGCTCGACGACGACCTGCGCCGTAACGACGGCGACGACGATCCGTCCGGATAGGCCGGGATGCCCCAAGTCCTGCTGGTCGAGGACGACGCGGCCATCCGCGTGGCGCTGACCCGGTCGCTCCACGATCAAGGCCATGTCGTGCGGACCGCGGTGTCCGGCATCACCGCGCTCAGCGACGTCGTCGAGCAGAAGCCGGACGTCGTACTGCTCGACCTCGGATTGCCCGACATCGACGGGGCGGACGTACTGTCGATGCTGCGGGCCGTGAGCGATGTGCCTGTCATCGTGGCCACGGCCCGCGACGACGAATCGGAGATCGTCCGGCTGCTTGACCTCGGCGCGGACGACTACGTCATCAAGCCGTTCAGTGCCGCGCAGCTCAACGCCCGCATCCGTGCCGTATTGCGGCGTACGGATCGAGTCGACGGCAACTCCGGCGAAGGCCCGATCATTCTCGGCGGCCTGCATATCGACACCCGTAGCCGCGAGGTCACGGTCGACGGCACCCCTGTCGAGCTGGCGCGCAAGGAGTTCGACCTGCTGCTCGCGCTCGCCCGGCGGGCCGGCGAGGTCGTCACGAAGCGTGACCTGCTCGCCGAGGTGTGGCAGCTCGCCTGGGGTGGCTCGGACCGGACCGTCGACGTCCATCTGTCCTGGCTGCGGCGCAAGCTCGGTGAGTCGGCGAAGCAACCGCGCTATCTGCATAGCGTGCGGGGCGTCGGCGTCCGGCTCGTAGCCCCCGAGAGCTGAGCGCCGCGATGAGCGCTCGCGCGAAGAGCCCCGCCGCCGCGACGAGGCCCGCGCCGACAGGCGCGGTGCGAAGCCGAGGCTGCGCCCGAGCGCAGCGAGCGGTCGGGGCCCGGATTCGCCCAGGCGGGATGAGCTAGTGCGGCGGCGCATCTTGCTGCTCGTCGCCGGGATCACGGCGCTCGTAGTGCTGGCCTTCGCAATCCCGATCGCCCTGCTCGTGCGCTCGGCGGTCGAGCAGCGCAGCGAGCGGTCGATCCGTGACGAGGCGGCCGGGATCGCCGCCTTCCTGCGCGCGGGCCACCCCTCCGAAACGGCGATCAGCAGCTACCTCGCCGGGCTGACCCAGACAGCCGACCGCTCGGCGTCGGTGACGACGCCGCGACACCGTGTCCTGGGCACGGCGCCGCCGCACGGAACGCCGCCGCCGGGTCCGCCGCCACCGAACTCGGGCGAGCCCGATGACCACTCACAGGGCGGCGGAGGCCCGTCGCACGAAGATCCGCAGGTGTACTCGGTACCGGGCGGCAAAGTCGCGGAGGTCTCGGTGCCCTCCGACAACGGTGCGTACCAGGTGCAGGTGTTCGCGTCGAACAGCGCGCTGAACGAGGGCGCCGGCCAGTGGTACGCGCTGCTCGCGGCCGGAAGCGTCGGGCTGCTGCTGATCGGCATCATCGGCGGCGAGCTGGTGACCCGGCGAATCGTGCGCCCACTCACCCGCACCGCCGAGACCGCCCACCGGCTGTCATCAGGCGACGTCACGGCCCGCGCGCCGACGTCCGGGCCGCGTGAGATAGCCGAGGTCGGCACCGCGCTGAACCAGTTGGCCGATCGCATCGACCAGTTGATCGCGGAGGAACGTGAGACCGTCGCCGACCTGTCGCACCGGATGCGTACCCCGCTGACCGCGCTGCGCCTTGACGCCGAGGCACTGCGCTCGCCGGACGAGGCAACCCGAATCGGGGCGCACGTGACCGCCCTGGAGCGCACACTCACCGCCATAATCCGCGCCGCACGCCGGCCGCAACGCGAAGGACGGCTGCCTTCGGCAGACGCCACGGCAGTCGTGGCCGACCGCGTCGCATTCTGGTCGGCGCTGGCCGACGAGCAGGAGCGGGCCCGTTCGGTCTCGCTTCCGCAGACCCCCGTGTTCGTTCGCGCGTCCCCGGAGGACCTCGCCGCCGCCGTCGACGCGCTGCTCGAGAACGTCATCGCGCACACCCCGGAGGGCACGCCGTTCGAGGTGTCACTGTCCACTGTGGACGGCGCAGCGGTGCTCGTCGTCGCAGACGCCGGCCCGGGCCTGCCCGAGGGCGCCGGGGTGCGCGGCCGCAGCGACCGCGGCTCGTCGGGCCTCGGCCTCGACATCGCGCGCCGCTGCGCCGAGGCGTCCGGCGGCTCGATGCGGGTGGCCCGCGCGGCGGCCGGCGGGACCTCTGTCGCACTGGAGCTGCGGACCGTGAGCCCGTATCCGCCCCAGCAATCGCCTAAAACCGCTTAGCACGGGCTTGATGTCCGGCTGAGGCCGGGCTGACCCACTCGACGCCATCGTCGTAGCTATGACGACGCAACCTCGCACTCGGCGCATCCTGCACCGGGCTGCGCTCGTCGCGAGCGGCGTCACGGCGGGCGTGATCGCACTCACCGTAACGCTCGTGACGGCGGTGGCCCACTCGTCGGCGAGCCCGACGAACTCAACGTCGACTAGCAGCTCGGACAATTCCGGCTCCGGCTCGAGCTCGTCGGGTGACGACAGCACCAGCACGGGCATCTCGTCCGGCAATCAGTCGCAGGCGACCGTCGGCGGGAGCAACGGGTCATGACCGGCCACGTGTACGTGACCCGCGCGTGGAGCTGCACGGTGCGCCTCGCGGTGGCCGATGTGGGCGTGCTCGAGCATGCTGCCGCCGATCTGGACGCGCTGCTCGACCGTGTCGACCGGCTGGCCAGCCGGTTCCGCGCCGAATCGTCGCTGTCGATCGCGAACGCCAACGCGGGCCGGCCGGCGCCGATCCCCCGAATGCTCGCCGATCTCGTCAAGGCGGCTATCGATACAGCGGCGTACACGGCGGGTGCCGTCGATCCGACGGTCGGTCTGGCGATGAACCGCATCGGCTATGACCGCGATATCACCGCGATCCCAGAGCACGGTCCGGCGATTGCTCCGTCTCAGCAGCGTCACAACTGGCGGCACGTGCGACTGCATCACGCAGCCGGCCTGCTGACCGTACCCCCCGGTACGGCACTCGACCTCGGAGCGACGGCGAAGGCGTACACGGCAGACCACGCGGCGCGGGCGATCTACCGTCGGTACGGCACCGGAGTGCTGGTCGAGCTCGGCGGTGACATCGCGACGGCCGGCGTCTCCCGTACGGGTTGGCCGGTGCAGGTCGCCGAGCGCGAGGGCGGCCCCGGGCAGGTCGTCGTGCTGTCGCACGGCGGGCTCGCGACATCGACCATGACACTGCGGCGCTGGCGGCGTGGCGGCAAGAACGTCCATCACATCGTGGACCCGCGCACCGGCGCGCCGGTCGACGGGCCGTGGCGCACGGCGTCGGTTCATGCGCCGTCGGCGCTCGCGGCGAACTCGGCTAGTACCGCCGCCCTCGTCCTCGGCGAGGATGCCCTCGATTGGCTCACCGCACGCCGTCTTTCCGCCCGCCTGGTCGGTGTGGACGGCGAGGTGCACACGACGCCGGGCTGGCCGCCCATCACGCATCTGGCAGCGGCGTCATGACGCTCTGGTACACGGCGCGGGGCGCCGGCCTGGCCG
>DATFRC010000248.1:0-6067 GCA_035263725.1 Jatrophihabitantaceae bacterium | reverse complement strand
CAGGAACGGCTACCGGTTTCAAGCTATCGGCGTCCGCTGCTCGGCACCGGGCTGTGCGGCGGCCTGTCGACGTTCTCAACGGTTCAAGTGGAGTTGGTGACGATGCTCGACGCGCATGCGTTCGGACTCGCGGCCGGATACGCGTCGGCCAGCGTCGTCGTGGGCTATGCCTGCTGCTACACGGCAACCGCGCTCGTCCGCCGATCCTGGACACGACCGTGAGCGTGCTCGTCTGGACGGGCGTGGTCGTCATCGGCGGGCTGGGCTCAGTGCTGCGGTTCCTGGTCGACGGCGCGGTCGGATCCCGGCTGGGCCGTGACTTTCCGTTCGGGACGCTGGTGGTCAACATCAGCGGCGCGATGATCCTCGGACTGCTCGCTGGGCTGGCGTTGAGTGCGGACGCTGCGCTATTGGCCGGCACCGGCGCGGTCGGTTCCTACACGACGTTCTCGACATGGATGCTGGAGACGCAGCGGCTCGCCGAGGAACGCGAGGTACGCGCCGCGGCAGTGAACGTGATCGCCAGCCTCGCTCTCGGTATCGTGGCGGCCGCTGCCGGCAAAGCGATCGGAGCCCGGCTGTGAACGTGGACGGCCTGAAGCTGACCAGCTACTTCGGCGAACGGAAGCGAAGTGGTCGACGCTTCCTTGCGGACGCCCTGATGGACGTCTACGGCCGGCAGCAGCTCACGACCAGCATCATGCTGCGTGGCGCGGAAGGTTTCGGGCTGAAGCACCAGCTGCGTACCGATCATTCGCTGACGCTCTCGGAGGACCTGCCCGCCGTGGCCGTCGCCGTCGACCGGCGTGAGCGCATCGAGGCCGTCCTCGATCAGACCGCTGCGCTCGGACCTGGGTTGATCACCCTCGAACGGGCGCGATTGCTCACCGGCGACATCACGCCGGTCGCATTCGCCGAGGAGACCCACGACGCCACCAAGCTCACCGTCTACCTGGGCCGGCAGGAGCGGGTCTACCGCGTGCCGGCGTTCATCGCCGTCTGCGACCTGCTGCATCGGCGCGGCATCGCCGGCGCGAGCGTATTGCTCGGTGTCGACGGCACCAGACACGGCATCCGGGAGCGCGCCCGGTTCTTCGGCCGCAACACCCAGGTACCGATGATGGTGATCGCCGTGGGCTCCGGCGAACGGATCGCCCGCGTGCTGCCGGAATTGGGTGGGCTGCTGCGCGAGCCGTTGTTCACGCTCGAACGGGTCCGGGTATGCAAGCGCGACGGGCAGCTGCTTGAGACCCCGCACGTCCTGCCCAGTAGGGACGAGCACGGCATGCCGTTGTGGCAGAAGCTGATGATCTACACCTCCGAGGCGGCGCTGCATCACGGTCAGCCCATCCACCGCGCCGTCAACCGTCGGCTCCGTGCCACCGGCGCCGCCGGGTCCACGACGCTTCGCGGCATCTGGGGATTCCACGGCGACCACGCCCCGCACGGCGACCGTTCGTTCCAGCTCGGCAGGCACGTGCCCACGGTCACGGTTGTCATCGACAGCCCGGACCGGATCGCCCAGTCGTTCGCGATCATCGACGAGCTGACCGGCGAGCGTGGCCTTGTGACCAGCGAGGTGGTCCCGGCCCTGCGCGCGGTCACGCCCGAGCAGCGACGCGGCGGCTCGGCACGCACCTTTTGAGCTGACACGACCCATCGTTCGAGCGGTCGTCGTGCTGCAATGAGCGAATGACTCTCACTAATGCTGACGTGGCCGCGCTGGCGCGCGAGGCCGTCGATCGGCGCGACCGGGACCTCGACATCCGCATCGAGCCGGCGGATCCCGTCGATCCGTACCGGTGGGGCGCAATCGCATGGACGGTGTTCGCAGGGGGCGAGAGCAGTTACATCACGGCGAACATGACCAGGGAGGACGCGCTTGCCAAGTTGACCGCCGATCTCGGGGGCGGGTAGCCCGGTCACTGCGGGGCGGGGCCGTCGCGGATCACGCCGCGGACCTGGTCGGCCGAGAGCGCGTCCCACGGGAACCCCACCAGCCACCAGGTGGCCCCTACCGCGGCGTATGGCGCGGGGTCGGTGCCCGGGGGGAGGGCGGCGACAATGTCGTACGGCTGCGTCATGGGGATGCCTGCCGCACGACGCGGACGTGGTCCCACACGAAGATCCCGTGCCAGCCGGCATCCTCAGCCAGAGTGGCCAGCCGGGCGACAAGCACCGGATCGGCGAGCTCGTCGAAGATCGGCAGGAACAGGCCCGACAGCATGCGGTAACCGTACGCAGGGCCCCCGTGCTCGATCAGGCGGTGTGCTCGATGACGGCGGCGACGACGGCGGGCCAGTCAGCCCGCTCGACGCCGTGTCCGGCGCCGGGCAGCGGCAGCAGCCGTGCGCCGGGAATCTCCGCGACCACCGCCTGCGCGTGCTCGAACGGGAACAACGGGTCGGCCGTCCCATGGACGACGAGGGTGGGCGCGGTGATGGACGACAACGGCGCGACGGCGTGCTCGCCATCCGTCAGCATCTCGTGGTTTTGCATGGCGGCGAAGTCCCGGGCACGGGCCACGTCGCGCCGGGCGAACTGGCGCATCGCGGCCTCGTCGAACGGCCGCTCGGGTCCGGCGAGCACCCGCCCGTATGCCACCAGATGTTCGACCACGGAGTTCGCGTCGGACCAGTCGACCCGGGCGCGCGCCACGTGCCGGGTGACCCGTTCGGTCGGTGGCGGCAGGTCGCGGTTGCCGGCCGTCGCGGGCGTGGTGCTGATGAGGACGAGCGAGCGCACCCGATTCGGGTGGTCGAGCGCGAGCAACTGCGCGAACGCCCCACCCGCCGAGCAGCCGACCACGTGCGCCGACTTCATGTCGTATGCATCGAGCACGCCGGCGGCGTCCGTTACGAGATCGGCGCCCGTGTAGCCGGGACGACCGGGTGGGTAGCTGACCGAGTGGCCGGTGTCGCGATGGTCGTAGCGCACCACGAACCGCCCGCCGCCGGCGAACAGTCGGCACAAGCCGTCGTCCCACCAGAGCATTGATGCGCCAATGCCCATCACAAGCAGTACCGGCGGATCGGCCGGGTCACCGAAGGACTCGGTGCAGAGCTCGACGCCGTTCGCCTCGATCAAACGCTCAGCCACGATTCCCTTCCGCTTGCAATTCGCAATCGCTCGGCTCCGGACGCTAACATCACCGGTAGTTGTTTGCAAGCGGTTGTCGGGGCTTGGGAAAGGTCGGCAATGGTAGCTGCACCGCGGTCGGGCTGCCCGATCAACGCTGCGGTCGAAGCCTTCGGCGACCGGTGGAGCCTGCTCGTGTTGCGCGACATCATGTTCGGCGGCCGCCGCCACTTCCGCGAACTTCAGGCCGGTTCTGAGGAAGGCATCGCGTCGAACATCCTCGCCGACCGGCTGAAGCGACTGGTGCACGACGGCTTGCTCACCCGCGACGAAGCCGGGCCCGGCCAGAAGGCGACGTACAGCCTTACTGAGCAAGCGATCCAGCTCGTCCCGGTGTTCGCACAACTCGGTTCCTGGGGTGTGCGGCACCGCCCGACCACCCCGGCGCTGCGGGTCCGCGCGGAGCTGCTCGAGCGCGGTGGGCCCAAGATGTGGGCCGACTTCATGGACGAGCTGCGCGAGACGCATCTCGGCATTGCACGCCCGACCGGCAGGCGCCGATCGGTGACCGAGCAACTCGCCAACGCGTACCGCACCGCTGCCGCTGTTTCCGCCACGTGACGGGCGCCTCTCGGCCGGGCCTGCTTGGCGGAGCCCTGAAATCAGGCGATTGTCACGTCCTTGGGCATGTGCCGGGGCGCGACGCCTGCTGCGAGCATCTGCTGCCACGCCCGTTCGGCGATGCGTAGCGGCGAATGGCCCTGGGCGGCGATGCGGCGTGCCTCGTCGCAGGATGCGATGCTCGCGATCAGCATGATCCGTGGCGGCTCGTCCCTGAGCTGGTAGATGTTCCAGCTGCGCGCCGGCGCCCCGTTCTCATACTGCGGCATCACATGCAAGTAGCCGCTCGCTCGGCTGGCCTGGTTCTGATTCACGGCGCCCTCCACACATTGGCCGCTCCACCCGCACTGAATAGTGTGCGCGAGGAGTCAACTGCGCCGCGTGCCCCTGAGCACATCCTGCGCTAGCTCCTCGCGCGGCGGCGTCGCATGGCTACTCGTAGCGACAACAACAGGCCGCGGCGGCGAGCTACGCCCGACGCGGTCCAGCCGGTCCCCACAGCTAGCGGGATCGCGACCGCCAGCGCCGCGGTGGGCGGCATCAGCGTGGCCGAGGTAACGGCCACGATCGCGGCGAGCGCGAGCAGCAGCACGGGTAGCCGACATCCTCGGACGACCTGGCGAACTCGGTCGCGCCACCCTGTAGCCACGGCCGAGAGATCGGCCTCGAGTTCGTTGAGCACCTTGCGCTCGTGTTCGGACAACATCGGGGATCCTCCGGCACCGGGCCTTGCAGCTCGATCCTGCCTGGTTCGCCGCCGCCCGAGTCGGCGCCGAACTCGCCGTCGGGCAGGATGCGCGACCTCGTCGTCACGCAGCCCGCCGTCCTCTATGTGTACACCCGCAGGGCCGGATCTGCGCCTCACCATTTGGTAACCTCCGCCGAGCACCGGCCGGCGGCCTTGGGTGGCGCGCGCCGTGGCGCCTCTGTGCTCTCACGGGGACGTTCCAGCCCCGCCGCTTAACCCGCCGTGATCTTGGACTTATGGCTGAATAGCGACCGCAACTCCAAGATCACGCGAATCGTCGCGCTCAGTTCGGCATCGGGTCGCGGACGAGGACGCTGCGGGCCTCCTGGACGAGCAGCGCTGCGGCGCTGCCTGGTCCGTCGAGAGTGCCGGGGATGGCGGTGACCGGGCCGCCGTCGACCTGGAAGGTTGCCTTCCAGGTGACGGTCGCGGTCACGGTCAGGTGTCCGGTGGTGGTGTAGGTGTGCCCGTCATAGTCGGCGCACTGTGCCGTCTTGCAGGGATCGTGCGCGGCGTCGTAGGGCCGGCCCGGTCCGTTGCTCGTGCCGGTGCGGCCGTCGCCGAAGTCCCAGGTGACGTGGTCGACGCTGATCTGGACGCTGACCGGCCGGCCCAGGATGACGACGGTCGGCAGCGTGCGTTGCCGCGTGGTAGCCACCCACATGATCGTTTCCATGTTCACCAGCGTGTCGTGACGCGGCGCCAACCCGATCGGCGCGGTTGGGATCAGCCGCTGCGCTTGCTGCCACACCATCAGCGGTGTGACCGTCGGCGGCGGCGCATTGCTGACCGGGTCGCACTCACTCCCCGTCGTCGACCAGGTGCCATCGGGCTGCTTGACCATTCGCACGTATTGTCGATGTGGAACACCAGTCGCCTGGGTTCGCGCATCGCACATTACGACGCTCCCGCACATCCCCGAATCTTGCGCGGCGTTCACATCACCCATCGCAACGAGGTTCGCCTGCGTATTGCCCTGACAGGCAATAAGCCGAATCGTCCCCGGCGCGTCGACGGTATTCCTAGCGCCGCTGTCGTTCGCGCCGGTTGGCTGTCCGGGTGCGGTTGACCGTTGGCCCTTGATCACTACCGTGCCAGGTCTTGAACATCCTTCGAAGCCCTTGCGGTTAGCGCATGGGGACGCGAGTTCGTATGCGGCTGATGAGTGCGCAGTCGGCTCTGCCAGCTGCCACACCAGCACGGTGACAATCGCTGCGCCCAGCCGGTTCATTGTGTGATCGCTTCCTTCCAGTCAACGACGAACCAGCGGGCCCCGGTCCAGCGCACCCAGATTCGGTAAGTGATCTTCCGTATGGCGGCCGCATGTTCGATGACGCGGCCTCCTCTGTCCAGAGTTTCGAGTGCCGCGACACTCACCGTCACGTCCGACACTGCGGTCGAGTCGGTGCGATGATCATTTGGCTGGATGGTCGATGATACGAATGACACCCGCCCACCACGGAAATGTTCGCCTTTTGCTCGCGCACCATCAAAGTTGGTCTTCACAAAGCGCTCGCAGTCCGTACACACGGTTAGGAAAGCCTGCCTTGCAAGCGTCGAATCCGTGGTCGCGTAGCCCCAGTCCAGGGTCTGCATCCAATACTTGGCATACACGTCCGC
>DATFRC010000247.1:0-2318 GCA_035263725.1 Jatrophihabitantaceae bacterium | reverse complement strand
AAACCGTACCCAGAGGCTCTCGGCGAGGTGCGCGAGATCGTCGACACCTGCGACTTCTTCCTGGGCGAGGGGCGCAGGCTCTACGGCCAGACGGTGCCGAGCGAGATGCCGGACAAGCAACTGTTCACGTTCCGCAACCCGGTCGGTGTGGTGAGCGTCATCACCGCGGGCAACTTCCCGGTCGCCGTGCCGTCGTGGTATCTCATCCCGGCCCTGCTGTGCGGCAACGCGGTGGTGTGGAAGCCGGCCGACTACTCCCCCGCCTGCGGCGCGGCCCTGTTCGACCTGCTCGTGCACGGCGGCGGGCTGCCCGACGGCGTTCTCAACCTCCTGCTCGCGGACGGCGAGACGACCTTCGCCGGGCTGGAGCGGGCATTGGACGAGGGAGTGGTCGACAAGGTCGGCTTCACCGGGTCCAGCGCAGTCGGATCCCGGATCGGCGAGCTCACCGGCCGGCACCTGCAGTCGGCCTGCCTGGAGCTCGGCGGCAAGAACCCGATGGTCGTGACGCCCAGCGCGGATCTCGACCTCGCGGTGGAGGCGGCGCTGTTCTCCGGCTTCGGTACCGCCGGCCAGCGATGCACGTCGCTGGGAACGGTGATCGTGCACGAGAGCATCCACGACGACTTCCTCGCGCGGTTCGACAAGGCGACCCGGCAGGCCACCGTCGGCGACCCGTTCGGCGACGTCGTTTTCGGCCCGATGCTGGATGAGAAGTTCGCCCAGCGGTTCGAGGACTACCTCGGGTGGATCCAGCCCCATCACAGCGTCCTGGGATCGACCGCGACCGGCCGGATCACGGCCGCCAGCCCGCGGGAGGGTTTCGCGGGCGATCCGGATGCCGGGATCTTCTATCACCCGACGATCGTCGACGGCGTGCGCGAGGACGATGCGATCTTCCTCAACGAGACGTTCGGCCCGCTCGTCGGCGTCACGACCTACCGCGACCTGGGCGAGGCGATCCGGCTGGGCAACCTCCCTGGCTACGGCCTGTCATCGTCGATCTACACGAACGAGCCTGCCGAGGTCTTCGCGTTCCGCCGGGGCATCTCGGCCGGCATGGTGAGCATCAACAACTCCACCTCTGGCGCGGAGGCGCACCTGCCGTTCGGCGGCAACGGCAAGTCCGGCAACGGGTCACGCCAGTCGGGCGTGTGGGTGCTCGACCAGTTCACCCGGTGGCAGTCGATGAACTGGGACTACTCCGGTCGGCTGCAGAAGGCGCAGATGGACGTCGCCGAGCTAACCCCCGACGAGTCGTTCCGGCTCGCCGACTGACCCGCGCGGCGGAAGGGGCGGGAAGGGGCATGAGCGACCAGTCGCCTGAGGAGGCGCTCGACCGGCACTTTCTCGAGGCGGCTAGGGCGCTCGACGTCACCCCGTCCGCGCCCAGGACGCACCCCGTCGACCTGGCAGCGCCGGTGCGGCCGGGCAGCCGGCTCACCGGCGACGTGGCGCTGGCGCTGTTCGACGCCCAGATCGGCAACCGCCACCTCGACCTCGCGGCCCGTTACCTGCGAGCGGATGGCCACGGCTTCTACACGATCGGGTCGTCGGGGCATGAGGCCAACGCGGCGGTGGCGGCCGCCGTTCGCCCGACGGACCCGGCCTTGCTGCATTACCGCTCCGGCGCGTTCTACCTCGCGCGCGCCGCGCAGGTGCCCGGTACCGACCCGCTGCGCGACGTCCTGCTCGGCCTGGTGGCGGCGGCCGACGAGCCGATCGCGGGCGGCAGGCACAAGGTCTTCGGCCACGCTGACCTCGCGGTGATCCCGCAGACCTCGACGATCGCGTCCCACCTGCCGCGCGCTGTCGGCGTCGCCTTCGCCATCGACCGCGCCCGCAAGCTCGGTGTGACGTCGCGGTGGCCAAGCAATGCGATCGCCGTTACCAGTTTCGGCGACGCCTCGGCCAACCATTCGACCGCGACCGGAGCGATCAACACCGCCTGCCAGGTCGCCTATCAGGGGCTGCCGATGCCCGTGCTGTTCGTCTGTGAGGACAACGGCCTGGGCATCAGCGTGCGGACGCCCGCTGGCTGGATCGCGGCGACGTACTCCAGCCGGCCGCCGATGCGTTACTTCTCCGCCGATGGCACCGATCTCGCCGCCTGCTATGACGCCGCCCTCACCGCCGCGGCCTACGTCCGCGCCAAGCGCGCGCCCGCGTTCCTGCACTTGAACGTCGTGCGATTCATGGCGCACGCCGGTTCCGACGCCGAGGTGAGCTACCGCACCTCCGGCGAGATCACCGCGGACTACGAGCACGACCCGCTGCTCGGCACCGCACGGCTGCTCGTCGGTGCCGGGCTGCTCACC
>DATFRC010000246.1:0-22199 GCA_035263725.1 Jatrophihabitantaceae bacterium | reverse complement strand
TGCACCGTGGGGTTCTGCGAATTCAGCGCGATGATCGGCCAGAAGAAGTCGTTCCACGACATGAGGAAAGTCAGCATCGCGAGCACGGCCATCGCCGGCCGCGCTGCGGGGACGACCACCGCGAGGAAGATGCGGAACGTGCTGGCGCCGTCGACAAAGGCGGCCTCGACCAGTTCGTCGGGTACCGCGGTGGCGATGTATTGGCGCATGAAGAAGACGCCGAATGCGGTGACCAGTGTCGGCAGGATCACCGACTGCAGATGGCCGACCAGGTGCCACTTCGCCATCAACATGTACAGCGGGATGATGCCCATCTGCATCGGCACCATCATGGTCCCGATCGTGAAGGCCAGCAGCGCGGCGCTGAAGCGGAACCGCAGCTTGGCAAAGGCGAAGCCGGCAAGAGTGCAGAACGCGACAGTGCCGATCGTGACGCACGTCGACACGATCACGGAGTTGATCAGCCCCTGGGTCATCGGCGCGGTGTTCAGCGCCTCCTTGATGTTGTGCCAGACCGACCCGGTGGGCAGCAATGGCGGCGTCTTCGCGTTCAGCTCCGCGTTGGTGTGCGACGACATCACGATCGTGTAGTACAACGGCCAGACCGATACCAGCGTGACGATCGCGATGATCAGGTAGGTGACCCAGCCAGCCTTCATCGACCGGCCGCCGACATGCCCCTTGGCGTTGCGCTTGCGCTGGGCGGGAGCCGCGCGGCGGGCCTCGACCGTGGTGGCGGTCATGTCGCGGCCTCCTGTCGCTCGATCGCGGTCACGGGAATTACGTTTCTGCTTCCGGTCCATTTCTCGCGGCGCCGCGCGAGCCACAAGTTGATGAGCACCGCAATGACGATGATCACGAACATGGTCCATGCCGTCGCCGAAGCGAGGCCTAGGCGGTCGTTGGTCCAGCCCTGCTCGTACATGAGCAGGCCCAGGGTCTGGTACTGCCGCCCGGTGCCACCGATCGGCAATCCCTGCGGCTCGTAGAGCAATGGCTCGCCGAACAGCTGGGTCGCGCCGATCGTCGAGACGATGATCGTGAAGATGATCGTCGGGCGGATCCCGGGGATCGTCACATGGAGAAACTGCTTCCACCGCGACGCGCCGTCGATCGCCGCGGCTTCGTAGAGCGTGTTATCGATGGTCTGCATCGCGGCGAGGTAGATCAGCGCGTTGTAGCCGGTCCAGCGCCAGGTCACGATGCTCGAGACCGCGATCTGGCTGGCCCACTTGTTGTTCTGCCAGTCGATGAGCGGCAGCCGGAAGATGCCGTGTAGGAACCAGTTGATGAACCCGGTGTCCTTGTTGAACAGCTGGACGAAGATGACGGTCGCCGCCGCCAGGCTTGTGGCGTAGGGCATGAGCAGCGAGATCCGGAAGAACGTCCGCCCGCGCAGCCTGTAGTTGAGCAGATGCGCGATGCCGAGCGCCATGCACAGCTGCGGCACCGTCGAGATGATGCCGATCGTGATGGTGTTCTTGAACGCGTTCCAGAAGAAGTCGTTCGTGAACAGGTTGTGGTAATTGGCGAACCCGACCCACTTCTGCTTGTTGTAGGTCGTCAGGCGCACGTCGTGCAGCGAGACCCATGCCGTGTTGATCCACGGATACAGGCTGAACGCTGCGAAGACGATGAAGAACGGTGCTACGTACGCATAGGCGGCTCGCCCGCCTGGTCGGATACGGCGCCGCCGCCTACGGGCCGCGGCGCGCCCCGGTGACACGGGCTGTGTCGTGTCACC
Organism: Jatrophihabitantaceae bacterium; assembly: GCA_035263725.1. Classification (GTDB taxonomy): domain Bacteria; phylum Actinomycetota; class Actinomycetes; order Mycobacteriales; family Jatrophihabitantaceae; genus DASXRA01. The sequence goes on along the minus strand of DATFRC010000246.1, from coordinate 20,455 downwards.
CGGGGTCGTCGTCGTGGTGAGTGTCATTCCCCTGCCTTTGGGTGAGCTCGCCCGGCGGGGCAGCGCAGGGGTTGCTGTCCGCGCCGGACGAGGCCTCGCCGCTAGCTTGTCAGCCGGTCACCTGCTGGATCGCCTTGAGCGCGTCGTTGAACGCCTTCTCCGGAGAGGTTCCTCTGGTCTCGACGTTGGTCAGCTGCGTGGTGAAGGCGTTCTGGATCTGCGTGTCGTAGAGGCCGATCGGCGGGATCTTCATCTTGCCGGCGATGTCGGTGAAGATCTTGCCGGACGGCGCGTTGCTGAAGTAGGTGTCCATGTGGTTCTGGATGCTCGGGCTCTGGTCAGCTGTCTTGCTCGACGGGAAGTTGCCCACCTTGGTGAACCACGTCTCCTGTTGGGCGGGCGCGGTCACCCACTCCACGAACTTGATCCCGGCTTCCTTGTGCTTGGCAGAGGTTGGGACGCCGACCCACGAGCCGCCCCAGTTGGTGGCGCCGCCGGGCAGGACCGGAGCGATGTTCCACTTGCCCTTGTAGGCGTCGCCGGCCTGGCCCTTGATGTAGCCGGCCATCCACGCCGGGCAGGCGATCGTGGCGAAAGCACCGGACTGGAACGCTTTGTTCCACTGGTCGGAGAACTGCTGCAGACCGGCTGTGATCTTCGCCTGGGCGGCCTGGGTGGCGTACTGCCACGCGTTCTTCACGCCGTCGCTGTTCTCGACGTCGGGCGTGCCGTCGGCCTTGTTGTAGGCCTCGTTGCCCTGGTAGACGGCGGTGCTGAAGATGCTGGCCGCGCTGTCGACGAAGTGGCTGTTCGCCTCCTTGCTGCTCGAAGCCTCGTACTGCTTGCCGAAGTTGATGAAGTCATTCCAGGTCGTCAACTTGGCCGCGACCTGGTCTGGCTGGTACGGCAGGCCGGCCTGCTTGTACAGGTCCGAGCGGTAGCAGATCGCCTCCGGCCCGATGTCGGTGCCGAGGCCGACAGTCTTGCCATCGTGACTCGTGGCGAGGTTCCACTTCCAGTCGTAGAACGTCGACTTCAGCTGGGCGGTCTCGGGCAACGAGCTGAAGTTGACGAACTGGTCGGCGTGGTTCTGCTCGACGTCGGCGACAAAGCCGATCTCGATCCCCTGGACGTCATCGAGGCCGCTGCCGGATGCCAGCCGGGTCTTCAGCTTGGTCCAGTAGTCGGCCGACTGCTCGACGTCGTCCTCCTTGATCGTGATGTTCGGGCACAGCTGGTGGTACGCGTTGTACAGCCCGGCCTCCTTGAAGCCGAAGGTGCCGAACAAGCCGACCGTCAGCGTGATCGGGTCGCTGGTGCCGCACTGGCTGGCGAGCGTGTTAGTAGGGCTGCCGCCGCCGCTGGTGCCGCCGCCGTTGCTGGACGCTTTCTTGCTGGACGAGCAGGCAGCCGCGAGCAGTGCCGCCGCCGCGACAACACCCGCCATCCGTACCGCTCGGGCGTAGCTGTGCCGCATTCAGTGCCTCCTGATGAGCAGGCCGGGGAAGGTGTGAGAGCGCTCTCACGGGCGTGGTTAGGGTGGGGCACGGTGGCGGCGATGTCAAGAGTCGGCGCCCGATTCGCCCGATCGAGCGGCCGGATCGTTACCCGAACTCAGGTGCTGTCACGCTTGACGACCTCTACCGGCAGCACGGTCGCATGGGGCGGGTCGTCGCCGGCGACCCGCTGGAGCAGTAGCTGCGCCATGGTGCGGCCCAGGTCTGCGACCGGCTGGCGGACGGTCGTGAGCTGCGGAACCGTGAGCTCCGCTTCGCGCAGGTCGTCGAAGCCGACGACTGCCACGTCTTCGGGGACCCGCCGCCCGGACTGTTCGATCGCTCGCATTGCGCCGATCGCCATCAGATCGGACGCCGCGAATACGCCGTCGATGTCGGGATTGGCGGCGAGCAGTCGGCGCATCGCACGGTGCCCGCCCTCGACGGTGAAGTCGCCGGCTGCAATCAGCCGCTGCGACAGTCTCCGTCCGAACCCCTGTAGTGCGAGCTGGTACCCGGCGAGGCGGTCCTGGCCGGCGCACATGTCCTGTCGCCCGGCGATCGTCGCGACGCGCTTGGCGCCGCGCTGAATGAGCAACTCGGTGGCGGCGCGACCGCCGGCAATGTTGTCGGAGTCGACGTAGCACAGCGACGGATCGCCGGAAAGCGGCCGGCCGTTGAGCACCGTGGGCACGCCGAGCCGTTCGAGTGACTGCTGCAGCCGGTCGTCGCCGTGCAGCGACAACAACAGCACGCCGTCGACGTGGCCGCCGGCGGCGTAGTGCTCGAAGTGCGCCGCCTCCGCAGCCGTCGGAACGGTGATGAAGAGCAGTTGCAGCCCGGCGGCCGCGATCTGTGCATGCGCGGCGTGCAGCAAGGCGAAGAAGTACGGCTCGGTGAACAGGCGATCCTCGGTCTCGGCGACGAGGAATGCGATGGCGTCGCTGCGTCTGGTCACGAGCGAGCGCGCCGCATGGTTTGGCGCATAGGCCGTCTCGCGTGCCGCCTGCAACACGGCCTCCCGCGCGTCCTCGCTCACGTTCGTTGCGCCGCGCAGGACACGGCTCGCCGTCGCGCGAGAGACGCCGGCGCGCGCCGCGACGACCTCGAGGGTTGGCGGCCGGTCCGGACTTCTGTCCTGCGCCACGTGCGCACCTCCTGCGACCATGGATACGCCGGGAGTGTAATGGGAGCGCTATCACGGGAGCGCCATCACAGGTAACGATCTTGCCCGGAAAGATCTTGCTAACGCGTCTTGCGGAGCGGTGACCGAGCGAGTAGACATTGCGCTACGCCGCACCGCAGGGTGGGGCGGAACGGAAGGGAAGCGGGTTCGCGTTCGCCGGGCAACCGGTGGGCAGCACGGGTGACGACGTGTGAGCTGGCAGAGCTTCCGGGATGGTCGCGAGGCGTCACGGGCTCGTGGTCAACGGTCGGCCCCTCGAACTCATACTTCGAGGGGCCGGCTGTTTTATGCCGGCTGCGCGCGATCGCGTCTCGCCCCCCGGGCCTTGCCCTTCCGACTTGCGTTCTGCTGCTGCAAGCGGCAGCGGATCGAAGGATGGCAACCACCGGGCGATGAGCGCTCGCGCGAAGAGCGTGCGCCCGCGCGTCGCGAAGCGAGGCTTGCGTGGCGACTGCCACCTCGCCCTTGGGGCGGGCGGTGGCAGTTGCCGAGGCGCACATGAGTCGGCCCCTCGAACTCATACTTCGAGGGGTCGGCGATCCCGGTTGTACCTCCCATTCGGCACGATGCGGTGGAGGCTCGCCAGCCTCCGGGTGAATCTCGCGCGACGTCGGGCGGTTCGAATCAGGCGCGTGGGTCGTGGCACAATGTTGCGCTGAGTACCGGCTGCGAGGACGGACCCTCTCACCGTCCCCGGGCCAGTCCACCCGGTCGCACGCATCTCGCGAGCCCCACGCGTACGGTGCAGGGCGTCCACAACCACCTGGAGCACATACACCCGTGGCCACCAAGATCAAGCTCATGCGTCTGGGCAAGATGCGCGAGCCGCACTACCGCATCGTCGTCGCCGATGCCCGTACCAAGCGCGACGGCCGTTCGATCGAGACGATCGGCGAGTACCACCCGAAGAGTGATCCGTCACTCATCAAGCTCGACAGTGAGCGCGCCGCGTACTGGCTCGGCGTCGGTGCGCAGCCCACCGAGGCTGTCACCGCGATTCTGAAGGCGACCGGCGACTGGCAGAAGTTCAAGGGTCAACCCGCCCCGGAGCCGCTGAAGATGCCGCCCACGAAGCCGAGCAAGCTCGAGCGCTTCAACGCGGCGCTCGCTGACGTGCAAGGCGTCCCGGAAACCGAGGCCACCACGCCCAGGAAGCGCGCGGCCAAGAAGGCCGCGCCGAAGGCCGAGGCAGAGGCAGCGGCGGAGGACGCAGCCGAACCGGCGCCGGAGGGCTGACGTGCTCGAGGAGGCCCTCGAGCACCTCGTCCGTGGCATCGTCGACCATCCGGACGACGTACGGGTCGAGATGGTGAACAACCGGCGCGGCTCCCGGTTGGAGATCCGGGTGCACCCCGACGACCTCGGCCGCGTCATCGGCCGCGGCGGGCGTACCGCCAGGGCATTGCGCCAGGTGATCACCGGTGTCGGCGGCAAGGGCATTCGCGTGGACGTGATCGACGTCGACCAGCACTGAGGTGGCCGGCGAGGGCGAGTTGGTCGTGGTGGGCCGCATCGGACCGCCGCACGGGGTGCACGGCGCCGTCGTGGTGCAACCGTTCACCGATTCGCCCGACGAGCGATTCGCACCGGGCCGCGTGTTACGGACCGACGGCCAGACGTTCACCGTCGCGTCGTCGCGCTGGCAGGGCCGCCGGCTGATCGTCGAGTTCGCGGGCATCGCCCATCGCGACGCTGCCCAAGCGCTGCACGGCACCGAGCTGCTGATGCCGGCGGGCAGCCGCCCCGCTCTGCACGACCCTGACGAGTTCTACGACACCGACCTGATCGGTCTCGCCGCCACCGCGGTCGATGGCACGGCGCTGGGGCCGGTGCGCGATGTCGTGCACGCTCCGGCCGGCGATTACCTCGCCATCGAGGTGGACGGACGTGAGCGGCTCGTACCATTCGTCGCGGAGATCGTGCCCTCAGTCGACGTCGCCGGTGGGCGAGTCGTCGTCGATCCTCCAGACGGGCTGCTCGAGCTATGAGGATCGACATCGTCACGATCTTCCCGGAGTATCTGGTGCCGTTGCGCCAGTCCCTGCTGGGCAAGGCGATCGAGCGCGGCGACGTCGACCTGCGCGTCCACGATCTGCGCGCGTGGACCGACGACGTGCACCGCGCCGTCGACGACGCCCCGTACGGCGGCGGACCGGGCATGGTGATGTTGCCGGAGCCGTGGGCTCGCGCGCTCGACGAACTCGCCCCGGCAGGCGGTGCCCAGCCTCGGCTGCTCATTCCATCGCCGGCGGGTCGGCCGTTCACCCAGGCGATGGCGCGCGAACTGGCGGATGAATCGTGGCTGGTGCTGGCCTGCGGCCGATACGAGGGCATCGACGCACGCGTCGCGGAATACGCGGCGCAGCACATGCGGGTGGACGAGGTCAGCATCGGCGACTATGTCCTGGCCGGGGGCGAAGCCGCGGCGCTGGTCATCGTCGAGGCGGTGAGCCGGCTACTGCCCGGCGTACTCGGCAACACCGAATCGGCAGCAGACGATTCGTTCAGCGATGGCTTGCTCGAGGGTCCGGCATACACCAGGCCCGCACAGTGGCGGGGCCTGTCCGTCCCGGACGTGCTGCTGTCCGGTAACCACGGCGAAATCGCGCGCTGGCGCGGCGAGCGGTCCCGGCTGCGCACCGAGCAGCGCCGCCCAGACCTGCTGCAGTAGCGCCCGGTTTCGCGTCGGCGAGTCGCGTATGGCACCATCGAGTGGTTGCCCAGCGCCGGTGGGGCGTGTGGCGGCGACTCCTGTAAGCGTCGGCACGACAGACATGCACGCCGGCCACGAGCACACACTTCGAAGGATGCGAGACCGATGAACACGCTCGACACCGTGGATGCCGAGTCGCTGCGTTCCGACATTCCCGATTTTCGGCCCGGCGACACCCTGAAGGTCCACGTGCGCGTGGTCGAGGGTTCCCGTTCGCGTGTCCAGGTCTTCCAGGGCGTCGTAATCCGTCGGCAGGGCGGCGGTCTGCGCGAGACGTTCACCGTCCGCAAGATCAGCTTCGGCGTCGGCGTGGAACGCACGTTCCCGGTCCACACGCCCGTCATCGACAAGATCGAAGTCGTGACCCGCGGCGACGTACGACGGGCCAAGCTCTACTATCTGCGCGATCTGCGCGGTAAGGCCGCCAAGATCAAGGAGAAGCGGGAGACGGTCGCGCGCTGAGCCGCTGGCGGGCGACGAACGGATGGCCGACGAGCAAGCGCAGCGTGGCGCCGGCGGGGGCGACGCCCGCGCGGGCCAGCTCGAGTCCGATGATGCGGCGCGCAATGGGGACCCCGCGGACGCGCCGACAGTCGACCGTTCGGCGGAATCGCATGCAGTCGACAATTCGGCGGAATCGGAGGTAAGCGATAGGACAGCCGATTCGCCAGTCGTCGACGACGCGCACCGGGCTGACGGCCCCCTGACAGTGCAGTCGCCGGCCGAGGCAGACGGCAAGGCGGCTCCCGAGGGCGAGCAGTCGGACGCAGCTGCACCGCCTCCGCCAAGCGAGCCTGCGCCGGGCAAGCCTGCGCCGGGCGAGCCTGCGCCGAGCGAGCCTCCGCCGAGCGAGCCTCCGCCGCGCTGGCAGTTCTGGCGGCGGCGCCGGCCGGAGAAAAAGCACAAAAAGGCGCCCTGGTGGGAGCTGCCGGTCCTGATCGCGGTGGCCATCGCGGTCGCCGTATTGATCAAGACCTTCCTGATTCAGCCGTTCTACATCCCGTCCGAGTCGATGGAGAAGACGCTGCACGGCTGTCCGGGCTGTTCCGGCGATCGGGTGCTGGTGAACAAGCTGATCTACGACGTGCGCGACCCACATCCCGGCGACATCGTGGTCTTCCGCGCACCGGCCGACTGGGACGAGGAGCCGACCCCCAGAGCGCCGGCGAATCCGTTCGTCAAAGGCATCCGGTGGTTCGGGCAACTCATCGGCTTCGTGCCGCCGGACGAGAAGGACCTGATCAAGCGGGTCATCGCGGTCGGTGGGCAGACCGTCCAATGCTGCGACGCGCAGGGCCGCGTGCAGGTGAGCGACAACGGCGTCAACGGCCCGTGGCACTCGCTCGACGAGCCGTACATCTACCAGAACACGCCGTGGGATCCGAGCAATAAACCCGGTCACGTCCAGTCCGGGAGCGCCGACCAACGCACATTCGGCCCGGTGACGCTTCCGCCCGGCCGGCTGTGGGTGATGGGTGATCACCGCGGGGACTCCGCCGACTCCCGCTTCCATTGCCTTGAGGAGTCACCGACCGACCACAAGTGCGGCACGTCGGACACCACCGTTGCTACGAGCTCGGTTATCGGTAAGGCGGTACTGATCGCCTGGCCGCCGTCGCGGTGGCGCACGCTCGGCACGCCCACCACGTTCAAGCACGGCGCCGCTGCCGCGCTGCCCGCTGCGGGCGCGGCGCTCACGGTGCTGCCGGTATTCGCGCTGCGGCGGCGACGCCGGCGTCGCTGATGGAGGCCGTGGTCCACACACGGGTCGCAGGCCGGGTACTGCTGATCGACGAGGCCTGCCGGGTACTGCTGATCGAGAGCAACGTCGACGTCGGTGTCGAGGCCACGCACTGGATAACGCCCGGGGGTGGGACCGATCCGGGTGAGACGCCGGCGCAGGCCGCGACGCGCGAGCTGTATGAGGAGCTGGGCGTGCGGGCCGAATTGGCCGCCGACGCCGTGCCGGACCACAGCGACCGGGAACGCTTCACGTTCAACGGCGGTACCTACGATCAGACCAACCACTACTTCGTCGTTCGATTGCCGCCCGGCACGCCCGTGGCAGCGCGTGGGGCGGATGACATCGAGCAGTCCGTCCTGGTCGGTGAGCGGTGGTGGACGGTTGCCGAGCTGCGTGCGTCGAATAAGGCGATCTATCCGGCCGGACTCGCCAACCTGCTCACTCGACTCTGCGACGACCAGCCGGCCACGCCCGCGTAACGTCATCGCTGCTATGGCTCGTCGTCTCACCCCGGTCTCCCTGCCGGTGCCGCCGCCGCGGCTGATCGTGCGCCGCGACACGGGGCTGTCCGCTTATGAGACGGCCCTGGAGCGGGCCGGGTTCGCGCTGGTTGCCGGAGCCGACGAGGCCGGTCGGGGTGCCTGCGCGGGGCCGCTCGTCGTCGCCGCCTGCATCTTGGCGCGTGGCCGGCGCGGTCAGATCGATGGGCTGGCCGACTCCAAGGTCCTCACGCCGGCGGTCCGCGAGGCGCTGTACGCCGAGATCGTCGGGCGCGCCGCAGCGTGGTCGGTCGTCGTGATCCCGGCACGCGAGGTCGACGAGCGCGGCCTGCACGTGTGCAACCTGGCTGGGATGAGGCGGTCACTCGCCACACTTCGGCCCGCTCCGACCTATGCGCTGACCGACGGCTTCCCGGTGCCCGGTCTCGGCGTTCCGTCCACCGCAGTGTGGAAGGGCGACGCCGTCGTGGCATGCATCGCAGCGGCGTCGATCCTGGCCAAGGTCACGCGCGACCGCATGATGGTCGAGATGCATCAGCGCTGGCCGGAGTACGAATTTGCGCAGCACAAGGGCTATGTGACGCCGGAGCACGCCGCCGCGCTGCAGCAGCACGGGCCGTGCCCGGAGCACCGCGCGTCCTATGTCAACGTACGCAGGGCGGCGGCGCGCCTTTCCCTGCTGGAGAATGGATGGGTCGACGCGGTCCCGCCGGTGGACCGCGCAGAGGAGATCGCATGAGTGGTCGTGAGCGACGCTCGCGGGGCGAGGCAGCTCCGTGCGCGCCCGATACGGCGACCCGTCCGTTTGCGGCGGAAGGAGGCTCGGTCGATGAGCGCTGAGGATCTCGAGAACTACGAGACCGACATGGAGCTACAGCTCTATCGCGAATACAAGGACATCGTCGGCCAGTTCAGCTACGTGGTCGAGACCGAGCGGCGTTTCTACCTCACCAACGACGTCGACCTGCAGCCGCGCAACGTCGACGGCGACGTGTACTTCGAGCTGACCATGCGCGACGCCTGGGTTTGGGACATGTACCGGCCGGCACGCTTCGTCAAGACGGTGCGGGTCGTGACCTTCAAGGACGTCAACATCGAGGAGCTGGAAAAACCCGACCTCGAGCTGCCAGATGCCAAGAACGGGTTCTGAGTCGTTGTCAAGTCACCTATCCACAGGCGCGGTGGTTATCCACAGTCTCGCGTGAGCCGCTGAGCTCGGGGGTCGCGGCAGGCAGCGTGGAGCCATGCGCGCCAAGGATGCCGTCGGGCAGTACGGGCAGCAGGTCGCCGAGCGTTACCTGGTCGAGTCCGGGCTGACCGTCGTCGCCCGCAACTGGCGCTGCCCCGACGGCGAACTCGACATCATCGCCACGGACGGCCCGGTCCTGGTCTTCTGCGAAGTGAAGACCCGCTCGTCTACGGCCTACGGCGACCCGGCCGAGGCGGTGCTGGGGGCGAAGGCGCGCCGGCTGCGGCGCCTCGCGCTGCGCTGGCTGGCCCACCAGCAGGCTTACGGCGATCCGCGCTTCTGGCCGGAGCTGCGGTTCGACGTGGTATCGGTGCTGCGCCCACCCCGCGGCGCGACCAGTGTCCGGCATCTGCGTGGAGTGCTCGGATGGTGATGGCGCGCACGCTCGCTCTGGCGCTCTCGGGTGTCACCGGCCAGGTCGTCGAGATCGAAGCCGATCTTTCGGCAGGCCTGCCCGGACTCACGTTCACCGGGCTGGCCGACGTCTCGGTCGTCGAAGCGCGGGATCGCATACGCGCGGCGGTCCTCAACTCCGGCGCCGAGTGGCCGAATCGGCGCATCACGATCGCACTGCTGCCCGCCGATGTGCGCAAGGCCGGCTCCCGCTTCGACTTGGCACTCGCCGTGGCCGTGCTGGCCGCCGCACAGGCCGTCCCGCGCGACGCCATCGCCGGGCTGGCGTGGGTCGCCGAGCTTGGCCTCGACGGTCGGCTGCGAGCGGTCCGCGGCGTGCTGCCGGCCCTGGTTGCCGCGCGCCAGGCCGGCGTCCGGCGAGTCGTCGTCGCCGAACCGAACGGTGCCGAGGCAGCGCTGGTCCGCGGCCTCGACGTCCGGGCGGCGGGCACCCTCAGCGAGGTCATCGCGTGGCTGCGCGATGAAGGACCCGTCCCGCCCGCCGCGGTGCCCGGCGGTGAGGCGCCGGTCACCCGAGGCGCCGACCTCGCCGACATCGCCGGGCAGCACACCGCGAAGCGCGCCCTCGAGGTATCCGCAGCCGGTGGTCATCACCTGTACCTGCTGGGACCGCCCGGCGCCGGCAAGACGATGCTCGCGCAGCGACTACCGGGCCTATTGCCGCGCCTCGACGACACAGCCGCGCTTGAAGTAACGGCCGTGCATTCCGTCGCCGGCTGCCTACCTGAGCGTGCCTGCCTGCTGCGGTGCCCGCCGTATCAGGCACCGCACCACACCGCGTCGGTGGCCGCCCTCGTCGGCGGCGGGTCCAGGCTGGCATTACCCGGCGCGATCTCGCTTGCCACCCGCGGCGTGCTGTTTCTCGACGAGGCGCCCGAGTTCCGCTCCGGCGCGCTGGAGGCGCTACGCCAGCCGCTCGAGGAGGGGCATGTGGTGCTGCGACGCAGCCACGGCGCGGTGACCTACCCGGCCCGGTTCCAGCTGGTTCTCGCCGCAAATCCGTGCCCGTGCGGCAGCCGGCAGCGCGAATGTACGTGCGCACCGGCCCAACGACGGCGCTACCGCCTACGGCTGTCCGGTCCGCTGCTCGACCGGATTGATATCCGCCTCGCCGTCGATCCGGTGTCGCGTGCCGAGCTGCTCGCTGAGCCGGCCGGACGCCAGTCGAGCGCCGAGGTGGCCGCACGCGTCCATACGGCGCGGGCGGCGGCCGCCGAGCGCTGGCGCCCTTCGGGCTGGCAGACCAACGCAGAGGTGCCGGGCGGCGTGCTGCGCCGCCAGCCGTGGCGGCTTCCACGCGCGGCGCTGCTCGCCGTCGAGCGGCACCTCGACGCCGGTGAGCTGAGCGCCCGCGGCTTCGACCGGGTGCTGCGCGTCGCGTGGACCCTTTCCGACCTTGCCGGCCGCGTCACACCAGGGGCCGACGAGGTCACCGAGGCCGTGTTCTTCCGTACTGGCCGCTCCGCGGCGTGGGCGGCATGAGCGCCTCGTCGTCGGAGTCGGTCAGCGACGAGGTGCTCGTGGCTCGGGCGTTCCTGTGCCGGGTCGCGGAGCCCGCATGTGTCCCCATGTGGGACTTCGTGCGGCGCGAAGGCCCGCTCGTAGCGGCAGCGGCAATCCGGAGCGGTGACGTACCGGACGAGGTCGCGGCTGCCACGGCGGCGCGCCGAGCGTCCGCCGATCCCGAGGCTGATCTCGAGGCGGGCGCCCGCCACGGCATGCGACTGGTCGTGCCCGAGTCGCCGGAGTGGCCGCATTTCGCGCTGGCGGCGCTCGAGGCGGCTGTGCTACGTCTCCTGCCGTCCTATCGCGCGGGCTCCGCGCAGCGCCGGGAGGGGGGAGATCCGGTGCCCCCCTTGGGGTTGTGGGTGAAAGGCCCCGCCGACCTGGCCGCGGCTGCGGTTCGGGGCGCAGCGATCGTCGGTTCGCGCGCGGCCACCGCATACGGCGAGCACGTGACAGCCGAGCTGTCATACGGCCTCGCCGCACGCGGGTTCGACATCGTCTCGGGCGGCGCGTACGGCATCGACGCCGCCGCGCACCGTGCCGCCCTGAGCGCCGAAGGGCAGACCATTCTGGTGTCGGCAGGGGGACTTGATCGCCCGTACCCGCCAGGCAATGCCGCATTGCACGAGCGGGTCGCGGCTACCGGGCTGCTGGTCTCCGAGAACCCGCCCGGCGCCGCCCCGCACCGGCATAGGTTCCTTACCCGAAATCGCCTGATCGCATCGCTGGCCACCGGCACCGTGGTGGTCGAAGCAGCGAGCCGATCCGGCGCGCTGAATACCGCCCGGCACTGCCTTTTGCTGGGGCGCACCCTCATGGCTGTTCCGGGGCCGGTCACCTCGCCGATGTCGGCCGGTTGCCATGCGCTGCTGCGCGGCGACACCGCAGAGCGGACCGTGCTCGTGGCGTCCGTCGAACACGTACTCGAGGCGATCGGCACCGCGGGAGAGGGAATCGACATGGGGTCGGACGATGCCGCGACAACCCCGGACCTGCTGCGGCAGCGCATCGACTTGCTCGACGCCCGGGCACGGCGCGTATTCGACGGGCTGCCTGTCCGCAAGCCCGCCCGTGAGGACGAGCTGGCGCAGCGGGTGGGGCTGCCCGCCGTCGAGGTGATTCGCGCGCTGCCGGCGCTGCGACTTGCCGGGCTCGTCGAGTCCACCGACGAGGGGTTTCGCCTAGCGGCCGCGTTTCGCAAGCGGTCACCGCCGCCTCGAATGCGGGTTGCCGGTCCGGATACGGCCACCGCCGTCAACCCAGGCCCGGGCGCGCCTACTTGACCCTGCACCCGATTGCTCGCACGGTCGGGGCGTGGACCCGCGACCAACGGACTCCGCCTCGGCCGAACGCGGCAGCGCAGTGCCGGCTGAGCGCCGGGTCCGGGCCGCTGATCTGCGTGTCACGTTGCCGCCGGCGATGCAGGACGCGCTGTCGGGGTTCGAGCGGCACCTGCGTCTGGAGCGCAACCGCTCGCCGCACACGGTGCGGGCGTACGCGGCCGACCTCATCAGCCTGCTCGAGCACCTGCGCCGGCTGGGCGGAACCCGGGTCGCCGACATCGACCTACGGGTGCTGCGCAGCTGGCTGGCGATGCAGCGCGCCGGCGGCGCGGCCCGCAGCACCCTCGCACGCCGCGCCGCGTCGGCCCGCGCTTTCACGGCGTGGGCGCGGACGGCGGGGCTGATCGAGATCGACCCAGGGCGCTCGCTCGCCAGCCCGCGCCCGCATCGCACGCTGCCGCACGTGCTCGGCGTCGACGAAGCCGGCGCGCTGATGGACCTGCCCGCTGACGCCTCCGCCGTTGGGCGACGGGACCGGTTGATCGTCGAGCTGCTGTACGCCACCGGGATCCGGGTCGGCGAACTGGCGCGTCTCGACGTCGACGACATCGACCGGCACCGCCGCGTGGTGCGCGTATTTGGCAAGGGCAGCAAGGAGCGCACTGTGCCGTATGGGCCGGCGGCCGAGCGAGCGCTCGACGGGTGGCTGCGGTTGGGACGTCCCGAGCTCGCTCGGCGCGGCAGCGGGGCCGCGCTTCTGCTGGGCGCACGAGGAGGACGCCTCGATCAGCGCGCCGTGCGGCGCGTCGTCCACGAGTACGCCCGGCAGTTGCCCGGCAGCCCGGATCTCGGACCGCACGCCCTGCGGCACACCGCAGCCACGCACATGGTCGACGCCGGCGCCGACCTGCGCGTGGTGCAGGAGTTGCTGGGCCACGCGAGCCTCGCCACCACGCAGATCTACACGCACGTGTCGGCCGAGCGACTGCTGCGCGCATACCGACAGGCGCACCCGCGCGCATGACCTGCTCGTCGCATCGGTCCGCCCGGCGCATGCCGGTCCGCGTTATCGCGGCCAGGGCAGCAGCCGCACCGGTCCGAGCGGGCGCAGCAACAGCAACGGATCGAGATAGACGTCGCCACGCCGAGCGCCCCAATGCAGACACCGCCCTGGCGGCCACGCCCCGTGCTGTCCGGACACTCGCCCGATCGGCTGGCCGCGCGCCACGGCCTGGCCCGCTGCGACGAAGGCGCGTACCGGCTCGTACTCGGTGCGAATGCCGTCCGGATGGGCGATGACGACCACGCCTCGCCCAGCGACCGTGCCGGCAAAGGTGACCAGCCCCGCACCAGCAGCGAGCACCTCGGCGCCCGGCGGCGTTCCGAGATCGACGCCGCGATGCCCGGCCGAGTACGGCGTTGGCGGCGGCTGGAAAGGCCGCAGCACCCGCAGCGGACCGGCGATTGGGAGCGCATAGGCGGTATCGGACGGGGCGTCAGCGGCGGCGAGGCGCATTGCCATGGCTCGGGGTCGGAACCCGGTGACCGCGGCGCCCGATCGCGCGGGCAGCAAGAACACCGCGGGCCGGACGAGCACAGCGGCCGCCGATCCCGCGGGCAGCAAGGGCGCCGCAGGCAGCACGAGCACCGCGGATAGCACGAGCACCGCGGATAGCACGAGCGCCGCGGCCGGCGCGAGTCGCAGGGCTCGCCTGCCGTATCTGACACTCATGCCGGCCACACTGGCCCACCGGCGTGCGTGGGAGGCGGCTCGTCGCCGAGTTGTGGATAACGTGGCTGGTCGTCCACAGGCCTTGACAAATCACCGCCGAGTCCCGCCTAGGGATGCCACCGCTCAGCGAGTAGGGAGTTGTTCCGATGCCCACCGCCTCCTTAGGCGGGCACTCTCTGTCTCGTCCGACGGAAACGTCGCTGACAGGAGGATCACGATGCACCACTTCCCGACGACGGCGGCGCAAGTCGAAGTCACGTATCGCCACGAGCGCGACACGGCACAATTCCGCCCATCGGGTGGCCGATCGCACCGATCCGAACGGGGTGTCACCCGTCGGGTGCGCCGGCAGTGGCATCACGATCAGGCCGCCTGATGGCGGGCGCGGCACCCCTGACCGCGACCGGATCGGCAGCGGTGAGCCGCGCAGCCAGGACAACTGCGCCCAATAACGGCACGCAGGCCAGCGATTCGGAATCGGCACATCGACGTTTGTCGGCGCCAACCGTCAAAATTGCAGATGTGCCCCGCCCGACAACCCCCCTGATAGGCCGCGCCACCGAACTCGGCATGCTGGAGCGCAGCGTCGATGCAGCGACGGCGGGCGCCGCCAGTGCCGTGCTGCTCTCCGGTGACGCCGGAGTGGGCAAAACCCGCATCTTGGCTGAGCTAACCGCGCGCACCGAGGATGCCGGCGTCCTGAACCTCATCGGGCACTGCATCGACTTCGGCGATGCCGGGCTGCCGTTCGTACCGTTCAGTGAGGCATTCGGGCGCCTCGCCGCCAGCAACGTCGAGCTCAGCGACGAGCTGGTCGCCGAATATCCGGCCATTGCCCGGCTGATGCCGACGCAGCGGGTGATCAGTGCCCCAGCGGCCGACCCCGACGACCGGATCCAGCGCGGCGTCCTCTTCGAGGCGGTACTAGGCGCCTTATCTCGGCTGGCCGAGAAGTTCACCGTGCTGCTCGTAGTCGAGGACGTCCACTGGGCCGATCAGTCCACGCGTGATCTGCTCGGCTTCCTGCTGGCGCGGCTGCGCGATCAACCGCTGGACATCGTGATCAGCTACCGAAGCGACGACATGCATCGGCGCCACCCGTTGCGGCGCGCCGTCGCCGAATGGGCCCGGCTGCCACGCGTTGAACGGCTGCACTTGCCCCCGCTGAACGCCGACGAGGTGCGTGAACTCATCCACTCGCTGCACCCCGGTCCGTTGCCCGAACAGGATCTGCGACAGATCATCGATCGCGCCGAGGGCAACGCGTTCTTCACCGAAGAGCTGGTCGCCGCCGCGGTTGAATGCCCGCAGCAGAGCATGCTGCCCGCCGAGCTGGCTGACCTGCTACTGGTGCGTCTCGACCGGCTTTCCGACGAGGCGCGCCGCATCGCACGCGTCGCCGCGGTGGCCGGCCGCCGGGTGTCGCATGCATTGCTGGCTGCGGTGGTCGACGTGCCCGACGACCTGCTCGATGCTGCGCTGCGCGAAGCCGTCGACGCGCAGATCCTCGAACCCCGCGGTGACAGCGGCTACGGCTTCCGGCACGCCCTGCTCGCGGAGGCGATCTACGACGACCTGCTGCCCGGCGAGCGGGTCCGCATCCACGCTGCGTACGCCACGGCGCTCCAGAAGGCGGTCGACGGCACCGCCGCCGAGCTTGCCCGGCACGCCCGCGAGTCGCACGACCTGTCCACCGCCTTCGCAGCGAGCATCCGCGCCGGCGACGAGGCGATGACGGTCGGAGCCCCGCAGGAAGCGCTGCGCCACTACGAGGTGGCACTCGAGCTGCTCCCCGCGGTCCCCGAGGACGACCGGGTCGACGAGCCGCAGCTCGCCGTGGCGGCTGCTGACGCCGCCGTCGCCGCAGGCCATCCGTATCGTGCCGTGCACCTGACGCGAGAGGCGCTCGACCAATACCCGGACGACGGCGATCCGCGGCTGCGCGCCGAGCTGCTGTACGGGCTGGCGACCGCGTCGGTCGCGGTCGACGGCGACTTCGAAGTGTTCACCGCGACGTCCGAGGCGCTGCGCCTGGTGCCGGCCGACCCGCCGAGCACCTTCCGCACTCGTATCGCGTCGCTGCATGCGCACGCCGCGATGGCGCTCGACCGCCTCGACGACGCGGAGCGGTGGGCGAGTGAGGCAGTTGAGGCAGCCATCGCACTCGGCCACCCCGAGGCTGCCGCCGACGCACAGACCACCCTCGCGATGCTGCACCGTCGCGCCGGCGAGCCGGCCGCCGCAGCACGGGGCCTCGCGCAGATTGCCGACGAGGCGCGCCAGGCAGGCGAGGTCACCGCGGAGCTACGCAGCCGCTACAACCTCGGCAGCCTCTACTACGACCAGGGCGATCTGCCCCGGGCCATCGAGGCTTGGGACGCCAACATCGGCCGAGCGCGCGACTTCGGACGCCCATGGACGGCATACGGTCTCGAGTCGCGGGTTATGGCCAGCGTGGCGAGACACGTCAGCGGCGACTGGGACGTCAGCGCCAGCCTGGCCCGAGTGGACGGCGAGTCGCCGCCGGCGCTCGCCGAGGCGATGCTCGCCGCCGCGGGCATGGCGGTCGGCGCAGGACGGGGGCAGACGGCCACGCTCGAGATGGTGCCGGTGCTGCGACCCTGGTGGCAGCGAGACGGGCTGATCGCCGTCCTGTCCGGTGGGGCCGCCATCGACCTGTACGTGGACGACGGCAAGTCCGAAGCGGCGCTGCGCGTCCTCGACGAGGTGGTCGCGATCGTCGGCGAGCTGTGGCAGCAGCCCTGGTTCCTGGGCCGGATCCGGTTCTCCGCGCTGGGCCTCGCCGCCCTCTCCAGCGCCGCGGCGAGTCAGACCACAGAAGACCGCGCCGGCTCGGTCGAGCGGGGCCGCGAGCTGGTGGCGGCAGGGCGCACCACACTGCAACGCGGCCGGCCGTTCGGTGGCCGGCTGGGCGTCGAGGGCATTGCCTGGCAGGCACGCATGGAGGCCGAATGGGCGCGGCTGCGCTGGCTCGGCGGCGTCGAACCGCCGGCCGTGGACGAACACATCGGCCTGTGGCAGCGCACCGTCGAGGCCTTCGGGTACGGGCACGTGTTCGAGCAGGCGCGCTCACGTGCCCGCCTCGCCGCTGTGCTGCGCGCAGCCGGACACGCCAGCGAGGCGGCCGAACAGGCGAGCCTCGCCCGCGAAGCTGCCCGCAATCTGGGCGCCAGGCCGCTGCTCGACGAGCTGCGTCAGCTCGGCGAGTCGCGTAGCCCCAGCGCTTCGTCGAATGCGCTGACCCAGCGCGAGCGCGACGTCCTTGCGCTGATCACCCAGGGCAGCACCAACCGGCAGATCGCCCGCCAGCTCTACATCAGCGAGAAGACCGTGAGCGTGCACGTGTCGAACATCCTCGCCAAGCTCGGCGTGCGCGGGCGCACCGAGGCGGCGGCGGTCGCCCGCCGCGACGGCCTGCTGAACTGACGCGGAGGCCCACGAATTGGGCGTGGCGTACGGGTAACGGCTAGACTTCGGTGTAGCGACCCCCAAGGGGGTCGACTTCGCGTGCCCGCCCGCAACACGGGTAGGCGGCCCACCTCGGTCCGACCGGTCACTCCGGCCGGCAGCACCTGGGCCGCGACACCGGGCACCAGGGCGGCGGGTCACCCGGCCCGTCCGCGGCAACCGAGGAGCGCGCCGCGGCGCGCACGCACAGCAAGGAGGACGACCGGCATGGCCGTCGTCACCATGAAGGAGATGCTCGACTCCGGCGTTCACTTCGGGCACCAGACCCGGCGCTGGAACCCGAAGATGAAGCGCTACATCTTCACCGAGCGCAACGGCATCTACATCATCGACCTGCAGCAGACGCTCTCCTACGTCGACAGCGCGTACGAGTTCGTCAAGGAGACCGTCGCCCACGGCGGAACGGTGCTGTTCGTCGGTACCAAGAAGCAGGCGCAGGAGGCGATCGCCGAGCAGGCCACCCGCGTCGGCATGCCCTACGTCAACCAGCGCTGGCTGGGCGGCATGCTGACCAACTTCGCGACCGTGTACAAGCGGCTGCAGCGGCTCAAGGAGCTCGAGTCGAAGGAGCAGGGCGGCTGGGAAGGCACGGCCACCAAGAAGGAGCAGCTGATGCTCCAGCGGGAGAAGGACAAGCTGGAGCGCACGCTGGGCGGCGTCCGCGAGATGAGCAAGGTGCCAAGCGCCATCTGGGTCGTCGACACCAAGAAGGAGCACATCGCCGTCGGCGAGGCGCGCAAGCTGGGCATTCCGGTGATCGCGATTCTTGACACGAACTGCGATCCGGACGAGGTCGACTACAAGATTCCAGGTAACGACGACGCCATTCGCTCCGCCGCATTGCTCACTCGGGTGATCGCCGACGCAGTCGCCGACGGCCTGGTCGCCCGCGCCGCGGCGGCGGCCAACGCGGGCCGCGACGAGAAGCCCGAGCCCGGCCAACTCGCCGCCGACGAGCCGCTCGCGGAGTGGGAGCGCGACCTCTATCAGCCGGCTGGCGCCGGTACGGCCGAGACCGACGCAGCCGAATCCTGAAACGACGTTTCGAGAACCGAGGACACCGACAGACGATGGCGAACTACACCGCCGCTGATGTGAAGAAGCTCCGCGACGCCACGGGCGCGGGAATGATGGACAGCAAGCACGCACTCGAGGAGGCTGACGGCGACTTCGACAAGGCCGTCGAGGTCTTGCGCATCAAGGGCGGCGCCAAGGCCGCCAAGCGCGACGAGCGCACCGCCTCGAACGGGCTGGTCGCCGCCGCTGAGGGCGCAATGATCGAGCTGGCCTCCGAGACCGACTTCGTCGCCAAGAACGAGCAGTTCCAGACTCTTGCCGGCGACATCGTGGCCCACTTCGCGAACTCGCATGCCAGCGACGTGCCGTCGCTGCTGGCCGAGAAGCTGAAGGACGGACGCACGGTTGCCGAAAACATCGAGGCGCTCGCCGCAGTGATCGGCGAGAAGCTCGAACTGCGCCGTGCCGTCAAGGTTGACGGCCAGGTCGCGACCTACCTGCACAAGAAGGCATCCGACCTGCCGCCGCAGGTGGGCGTCCTCGTCCAGTTCACCGGCAACGACCTCGCGGCCGCTCGCGGCGCCGCGATGCAGGTCGCGGCGATGCGGCCCCGGTATCTGACCCGTGACGACGTGCCGGCTGACGTCATCGAGTCCGAGCAACGCATCGCCGAGGCGAAGGCCCGCGAGCAGGGCAGGCCCGATGCGGCGCTGCCCAAGATCGTCCAGGGCATGGTGAACGGCTTCTACAAGACGAATGTGCTACTCGAGCAAGAGTCGGTGCAGGACACCAAGAAGACCGTTAAGGCGCTGCTCGACGACGCCGGCGTGACCGTCACCGGGTTCGCACACTTCGAGGTGGGCGCGGCCTGAGCGGCCTCTGCCCAGACCGATAGGGCAGGATCACACGCACACCAGCGCGAGAGGAGCGGCCGCCGATGACCGATGAACCGACGGCGGCCCCCCTATCGCAGGGCGGCTACCGCAGGGTGCTGCTGAAGCTGTCCGGCGAGACGTTCGGCGGCGGTTCGGTCGGCGTCGACCCCGATGTGGTCCAGTCGCTCGCCCGGCAGATCGCCGAGGTGGTCCTCGCCGGCACGCAGGTGGCCGTGGTTGTCGGCGGTGGCAACTTCTTCCGGGGTGCCGAGCTGTCTCAGCGCGGCATGGACCGCGACCGCGCCGACTACATGGGCATGCTCGGCACGGTGATGAACTGCCTGGCGCTTCAGGACTTCCTCGAGAAGGCGGGCGTACCGACCAGGGTGCAGACCGCGATCACGATGGGCCAGGTGGCCGAGCCGTACATCCCACGCAGGGCTGAGCGGCACCTCGAGAAGGGCCGCGTGGTGATCTTCGGTGCCGGCGCAGGCATGCCCTACTTCTCGACGGATACCGTTGCCGCGCAGCGCGCGCTGGAGATCGGCTGCCAGGTGCTGCTACTCGGCAAGAACGGAGTCGACGGCGTGTACGACGCCGACCCGCGCACTCATCCGGATGCGGTCAAGTTCGACACGATCACCTACGACGAGGTGCTGCGGCGCGGCTTGCAGGTTGCCGACGCCGCGGCATTCAGCCTCTGCCGCGACAACGGCATGCCGATTGTCGTGTTCGGGCTGGCCGACGGGAACATCGCCCGGGCGGCCCGCGGTGAGAAGATCGGCACGCTCGTCAGCAAGACGGGCTGAGGCATCGACGGGAGAATGGTGTCGTGACCGAGCATCACAGGGTCGTCGCGCCCGGCCGAGTCTTTGGGGAGGCTAAGTGATCGACGAGACGCTCTTCGAAGCGGAAGAGAAGATGGAGAAGGCGATCGGCGTCGCCCGCGACGAGCTGGGCGGCATCCGCACCGGTCGCGCGACCCCGAACGCGTTCGCACGGCTGCTCGTCGACTACTATGGCGCACCGACGCCCATCCCGCAGCTGGCATCGGTGAACATTCCTGAGGCGCGGATGGCCGTCATCAAGCCGTATGACGCTTCGCAGCTCGGGGCGATCGAGAAGGCCATCCGCAACAGCGACCTCGGCGTCAACCCCACCAATGACGGCACGATCATCCGCGTGGTCTTCCCGCAGCTCACCGAGGAACGCCGCCGCGAGATGGTCAGGGTCGCGCACCGCAAGGGTGAG
>DATFRC010000245.1:0-2242 GCA_035263725.1 Jatrophihabitantaceae bacterium | reverse complement strand
GCTGGGCGTGCGCACCGACGCTCGCGGCCGACAGCATCCGTTCAGCATGGTGTTGCCGCAGGCGCGCTCACCCCTTGGCGACCACCCCGGGCCGAGCCGCGATGCGCTGATCAGCCGGCTGTCCGCACCGCGCCGGCAGGGTGCGACGGGTGATGTCGTGCTCGCACTCCCCACCGCGCACCTCGACGGTGCACCGGTCGGGCACGGCCGGCGCGCGGCGCACACGACCGACGCACGCGTCAACGCCGCGTTGCACAGGGTCGGCGCCACCACGGCCGCGCCCCTCACGATGGGCGATACGTACCTGGTGCACGTCTCGCAACCGGCCCGGGCCGCGGCTACGTTGCGCGCCACACCCGGAGTGAGCTTCGCTGAGCCGGACCAGTACGCCTCGACCACTGACACCGACGCGGTGCCGCTGCCCTCCTGGGTCGGCAAGGGAGCCGCCCAGCACTCCGCCTCGGCCACGGCCGGCGGGTTGCCCGGCAACTACGGGCTGCAATCCTCGTTGCAGAGCTACCTCAATGCGGGCGGCGTCGACCTGTCCGGCGCGTACACCGACATCACCAGCCGGCTACACCAGCTGCCGGGCACCGGCGAGATCGTCACCAACGTCTCCCTCGGCGACCTGACCGACCAGTCGATGAACGACTCGTACGTCAATGAGTTCGGACCTACCACCGTCGTGCAGAACGGCCAGCGCTACCTGGACTATCCGTCGCTGCCGCTGATCCCCACCTACACCGTCGACCCGTCCGGCACGGTCGACCCGCTGGGCGCCGTCGAGGGCGTCGACCCGAACCTCGGCGAAGTGCTGCTCGATTTCTCGATGATGGCGCCGCTGCCGCACGACCAGCAGCGCCCCGGCGAGCTCGGCGCGGGGGCCACCGACCTACTCGGCATCGCACCCGGCGCGCAGTACCGGCTGGTCGAACCCACACAGCCGACGTTCGCCAACATCGCCGCCGCACTCCTGGCGGCGGCCCAGCAGACCCCGCGCCCGGACGTGATCACCGCCAGCCTCGGCTTCGGCACCGACACAGTCGGCTTCCCGGGCCGCTACCTCGAGGACGACCCGCTGCTGCGTTCGGTCGTGTCCACGATCGTCAACGACTACGGCATCGTCGTAACGATCTCCGCCAATGACGGCACCCGGCTGTACACGCCGGCCGCAGTGGGCCCGGACGGTGGCAGCACGCCCACTGATGTCCCGGGTCAGGGACAGCCCGCGACGTCGGTTGCGGACGACGCGAACAGCACCACCCCGAGCGAGGTGCCCGACTCCGGGGCCATCGATGTCGGCGGCACGACCACCGACGACACGATCGCTGCGCCACCGCAGGCGGGCGGCCCGCTCGCGCATACCGGTACGTTCGCCGAGACCCGCCTGAACGGGATGACGGCGTTCTCCTCCGGCTTCGGCACCCGGGTGGACGTCTCCGCGCCTAGCGACAACATCCCGGCGTTGCAGCACACCTGCCTGCAGTTCGGGAGTTGCACCGCCTCGGACGCGGTCACCGTCCTGGACGGCGGCACGTCGGCGTCCACGCCCATGACCGCCGCCGCGGTGGCGGACCTGCTGCAGGTCGGCAAGGCAATCGGGCACCCGCTGAACCCCGGCGCGGTACGGCGCCTGCTCGAGCAGACCGGCCGCGACGTGCCAACCCAGCCGCAGGTCGACCGGCAACTACAGGTCGGCCCGCAGATCGACATCACCCGAGCCGTCGAGTCCCTGCTCAGTCCGGCACCGCCGAGCGCGCCGGCCATCGTGCGGCTGTCCACTGCGCACCGCGTCACGATCGGCGACGCCAACGCGAACTTCGTCGAGAACACGGATCCGAGCGCGATCGACCTCACCGGCCCGGTCGACGGGCTCGGCAACCCGACCGGCGAGTCGCTGGTCGGTCCGATCACATTCGGCATCGACGCCACCGGCCTGCCTCAGCACGGCCCGCTGAACTACGTGCTACGGGTGGGCAGTACCGAATTCAGCTCACAGACGCCGGCCATCCGAGTCACGCCCGCGGAGCTACTCGCCGCGGCCGGGCAGCCGCTGGTGTCGACCGGAAGCCGCGACGTGACGGTCACCGCCGAGGTGCGGCTGGGCCCGCAGCGCGTGCTGGCGAGCACGAGCGAGACGCTGACCCTCGGCCCGACCGACGGCACCCACGCGATGGCGCCGGCGCCGGTGGTCGCACCGGTCACGCCGCTCGGGCAATCGGTGAACGTCAGCTACGACATC
>DATFRC010000244.1:0-4375 GCA_035263725.1 Jatrophihabitantaceae bacterium | reverse complement strand
CCCATCGTCATCGCCTCGACCTGGTCGTGCGTGACGTAGATGGTGGTGGTGCCCAGGCGGGCCTGCAGCGCGGCGATGTTGGCGCGGGTCTCGACGCGCAGCTTGGCGTCGAGGTTGGACAACGGCTCGTCCATGAGGAACACGCTCGGCTCACGCACGATCGCGCGGCCCATGGCGACCCGCTGCCGCTGGCCGCCGGACAGCGCCTTCGGCTTGCGGTCCAGGTACTGCTCGAGGTCGAGCATCTTCGCCGCCTCGCGGACCTTCGCCGCCCGCTCCGCCTTCGGCACGCCCTTGAGCTTGAGCGCGAAGCCCATGTTCTCAGCGACGGACATATGCGGGTAGAGCGCGTAATTCTGGAACACCATCGCGATGTCCCGGTCCTTCGGCGGCTTGGTCGACACGTCCTTGCCGTCGATGTGGACCTCGCCCTCATCGACGTCCTCGAGCCCGGCGAGCATCCGCAGTGCGGTGGACTTACCGGATCCGGACGGACCGACCAGCACCATGAACTCCCCGTCCTCGATGTCGAGGTTGAGATCGTTCACCGCGGGCACGGGGTTGCCCGGGTAGATACGGCTGGCGTGGATGTACTGAACTTCGGCCATGGGGGGCTCCTACTCGGTGTGTCGGGACCGCGCCGGGTGCGGGTGGCTCGGGCCTAATCGGCCACCTCACGGATTTCCGATCGGCCAGCGGGCCCCGTCCCACCGATGAGAAGACGGCACCGGCCGACCGGCATAGCGGTCGGGTATGGCAATTGGACAGGCGGAACCACGCCCAGTCAAGTTCGGACCCAAAACCGCAGCTTTCCGCCCCGTTCGTCCTCCAGTTGCCCCCCGTTCTTCTCGATGACGCGGCGGGACGCGGTGTTGTCGACGTCACACGTGACGAGCACGTCGGCGATGCCCAGCCGTCTCGCGATGGGTAACGAGTCACCCAGCATGCTCGTGGCGTAGCCGTTGTTGCGGGCGCTCGGACGGACGTCGTAGCCGATATGTCCGCCGCGTTCGAGCAGCCACGGAGTGAGCCGGTGCCGGATGTTCAGCCGCCCGAGATACTCGCTGCCGTCCACATACCAGAGCGTGGTGGACGGAACCCAGCCCGCCGGCCGTGGCGTCTCTTCGAGCGCGTCGGCACGCAGCCTGGCTGTATAGTGGGCGAACGCTCCGCTGTCGTGCCATGTGGCGTTGTTGCTGCGGATCTCGTCGCCGATCATCGTGTAGTCCTCGGGTGCGCCACGACCCTCTCGCGCGAACTCCGCCATGGCGGAAAGAAACGACGCATGTACGGCGGTTGTAGGTGGTACGAGCTCAGGCATGCGGTTTGCCTCGTCGCGTCGCGACTCGCGGGCGGTCCGCGCGTCCCGTCACACTAGACTGCGAGTGCCGCCGGCGTGGCGCAATTGGCAGCGCACCGCTCTTGTAAAGCGGTGGTTAGGGGTTCGAGTCCCCTCGCCGGCTCCGACTTCAGTGGCTCCGGCTTCAGGTGCCGGAAATCCGCGCCCTGCGTGATGGCGCTAAGTCCCAACCGTGTCCAGCGTTGCAGGCGGAAATGACCGAGCATCTCCCGGTATGAGAAGCGCCGTCGGGCTGCGTGTAGCCGCCCGAAGGTGACGGAACCGGTCGTGAGCGTCGATGTTGGGACTGCCCAAACGCGCGAGCAAATCCGGTGATGGCGGCGGTATATTCGTGCATCCCCATGGGGAACCTCGGCAATCGACGAGAGGGATATCTGCGACATGACTACTGTCACCAACGGCGTCAACGTGCAGGCACTGCTGGACGCGCGCGAAGTGCTGAAGAATGCGCCCGAGGCCGCGCAGTTCACTTGGCGGGCATCCTCGAAATGGCAGCACGGCGTGCACAGCACCGCGACGATTCAGAACTTTTTCGGTCTCGGCGGGGAACAGAGCCACAAGACCGAGGCCGTGTTCGATGCCGATCATCCGGAGATCTTCGCGGCGGAGGACAACGGCATCACGCCGATCGAGTTCCTCCTTGTCGGCTTGGCGAGCTGTCTGACCGCAGGTGTGGCAGCTGTCGCGCAGAATCGCGGCATTCAGTTGCGCTCTGTGGAGTCGACGGTCGAGGGCAACCACGACATCCGCGGCATGCTCGGTGTCGACAGTGACGTCCGGAACGGCTTCAACGACATCAAGGTGACCTTCACCATCGATGCGGATGCCTCGAAGCAAGATATCGAAGCACTGGTAGCCCAGTCGCAGAAGCGCTCCGCCGTCTTCGACGCGCTCACCAACCCGACAGACGTCACCGTAGAGGTCGCTTGACCGAGCGCGTCACCGTCGTCGTCATCGGCGCGGGACACTCGGGCCTCGCCGCCAGCCACGCGCTTGGCAAGCAGTCGATCGACCACGTAGTACTCGAACGCGGCGACGTGGCTAACTCGTGGCGGCGCGAACGCTGGGACTCCCTGCGGCTGCTCACGCCCAGCTGGCAGACACGCCTACCCGAGCATCGTTACGACGGGCCGGATCCCGACGGCTACATGACAATGGGCGAAGTCATCGAGTTCATCGAGCGCTTCGCCACTGTCTCGGGCGCCCCGGTCCGCACTGGCACGACCGTCACGTCAGTACGACGCACCGATGACGAATACCACGTGACAACAAGTCGCGGCGAGATCCGCTGCCGGGCCGTCGTCATCGCGAGTGGAGCCTGCAACCGGCCCGCGGTGCCGGCGTTCCGCGATGCCGTGCCGGCGAGCATCCAGCAACTGACGCCGTTCGATTACCGCAACCCCAGCCCCCTCGCTGATGGCGGCGTGCTAGTCGTTGGCGCATCGGCTACCGGGGTTCAGTTGGCGGTCGAGCTACAGCGCTCCGGCCGGCCGGTGGTCCTCTCGGTGGGCGAGCACGTGCGTTTGCCGCGCACATACCGCGGACGCGACGTGTTGTGGTGGATGGCCGCGTCAGGCCTTTGGGACCAACGGCATGACGAGGTCGATGATCTCACCCGGGCCAGGCGGCTACCTTCGCCGCAACTCGTCGGGACTCCCGAGCGGACGACGTTCGACCTCAACGCGCTCACCGCGATGGGTGTCGAGCTGGTAGGGCGCTGGGCGGCAGTCCGTGACGGCCGCGCGCTGTTCTCCGGTGGCGTGCGCAACCTGTTCTCGCTAGCCGACCTCAAAATGGCGCGTCTGCTCGACACGTTCGACGAGTGGGCCCGAACGGACGGGTGCGACGCCGAGGTCGACGCTCCCGAGCGCTTCGCGCCGACCCGCGTCCCTGTGTCGACGCCGTTGCAGCTCGACCTGCGAAGCGGCCGGATCCGCACGATCGTCTGGGCCACCGGCTTTCGCCCCGACTACAGCTGGCTCGACGTGCCCGTGCTCGACACGAAGGCCCAGCTACGCCACGAGGGCGGTGTGGTCTACAGCCCCGGACTCTACGCACTCGGGCTGCCCGTGCTGCGGCGACGCAAGTCCACATTCATCCACGGCATCGAAGACGACGCACGCGACGTGATCGCCCACCTCGCCAACTACCTCGACGCGCGCCGGTAGTCCCGACGGCAATGCAGGTCGCGGCGTCCGGGTTAGCGTGCTGCTGTGACAACCAGCAGCCCACCGCCGCGGACCCGGCTGGGCATCGTCGGGGTCGGTGAGATCGGCAGCGCGATCGTTGACGGCCTCTGCAACGGGATCGAACCAGCTGACACCCCCGTCATCTGCCTATCGCCTCGAGGGGCAAGCACAGCTCAGCGACTCGCGGAGCAGTATTCGACCGTGACGGTTGGCGCGGACAACCAAGCCGTCGCCGATCATGCCGACGTCCTTGTCATCGCGGTGCGGCCCGAGTCCATCCGTGAGGCCATGTCCGAGGTGCGAGTGCGTCCGGGCACCGTCGTGATCAGTGTTGTGGCCGGCGTTGATCACGACGAGCTCCGCGGCCTTCTCGGCGCCGACGTTGACCTTGTCCGCGCGATCCCGCTACCGGCGGTGCGACATCGGACCTCCCTGACCGCCACCTACCCGGCACACCAGGCAGCAACCGATCTGTTCAATCGGCTCGGCCGAGTGCTGGAGCTAAGCGACGATCGACGAGCTCGTCGCCGCGCACGAGACACCGGGAGGCCTCAACAACCAACTCCGCACAGCTTGGTTCAACACCGAGGTCAGCGCCCTGCATGCGCAGCTCGACGCACTCCTAGGCCGAATCGGCCACCCACAGGCTCGCCGAACGTAGCGCTCCAAACTGTGCGCGGCCGTTTTCCGACCTCACCGCATTACAGTCCGATCATGGCGAAGGACAAGCATGACGGCCACTTGGGGCGAGGCGTCTACGAGAAGGAGCTGTTCCGGCTGCAGAGCGAGCTGGTCACCATGCAGGAGTGGGTGCGCG
The DNA here is from genome assembly GCA_035263725.1 of Jatrophihabitantaceae bacterium. Lineage (GTDB taxonomy): Bacteria > Actinomycetota > Actinomycetes > Mycobacteriales > Jatrophihabitantaceae > DASXRA01. The sequence goes on along the minus strand of DATFRC010000244.1, from coordinate 9 downwards.
AGGTGCGGG